>CAZDFY010000075.1:0-5532 GCA_964504785.1 uncultured Sediminispirochaeta sp. | reverse complement strand
ATAAGATCTTCCGGTGATTGAGCTTGATTTTCAACTTGATTTTCAACTTGATTTTGAGAAACTGCGGGAACTGTTACAAAGTTGCACACTAGTACAAAAATGAGCAAAAATTTATGGTGTGCGGCTTCATTTTTAAAGTACATCCCGTAAAAAACGCCCCGTATACGACTGTTCGTTTTGTGCAACTTCCTCCGGCGTACCGGTCGCTACAATATGACCGCCGTCATCTCCCCCTTCAGGACCCAAATCGATCAGGTAATCCGCCTGCTTAATAACATCCAAATTGTGTTCAATCAGAACTACCGTATTCCCCCGGTCAACCAGGGAATGAAGGACCTCCATTAACTTTTTTACATCGGCAAAATGCAAACCGGTGGTTGGCTCATCCAGAATATACAACGTTTTGCCGGTACTTCTCTTCGACAGTTCCAGGCTTAGCTTAACTCTTTGGGCTTCTCCTCCCGAAAGGGTAAGGGCGGACTGCCCGAGTTTGATGTAATCGAGCCCGACCGCATGGAGTGTATCAAGGCGGCGCTTCACCGCGGGAATTCTGGTGAAAAAGCCGCGAGCCTCTTCTACGTCCATTTCCAGCACATCATGAATGTTTTTTCCTTTATAACGAATATCGAGGGTTTCCTGATTAAACCTCTTCCCCTTGCAAACATCACAGGTAACGTAGACATCCGGTAGAAAATGCATTTCAATTTTTATAGTACCATCGCCCTGACAGTTCTCGCAGCGCCCCCCCTTTACATTGAAGGAGAATCTGCCCGGTTTATAGCCTCTGGCTTTTGCCTCAGGGAGGGAGGCAAACAATTCCCTAATCGGTGTAAAAAGTCCAACATAGGTGGCCGGGTTTGAACGAGGGGTGCGGCCGATCGGGGCCTGGTCGATATTGATGACCTTATCGATCTGTTCAAGTCCCTCTAGTGACTTGTAGTGCCCCTCGGTATGATGGGCCCGGTTGATTCGATTTGCAAGAGCCGGGTAAAGGATGTCGTTCATGAGGGTCGATTTACCGGAACCGGAAACACCTGTTATTGCAATCAGCAGGCCGAGGGGAAATTCTACATCAATACTTTTCAGGTTGTGTTCCCGGGCCCCCCGCAGAAAAAGGGAAACATTTTTTTTCTTTCGTTTTTCCAGAGGACCGGTAATTGTATCTTTTCCTGAGAGATACCTGCCGGTTAAACTCTCCTCGTTGTCGAGTATATCCTGTAAGCTTCCCTGGGCAATTACTTTACCGCCGTGAATGCCGGCCCCGGGACCGAGGTCAATAATATGGTCGGCGGTGCGAAGCGTCATTTCGTCGTGTTCCACAACAATCAATGTATTTCCGAGGTCCCGCAAATGTTTTAAGGTATTTATGAGACGCTCATTGTCACGCTGATGCAAGCCTATTGTCGGCTCATCGAGGATATACAACACCCCCACCAGAGAAGACCCTATTTGGGTGGCAAGACGAATCCGCTGGGCCTCGCCTCCGGAGAGGGTGGCGGCTTTTCTTTCGAGAGTCAAATAATCAAGTCCAACGCTTTTCATAAACTCAAGCCGGCTTAAAATTTCCTTCATTATTTGACCAGAAATAATTTTTTCGGTTTCATTCAGAGACAATTCCGAGAAAAAGTCATACGACTTATCAACCGACATACGCGTGGCGTTGTATATATCTATTCCCCCGACGTATACCGAAAGTGCCTCAGGTTTTAGGCGTTTTCCAAGGCATGCGGGGCATTTTTTTCGGCTCATAAACTGTTCCAGCCAGCTCTTTATACCCTCGGACTTAGTCTCCAGGTATCGTCTTTTAAGATCGTTCAAGACTCCCCTGAAAGTGGAGTTATACTCAAAACGTCCCTGCTTTTTTTCGTTTACATAAGTTATATGGATTTCTTCATCGCTTCCATACAAGATAATGTGGTAAATATCATCGGGTAGATCTTTAAAGGGAGTATCTAAACTGAAATTATAATGTGTGGCGAGAGATTCAAACCAGCTGCGATGCCAGGCGGCTTCGGGGTTTGCGGTTTTAATTGCTCCTTTATTAAAGGATAAGGTAGTATCGGGTATCACAAGGTTCGGGTCAAATTCCATAGTATCGCCGATACCTACACAGGTTTCACAGGCACCATAGGGATTGTTGAAAGAAAACAGACGGGGCTGTAATTCGGGCATACTAATGCCGCACACCGGACATGCGTTTTTTTGGGAAAAGAAGTGCTCACTCTCACCGTCGGAGTCTTTTTTTACAATCACCAGGGTGCCGTCGGCAACTTCCAACGCCGTTTCTACCGCTTCAGCAATACGTTTGCGAGATTCGGGACCGCTTTTTACCCGAGCCACAACTATGTCTATATCGTGCTTTTTTTTCTTATTCAGCTGTATTTCTTCATCAAGGGAATAAATGGTCCCGTCAATTTTTATTCTTACAAATCCTGCACGTTGCGCATCTTCAATAACCTTTTGATGTTCCCCCTTTTTACCGCGAACCACCGGAGCAAGTATCATAAGCTTTGTGTTGGCGGGATAGGTAAGTATCGTGTCGAGGATCTGATCTACAGATTGCTCCTGGATCGGCCGTCCGCATTTTGGGCAATGGGGGTGTCCAATCCGGGCCCACAATAATCTGAAATAATCGTAAATTTCAGTTACCGTTCCTACTGTAGACCGGGGATTGCGGTGGGTTGTTTTCTGTTCAATTGAAATGGCGGGGGATAAACCCTCTATGTAGTCGATGTCTGGTTTGTCCATTCTTCCCAAAAACTGACGGGCATAGGATGACAGCGACTCTACATATCGTCTCTGGCCCTCCGCATATATTGTATCGAAGGCAAGCGAAGATTTTCCAGAACCGCTCATACCGGATACAATAACCAGCGCATCCCTCGGCATTTCTATATCAATATTTTTAAGATTATGCTGACGGGCACCTTTTATTATGATTTTGTCCATCTGATTACCTGTAGTTGAGTACCGTCGGGAGAATATCTAGGGAAGCCTCTCCTATTTGACTTCGCGCTAAATTCGCCCACTTGCCTGCACGTTGGTATTCGGTCACTAACAGCCAGATTCTTTCAGCCTTTTCTTTCTCACCCATACCCAGCATAGACATTCCCAGTAAAAAGAGTTGCCTGTGCAAACCCACCGTATTGAAATACTCTTCCAGTTGGGTGACCCTTCGAGAATCATTTAGGAGTAACGCAGTATTCTCCGTAAAAAACCTTTCAAGACCGGGATTCATATCATAGTTGATAAAGGAATATTCGGGGTCAAGTGAGTGGTGCACATCAATAGCAATAGACAGGGAGGTGGTAATGGATAACAACAAGTTCTTCATTGCACCACGGTAATTTTCTTTTTGCAGGGAGAGAATTCCAAGTGTTTCATAGGCTTCTCTAATTGGCTTATCCTTGAGGCGGTATAGTTCAAGAAGCTTATCCGGCCCTTCGGAGATAAATTTATTAAGCATCGCCTCAACTCTTACTTCCGGAAGGGGTTCGGTTTTTCCCTCCTTGAGAATAGCTCTCAGATGGGTTTCCATTTCATCCCACTCTTCCAGTCTTCGGGCTATTTCCACTACACTGTAAAGAGCGTTAATACGTTCAGATTGGGGGAAAAAATTACGATTATTTTCTAATGCATCGTAATACTTTTCTTTCGCGGATATGTATTCGCCTTCGGCGGCAAACACATGGCCAAGCCACATATGGACATTGGCATACAGGGGATCCTCTTCTGCAATATTCCGAAAAATCCTTAAGGCTTCCCCAAGGCGGCCCTCATCATAGGCCTTTATTCCTTGTTCCATTTGCAGCCATTGGGGTAAGGGCTTTTCCTGGCTGTAGATAGAGGACAGTGTAATTACAAAAATTAAAACGAAAAACAGTATCGACCTACTCTTCACAGTTTTTCCAACTCCTCTACAAACGCGGCATAGGCATTTTCTTCCTTCACCCTTCGAAGTATTTCACCGTGCTTGAATAAGATAATCTCTTTACCGGCTCCAGTTATTCCTAAATCAGCGTGTTTCGCTTCACCGGGGCCGTTTACCACACAGCCCATAATTGCCACGGTAATATCCTTTTCTAAACTGTAAAGGACGGGGGCCAGTTTTTCTACAAAACTGTGGGTATCGAAGCCGGCCCGGCCGCATCGGGGACAGGAAATTATTTCAGGTCTCTTTAAGCCCTGTCCTGCAGCCCCTAAAATTTCAATTGCTGTTGCTACCTCATTCACTGGAGTATCGGAAAGACTTACCCTGATAGTGTCTCCAATGCCTTTTTCAAGTAATTTCACCATGGCTACACTGCTTTTTACAATTCCCGGAATAAGCGGCCCCGCCTCCGTTACACCAAGGTGCAGCGGATAGAGATGTTTCTCAGAAAACAGTTCATTCCCGCGCACTGTAGTATTAATGTCGGAAGCTTTCAGTGAAAACACAACACCTCCGTACCCAAGCCTTTCGAAGACTTCCATCTCTCTTTCCGCGGCGATCACCATTGCCTGTGCCTTGTCCGGCTCGTTTTGCAGGTCCCTGGGCAATGAGCCGCTGTTTACCCCTACCCGCAGAGGTGCCCCGAAGTCGGCGGCAGCACGGACAACTTCCTCCACCTTCCAGGGAGTACCGATATTGCCGGGGTTAATTCTGATTTTTTCTATCCCTCCGCGAATGCACTGCAAAGCAAGACGGTAATCATAATGAATATCCGCAACAAGGGGTAAGGGGCTCTCCCTTTTAAGCTGAATCAGTAATTCCGCCCCCTCCTTGTGGGGGACCGCAAAACGAACGAAGGCGCATCCCATTTGTTTAAGTTTGTTAAGTTCATCGATAACAAAGTGCATATCCCTGGTGAGAGGGTCTTTCCACATGGTTTGGACCGCCACGGGAGCCCCACCACCGACAGGAACATTTCCAATCAGTACTTGTGTTGTTTTCATGGTACTACTATATCAAAAATAAAAAGGCGAAGCACCCTATTTAGCACTTCGCCCCGAAAAACTTATCCGTTTTTATAACACCAGGCCTAGACTACACCCATTAAAAATACCATCACAAACAGGGCTACCGTTTCGACCAGACCTAGTACCATAATATAGTTACCAAATCCTTTGCCCGTTTCTGCAAGTGCATCAGAGGCGGAGGCACCGGCCTTTCCCTGAAAAGCGGCGGAAAAACCCATTGCTAAACCACCAAACAGTCCCGCACCTAAAATAAGCCAGGGACTGTTATTTTCCGCGGCCTGGTACAGGGTATTCATCAGAATATACCCGTAGATTGTCTGCGTAAGCGGTGCACCTACAAAAGCGATTAGTGTAAAGGGCGCCGGTTTGTTCTGAGCAAAACACTTCTTCCAGGCCCCTACAGCTGCCATACCGGCTGAACCGGCTCCGATAGCAGAACCACAGGCGGCTAACGCTAAAGCCGCTCCTATTCCCAACAGTCCAAAATCCATTATGTTTCTCCTTCTTTTCCTAGTTTATTACTTTTCCTGTCTATTGCGAAAGGGATCGTACGGAATCCCTGTCCACTCCATA
>CAZDFY010000074.1:5202-16269 GCA_964504785.1 uncultured Sediminispirochaeta sp. | reverse complement strand
CACAGCAATTCTAAATTTGAAATTTTTAGAAAAATTTTCAAATTTAGAATGCTCATATTTTGTTTAAGGTAAGTAAATTAGCTTAAAGCTTTTGGGGTAATTCTAATTTTGGAAGTCATAAGACTTCCAAAATCAGAATTCCTGTTATAGCAGCCGAGTATTGCATTTGATATTTGCGGACATATTTATTATCTTTTTTGTAAGGTTAGAGAAAGAGGTAATTTATTATGTCGGAGACCGAACAAAACCAACAGCAGCATCATTCCTTCTCAGTAGAAGGAATGACATGTGCCTCCTGTGCCCGAAGAGTGGAAAGCAGTCTGAAGAAACAGGAGGGAATAGATTTTGTTTCAGTGAACCTTGCAACCCACAAGGCGTATGTTGTTTCAAAACCTGATATACAATCGGAAGATATAAAAAAGGCGGTTGAAAATGCCGGGTATAGCTATGCCGCAGAAAGTCCAGGCGACGATGTGCTCACACGACAGTTTGCTGAGTCACGAAAAAAAATAGGGGTCGCTCTATTTCTTACCATACCCTTGATGATTCTGATGGTTTTGCACATGAGTGGTGTTCATGTGCCCTATTTCTTTGCTTTGGAAGCACTATTTGCCGGTATTCTCCTCTTCGTCCCCGGGAGAAGTACCATCAAGAGCGCCTTTATTGCTCTCCGACATGGTCACACGAATATGGACACTTTGGTTTCTGTCAGTGCCTTTGTATCGTGGCTTACGGCGGTTCTCGGTGCTCTAGGTATACAGGAAATTTCCTTTGGATCAATAGCAGCAATGATCATCACTTTTCACCTCGGCGGACGTTATATTGAAGCGCGGCTCAAACACCGTGCAGCACAGGATGTACGATCGCTCCTCGATGTCCAGGCCCGACATGCCCGTCTTATCACTGAGAGGGGTATAGAAGAGGTACCTATAGATGCGGTAAAAACAGGGGCCCATATCATGGTCCGGACAGGAGAAAAGGTCCCCCTCGACGGAAAAATCATTGAAGGGTCCGCCTTGGTGGATGAATCAATGGTCACTGGCGAACCGGTACCTGTCCCTCATAAACAGGATTCACAGGTAATCGGCGGGACTGTTGTGCAACAAGGCTCTATCAAAGTAGAGGTTGAAAAGGTCGGAGAAGATACGTTTCTCTCTCAGATGATCCGGCTGGTAGAAGAATCCCAGTCTTCAAGGGTGCCCTTACAGGCGCTGGCTGACCGCATCAGTGTGTTTTTTGTCCCCGCAATTATTTTTATCGCAATTATAGCAGGAAGCCTTTGGTTTCTTCTGTACCCCCAGTTACAGCCTATCCTTCAATGGGCCGCCCAGTATCTATTCTGGATCTACCCCGACCCTGGAGCGATGACCGCAGGGCTTTTTGTATTTGTAACAGTACTGGTAATTGCCTGTCCCTGCGCACTCGGTCTGGCAACTCCCATGGCTTTGATCGCGGGAAGTGGGAAAGCAGCGACCAAGGGAATTCTGATAAAGAACGGTGAGGCTTTGCAGAACATAAAAACCCTTCGCTACCTATTGGTTGATAAAACAGGGACTATTACTCGCGGGCGACCCCAGGTTGTAGAAACATCCCTTTCAAATAAGGCACTTCAGGATGTAGCGGCAATTGAAACACACTCGATACATCCCCTCGCGGCGGCGGTAGTAGAACATGTCTATGGCCACTCAAATACCGATTCAGAGCAGCACGTTCAAAATCTTAAAGAGACCGCAGGAGAGGGTATGCAGGGCCGGATTGGGGGTGTTGAATACAAAATCGGAAAACCCCGGAGGCCTGATTCTTATACCCATCTTATGCAAAAGGGTTATACGGTAATTGAGGTGGAATCCGACGGAGACATTGCCGGTTGGATCGCCGTTACAGACCCAGTGAAAGATGAAGCAGCAGAAGCAGTGGCCAATATGCATCGCATGGGAATAACCGTGGTGATGCTGACCGGCGACTCCCATACCACCGCACGCACAGTGGCCGACAAAATTGGAATCGACGAGGTACTTTCGGAAGTAAGCCCCGATCGAAAGGCGGAGATGGTACGAAAATACCGCGGCGAAGGGGTACACGTCGGTATGGTAGGCGACGGCATAAACGATGCAGCCGCCCTTAAAACCGCGGATGTTGGTTTCGCTATCGGCACTGGGACCGACCTCTCTATTGAAAGCGCGGATATCGTGCTGATACAGGATAATCTGACCGTTCTCGGGGAAGCTATAAAAATATCACGTAAAACCGTTGATACGATAAAACAGAATCTTTTCTGGGCCTTCTTTTACAATATAGTTGCCCTGCCCCTCGCAGCGCTCGGATTTTTACATCCGGTTATTGCCGAATTGGCGATGCTGTTCAGTTCAATCAATGTGGTATTGAATTCCCTCCGAATTCAGCGTTTTTCAACAGCAAAAACCAATTAGAATCTGTCAGTTATATATCGCGACGGCGAATAATGTTGATGATGATCCAGGCACCGAAAAAGGCCGATATGAGGTACCCGACTATACCAATAACAGGATAGCCGAACAGCAAAGGCCCGACACCGGTGGTGATAATCATTGAAGATCCTATAATAATCGCGGCGGTCAATAAACTTAGTGAAAGCCGGTTCATTGATGATCCTATTGTATGTTCAAAGTGGTGCAGCCCCTGGTGTTCAATATGTATGGAAAGCTGATTTCGATCGAGCTTATCAAGAATTGAATAGAGCATATCTATACTGTAGCGGCGGGTATGCAGCACACGGAGCACACGGGAACGAACCCTTCGGACTAGAGAGTTAGGAGAATAAAGACGCAAAATAATCTGCTTTATGTACGGCTCGGCTTCACCAATAATATCTAAATTGGGATACATCAGTTTGGCCGATGCCTCGCTTGTAAGCAGCGCACGGACCATACCGGCTAAATCCGGCTGAATAGGGACTGCATGAAGACGAAACACTTCAGTTACCCTATAGAGTAAACCTCCAATACTGGTCTCCACAACGGAGGAAGAAAAATAGTCGTCCAGTACCTCCATTATATCTCGATGGACTTTTTCCCTTTTAGAATCGATACGCACATCGGAAATTGCCAAAAGCACATCCAGTACTACGTCACTGTCGTTATCAATCAACCCTAACATAAGGGCCAGCAGTTTACGACGCAGATCGGGGGTAAGCCTTCCCACCATACCCCAATCAAGGAGACTCATTCGACCATCAGGAAGAATTATAATATTCCCCGGATGTGGGTCCGCATGAAATAGCCCATCCTCAAGAATTTGGTGTAGGGCTGTCCGAATACCGGTGCGTGAAATTTCAAGTCGTGTGCTTTCAGGAAGCTCTCCGATCTGTTCGAGAGAACGCCCTTCAACTAGTTCCATGATAAGTACACATTCTGTAGAAAGGTCCGGATATACCATGGGAATGTACAGGTTCTTCTCATGCCGTGCATTTCTTCGAGCTGCCCGCAGGTTCCGCGCTTCACATGCAAAATCGAGTTCTTTTCGCATCATCCCAGAGAGCTCTTTCACCAAAACCGGCAAATTATATACATGAAGGTCTTCTACATGTTTGTGTACTTCCTCCGCAAGAAGCCTCAGCAGTTCTAAATCATAACGAATAGTAGCCTCGATGTCAGGTCGCTGGACCTTGACGGCAATCTGTGCAGCGGAGGAAGGAGGGCCGTCCTTTTTAAACCTGGCCCGATGGACCTGAGCAAGTGAAGCCGCTGCTATCGGTTCTTCTTCAAACTCAGAAAAAACCTCGGTGAGCGGAGCCCCCAATTCATCCTCTAGAAACTCCTTCACTGTTTTAAACTCTTCCGGCGGGACCTCCTTCTGCAGCCCCTTTAACTCATCCGCCAGTTCGTGGGGTATCAAGTCGGTCCTCAAGCTGAGCACTTGGCCGAGCTTCACAAAAGTCGGCCCAAGCTCTTCAAGCACATACCTGAGCCGTCGCCAGGTGCTCTCGGTACTGTATTCACCAGGCTTTGATGAAGATACCATTTTCAGCAACTTCTCCGGCAGCTCTAGCCGGGCAACCAGGTCATCAAAACCATATTTGATAAGGGTCAGAATAATTGTTTTTAGTCGATTCAATCTTGGAATTGCATGTAAATCCATAGATAAACCATAGGAAAAATACTACCTTTTGTAAAGTTTCGCCGTTGAGGTGCTGCTCCGGATTACCACTATTTCACCCTTCGGAACAAGGGAGAATTGCAGAACTTTTCTATGTAAAGGGCTTTCTGATAGGACAACCTCGGAAACAGGCAATCCGGAGAGGGTTTCAACTATCCCCCCTTCAAAATTACCCTCTAAACTCTGTGGAAGGGAGAGCTCAACGGTGAGGGGAATATTGAAAACCTGATCATCTAAGCCGTCCTCCACGCGTAAAAAAATTCTATCGGGATACATGGCTTCAACAACAAGATGTGCACGGTTTCGCTCCCTACTGTACCGATACACTTCACCAAAAGGGGCAGTCCACAAATCTTCCGCCGCTACCATCTCAAGCAGGGCTTCGAATTTTGCTTCCCTAATAGGCTGCCACCCAATATCATGATTTTTAAGGTTTCCGTTATCAATACCGTGTAATGTCAGAAGGAGCCATCCCTTCGATTGCCTCACCTTCTGTACATGCCGACTCCAGCTCTCAATACTGTCATGGGACATTACCCTTTTAGAATGGATTGCGTAGGGCTTTCTCACCACTTCCAGAGGCAAGACCCCTTCTCCGCTCCGCCCGGCCACATAATACTCCCCGGCCAACTGTTCTAACCCCGGCGTAGTCCTCCAGTAGGGCCAACTAAAACTCAAATCTGCTCCACCGGGAAGGTATTTTTTAGGTATATACCGCAGAATTTCGGTCTTTGAGTCTTCAAGTTCCCCTTCAATTCGTTTTCGGTCTCTCTTCCACCAAAGCCGGCGCAGATCACTGTGAGAAATGCCGTGACTTCCTATTTCATGCCCCTGCTTTGCAATCTCCAGCGCATCACTCCAGCTGAAGAGGGCCCGGGGATGAGCCCCGTCCATCCACACCCCGCTCCCTCGGGGGCCGGTTATGATAAAAAAAGTTGCCCTTATTCCCGCTTTCCCTAACAAGGGGGCCGCCACTTCATACTGGTCTAATGTGCCGTCGTCAAAAGTAAGGCTAACCGCCGCTCTTTTATCCTGGGGCCATTTCAGAATCCGCCATTCGACTTCTCCTTCCTGCAGGGGCCCCCGCTCTTTAAATTTTTCCTTAACATATGTGTCTAATTGACTGCTTTCGATTGTACTTTCAGTGGCGAAGCTTTTTAGGTGGGTGTCTTCTTTACGTGGATGAGGACCGCCGGCACACCCCATAAATCCTACTAGAAGTAGAAAAACGAGAAAACAGACCCTATTTCGCATATTTTCATTCATCGTATTCCATCACTTGATAGTATTCACTTGCAAACAGGGGAGTATACTCCAAGCCGACTATCCTCGCATCAATTTGGCTTTTATGCTCCTTGAGTGCAAGATTCTGGATACTGCGGGGTGAGTGCACATCCGGCCATGCCGGCTCAATCACATTTATCCGGCTCATAGCACCATATACATCCTGCTGCATCGGATCAATCAATTTCATATGGACCAGGGGCAACACATCAGGATCCTCACGACTCAATTTGTCTACAACACGGCTCACCACTTCTCCAACCGCCTCATGTTCAAAGTGCTCTTTAGCCAAGGAGGGACCATCCGGGCTTACTACTACCCTCGGTTTTACCTTCTTAATAAGAGCACCCACCGCAGCCTCTACCCGCCCGTAGCCGCCCCAGTCTTCATACACTTCTTCAATCGGTAAAACCTGTGCTTGGCTTGAATAGGGATGATTTTGTAATCCCAGGCGGATATAGAAGTCAGCCCCCAAAATTTCCAGGGATCTTTTCGCCTCTTCAACTCGTGTGCTCTTTAGCACATTCGCATTTCTTCCATGGGCGCTCTCCGGGCCCCTCGAGAGACCGGATTCTCCATCTGTAAACAACACTACCGCTGTACCCTCGCCCCTCTGTCCGGCCTTGGCAAGTAATCCTCCGAAATCAAGGGCCTCATCATCCGGATGTGCATGAAAGCAGAGATAGTCGATTTCCCCCTCCGGAGATAGTTCAGGAAAGGACCAGCCATTTTCCTCCCATACCCCCTCTATTACCTTTACGGATTTATTTTGGCCCCTCCCGTCGGTGCTTAACTGAGTTTCCCTGGGGGGACTTAAAAACTCCCTTTTCCAGTCGTAGGGCATAAACCTCACATGTGCCGTTGCATTATATCGCTTTGTCCCCCGAAGTGTGCCCGGATCATTGATAACATTTGTGAAAATAAATAATGCTGATAAAAAGAGAAAACCGGCCACCCAGAACGGTGCAACCCTGCGCATAAACGCACCTTTTTCCACTCTCCTTGGTGCCTTCCTCTTCTTATTTACTTTAGCCTTTTCGCTCACCGAAGGGGAGAGTCCTTCTATAGATAAAAGATCATAGTGTGTAGAGGCAAATTTGATTGTAATTCCCGGTTTAAACCGTCTTCTCCGCACTGCCACGCCGTTTATAAGCAGGGGCTTATCACTGTTTATAAAACACCCATCCGATTCAAAGGTAATAAGGGCATCGCCGCCGGCCGTATCCGGAGGGGCAAACCCATGTGCTGTGATGGTGAGGGGTATCTCCTTTTCGCTCCCCTGAAACTCCAGGTGCTTTTCACTCTTTTTCTCCTTCCCCTTATATTCGAGGTACCTCATAACATAACGGGGTGAAGGGGGCTCGACATTTTTCTTCGGAAAATCCGAAGAGGAGGCGTGTTTCATTAAAAAAAATAAAACCAGCAGACCAAGAAAGACCCACCCTGTATGTGTACACAGGAGTGGAAACCGGAGGGGAAACCTCGTCTGCTTTTTCATAGGAAGGAGTATTGAACTTGAAGCCCTGTATTCGACTATTTCCCTCTCATATGAGAACGAAGGTGTTTCCCCTCGAGAGCGAAGTCTTTTCTCAACTAAAGGGTTAAAAGCCAGAGGGACATGGATATACTCCACTGGAATATTAAAATCTCCCTGTTCAGAGAATTCCGGCAGAGAATAAAGCCTTCCCCGAGTCTCGATTCCATCGCTCATTAGAATTATTGAAGTCTTTTCCTTCCCCGTTGTGTCGATATACCGAGCTGCTCTTTGAAGGGCGTCCTGTATATCGGTTGCTTCCCAGAACTCAAAGTTTTGGATAGCCGATTCAATAGGACCCCTTGAGGTGGTGAAAGGTACCTTTACTTCAAAAGAACCTGTGTCGGAAAACTCTGCAAGGGCGTACTCAGTTGGAGGGAGACCGCGGGTTTTATCGTTCTCTTCTGCCGTATCAAGAAATGAGGCGAGCCCCTCGGCAGCACACTGCCATTGAGCTTTTTCCAGACCCGGTAAACGCAGCCCCATACTGTAGGAGGTATCAAACAGAAACAGGTAACTCTGCTCATTATTCTCCTGAGCCTGCAAGGTGTGGTTCGCGGGTACACAAAAAAAAGCGATTCCCAGCAAGAAGCTAAGGCTAAGTACACTCAGCTTTAAGGGCTTCTTCTTTAGTGAGAATTGAAACGAGGAGTTATACGATAAATTTTGCTTGCCTGGTGAACTCCGGATATTCGATTTCACGGACGAATTTACCCTCTCTATTTTTGATTGTAGGAAAAACAATTCCTGTTCCAAGGGGCATCTTTTGAGTTCTCTTTTCTATCTCTGCCCTTAAAGGATCTTCAAAACAGTACTCTCGCCGCAACTGGGCAGCTGCATCTCGATCTCCGGATGATTTTATGTCTCCAACCCTTCCGAGAAGTTCCTCTACCGCGGAGTAAGTAGCTGGTATGTCAAGGTGTATTTTATTTTTACCCTCCTCCTGTACTATCTCTAGGGCGCTACGCTCTTTTAGATAATGAAAAATAATGTTCCGAGCGATATTATGCGCCTGTTCCGCTTTAAACTTTAACGCACCCACCATTGAAATTACCATGTACTGCAGACATGCTTCCGAAACTTTTTTGGTTACTATGCCGGATTCCGCCGCCTGCCCAGCGGCCCACATTCCAAAGAGTTCCGCCCTGGCCTCTTCCAAAATGCTATACTCATCCTTCAAATAGAGGGAGGGCTGTTTCGGATGATCAGGATCCTGCCGACCGGTGGTATGGCCAATTTCATGGAGGGCGGCGTGAATTTGACTTCCGTAAAAGAGGGTATCACCATAAGCTTCTATCACCTCTTTCGGCAAAAACTCCTCCGCCATTATATTTCCACGAACCTGATGAACAGCATCACCGGTATTTTTGTACACCATATTCACAGTGCCAATATGCTTCCCGACCCATTCGTCATTCGGCAAACTCTGAGCTAGTACCGTAAGCGGGCTGCTCACATAATCCCCCGTCCAATTCCACACATCGACAAACTTCAGCCTCGGAAGTTGCTCAGGATTGATCTCAGACCTCCTCCAGCTCCAGGGGGCATTGTGTTCCCACTGCGGCACGGCATCAACAAACTGCTGCAATAAAGCATCCATCTCGGTATTTCGGCTCAAAACACCGGCGCAGGCCGAACCCTTCGCGTTCCGCCACTCATCAAGGTAGACCTCTAAGGCGGTAGAAAGAACAATGTCAACGGAGCTGGAGTGCCTGATCCAGTGATAATCGGCCAAACGCCGCGCTTCATCACTTCCGGTATGAAGCTCTTCGATCTTTGCATCTAAATAGAGGGTAAACTCAGGGTCTTCAGACCATTCACGGGCTTCAGCCAGATGCGCAGCGGCTTTTCGGCAGGAATCCCGATAGAAGGCTTCGTTTTTAATTGCACGAAACTCTCCGTTTTCCCGGCGAATAAGGGTATTTACCTTCTCTCCCTCTTCACCCAGTTTTTCCAATTCCCCTTCGCTCAACTCCTCAGGATAGAACTCCGCCTTTTTTGACAATTTTACCTCATCAAAGAAGAGGTCCTTGTACTTTTGCACACCCTCAGTGTCGCCGGCTTGGGCCGCCGCCTTTTCCACCTTTGCATACTCAATCTGAAGCAGATGGTTTTTCTTTGGAACACTCGACCAAGGCCCGTTCTGGATATGCAGTACGGTGTAATACTCATCAAGACGCTTTTGCTCGTCCTCTTCAAGATAGGGCCTAATATTCCGCAGAAAAGTGCTGATTTCCGGAGTATTGCGATAAAACTGCCGTACAAAGATGCTGTTCATCTCATCCGCCGCACGATTCAAGTGACCAATTAGCTGCAACTGGTTTTCACTGAGGCCCTCAAGGGGTACTTCAACCTTTACTATCCCCGCTCTTCTTTCCGGCTCATCCTTTTGCTTATAGGGAACAAATTTCGGGTTATCATTCATTATTCACTCACCTCTTGTTCTTTTCGTATCACAATATGATTTTTTTCCTCACCCCGTTCATGTTGTGTTGCGATTTCATCAAAATGTTCTTCCAGCAGCTTCAAGGCCTCTTCTATCTCAAAGAAGCGAAGGATTACCGGTACAAACTTTCTTTTTACCCTTTTCAAGTTCGGACCGAACTGCCCGGATACCAATACGTGCACTCCTTCGGGCTTTAGCAAGCCTCCGACATTTTGGGCTTTCTCCGGGTCCGCATGCCCCTTTTCTTCCGGAACAGAATTTTCAATACTTCGGATAAACTTGGCCGAATTTTTTGTAAGTTCATACAAATCGTAACGTCCCGCATCACCGAAATGCCGGTTTATAAGACGGCGACCTTCATCAGTAGCACATGCAACTATAAATTTTTCCATTTTAACCTCTACTTATTTTAAGGTAACTCGGTAATAGTAACAGCTCATCTACACTTTATGGAAGATAAAAGATTTCACATTTTTTTATTCAGAATTTGCGCTATTAAAATTTTACGATATAATTGAAATTAGAGATAGAACAAGTTTTGTGTAGGGGGAATTGTATGGAAAGTGTAAAAGACATTCTTAACCACAAGGGAAAACAAGTTTGGGCGGTCAATCCGGAGACGAAAGTCTTGGAAGCACTCAAACTAATGGCTGAGAAAAACATCGGTGCTGTTTTGGTCGTCGATCAGAATGAAGACCTGAAGGGAATTTTCTCCGAGCGTGATTATGCACGGTACGCAGCACACGCAGGAAAAGGCAAAGAGTGCCCTTGGGAACACCCAGTGAGCGAGCTTATGACAACGGGTGTACTCTATGTTACCGACGATAAAAGTGTTGACTATTGTATGGGGCTCATGACCAATAAGCGACTGCGCCATATACCTGTTATGCACGAAAGTAAGGTTGTAGGCCTCATTTCGATTGGAGATATAGTAAAGGCCGTTCTTGGAGAAAAGGATTTCATTATCGACCAAATGGAGCACTATATTTGGGATAATGCCTAAATTCTCTTTTTTGTAAGCCTACGCCTGCTTTCTGAAACGGGCTATGCTGATACCGAGGACGATGATTCCGAATGCCAGAAGCAATAAGGATTCATCCCATAATGTAGACAACCCTGCGCCTTTCAAGTAGATTCCCCGGATAATCACAAAATAGTACCGTAGTGGAAGGGCGTAGGTGACATATTGAATCACCCGCGGCATATTCTCGATCGGGAAGGCAAATCCCGAAAGAAAGATCATAGGAAGCATTACAAAGAAAAGTGCACTCATCATTGCCTGCTGTTGAGTCCTTGAGAGAGTCGAAACCAGCAACCCCAACCCCAGAGTAGACAGTAGAAAAATAGCGGACAACACCACCAACAGTATAATACTGCCGGCCGGTACTAAGCCAAACAGCAGCCGAGCAGCCCCGAGTACCAGAAACACATCCACCATCCCAATCAAGGAAAAGGGTACCAGCTTTCCTATGATCAGTTGAATCGGCTTTATAGGCGTAACGTTCAGATGCTCAAGGGTCCCCTGTTCCTTCTCCTTTACGATTGCCAGTGAGGTGAGAATCATGGTAATCACCATCAACAGCAGCGCCAGAATCCCCGGAACCATAAAATTGCGGCTTTTCAGCTCAGGGTTATACCATACCCGCGGTTCCACTTCGATGGGAATTGC
>CAZDFY010000074.1:0-5102 GCA_964504785.1 uncultured Sediminispirochaeta sp. | reverse complement strand
ATATCTGCGTAGTTGAGGGCAATAGTTGCAGTGTTGGCGTCCGCCCCGTCGGCGATGAGCTGCACAGGCACTTTTTTGCCCCCCTTCAAATCAGTCTGAAAATCGGGGGGAATCACCAAAGCGGCCACTATCTCACCTTCATCTATGTAAGTGTCGATGAGCCCAAGGGACTGAAACCTTTTTTCCGCCTTAAAGTAACCGGATTGCACGAATTTATCCACCAAGCGACGGCTCTCCACACTGTTATCATGATCGACTACCGCCAGAGGGATCATATCTACATCCAGATTAGCTGCATATCCTAGCAAGAGCAGCTGAAGAATCGGAGCGATGAAGACTATCGGCAGCATTTTTTTATCACGCCGGAGCTGGGCAAACTCTTTTTTCAGAAAATGTCCAATGATACTCATGCTAATCCACCTTTCTTCATTCGAACAGCACTTATCGTGAGCATAACAAGAGCAAACAGTATCAAAGCCCCGGTCTCGAACCAGAATGCCTTCAACGGTGCACCCTTCAGCATGATGCCCCGCAGTGCCACCAGGTAGTAGCGCGCCGGAATTATGTAGGTACACACCTGGACAAATACCGGCATGGTGCGGATGGGAAAAATAAAACCGGAGAGAATAAAGGTAGGCAGCAGGGTGATTATGGTTGCCAGCATGAAGGCCACTTGCTGCGAATCGGCAATAGTGGAGATCAGCAGGCCCAGGGACAAACATCCCAGTAAAAAGAGAAACGTAACGAGCATCAAAGCCCAGATACTTCCTTGTATGTGTATGTCGAAAAAGTAACTGCCCGCCATCAGTACTATGAACGCAATCAGCAAAGAGAGAACTGTATAGGGGATCGTTTTGCCCACTACCAGCTGCACCGGATGAATCGGAGCCACAATCAGTTGTTCCATAGTTCCGTGCTCCTTCTCCCGCACTATCGACATGGCAGTGGAGAGTACCGCTGTAACTACCAGAATAAGGGCAATCAATCCCGGGATGAGGTAGACCGGACTTCTCAACTCCGGGTTAAACCATACCCGCGGTCTGAAGTCAATTCCCCCGGCATTCAGATCTACACCCCCCCTGGCTTCAAGCAACTCGATTGAGGCGCTCTGTACAATCCGCTGTACATACCCCATCGCAGTGGCACCGATGTTTGAGTTGGTACCGTCAATCAGAACCTGTAGTTTCGCTGTTTCACCTCTGCCGATGGTCCGGGAGTATCCCTTCGGTATCACTAGCACGCATTGTACCGCCTGGCTTTCGAGCAGAGAATCGGTGTCCCTGAGACGCTCTAGGTACCCCATCCAGTCGAAATACTCGGTGGCGGTAAACTTCTGCACCAAACTGCGGCTCAGTCTGCTGCGATCATAATCAACTGCTCCCAGCTTTATGTGCTTCACATCCAGGCTTATAGCATAGCCAAACATCAACAGCAGGAACAGGGGGATAAACAGCAGCACCCCCAGAGTACGCGGATCACGGATGACCTGCCGGAATTCCTTTTTTGCAATCGGAAAAATACTATTCATGATGAATCACTCCGAGACTGTTCAATTAGGCCGATGAATACATCCTCCAGACCGGGCTGTATAGGGTGTATTGATTCTACTCCAATACCGGCCTCTTCGAGCTTTCCCCGTACCAACTCCCCGGACAGGGTTCCATGCAGGTGTATTTTTGTGCCGAACAGGGACACATCTACGGTCTGGGGAATCTGTTTCAGCAGTGATACGGCTTCCAGCGGCTGGTTACTGACGATTTCGATGAAATCCCCTTTGCGGTACTCCCTTTTTATATAGGAAGGACTCCCCGCCGCCACAATTTTACCGGCGTGCATAAATACTATATCGTTGCAGTACTCCGCCTCATCCAAATAGTGGGTGGTCACCAATACGGTGGTTCCTTCAGCGGCGAACTGATTGATGAGCCGCCAAAACTCCCGCCGCGAAACCGGATCCACCCCGCCGGTCGGTTCATCCAGAAATACAATCTGAGGTGAATGAATCACCGCGCAGCCGAGGGCCAAACGCTGTTTCATACCACCGGACAGTTCAGAGGTCAAACTTGAGCGGCGCTCGCGAAGTCCCGACATCGACAAAATCCATTCATGTCGTTGCTTGGTGGTGCTCTTCGAAAGCCCGTATACTCCGGCAAAAAATCGGATATTTTCATCAACTGTCAGGTCGTTATACAGAGAAAATTCCTGGGACATATAGCCGATTCTTCGCTTTACCCCTTCCGGGTCTTTTCCCACATTTATCCCTGCAACAGCTGCAGTGCCCCTCGAGGGCGGCAGCAATCCGCACAGCATCCGGATGGTGGTTGATTTACCGGCGCCGTTGGCGCCCAAAAGGCCGAAAATAGTGCCGGGATTCACTGAAAAGGAGATCTTGTCCACAGCGGTAAAATGACCGAAACGCTTTTCCAGTCGATCTACCTGGAGTGCATATTCATTGCCCATCATTATGGGTCGCCTCCTCCCGGCGCAACATCGAAATAAATACATTCTCCAGCGAGGGGGCAACCTGCCGGGCATCAAAAATCTCGACTCCCGCTTCCAAAAAACGGGCACGTATCTTCTGCAGGCTGACCTCCACATCCTTACATCGGACGTCAAGACGGTCACCGAACAGCTGTACCTCCATGCACCAGGGCGTCGGTTCCTGGGGCAGCGCCGCGGCGGCCGTACGTACATCGGAGAGGGTAAACTCAATGATGTGCCCCTCCATACGTCCATGCATTCCCGACGGCGTATCCGATGCCAGCAATCTGCCGGAGGACAAGAGGCCCACCTGCGAGCAGCGTTCGGCTTCATCAAGATACGGGGTACTCACAACTATGCTTACCCCATCGCTGAGTACCTGGGAGAGGATCAGCCAAAAATCTCGTCGCGACACCGGGTCAACCCCGGTAGTCGGCTCATCCAGAAAAATAACCTCAGGGCGGTGAACCAGAGTACACGCCAGGGCGAGCTTTTTCTTCATTCCCCCGGAGAGCCGGCCGGCCAGGCGGGTGCGAAACGGGGTCAGACGGGTAAACTCAAGCAGTTCGTTTCTCCGACTCTTAAAATCTTTTACCTGATGGATTTCTGCGAAAAACTCTATGTTCTCATCAATCGAAAGGTCCTCGTACAAACTAAACCCTTGCGACAGATACCCGATTTTATGCTTCAGCTCCCGGCGGTTGCGCTGAACATCCAGGCCGAGCACCCGCACACTTCCCTCGGAAGGCGGAATTATCCCGCACATCATACGGATAGTAGTAGTTTTTCCCGCTCCGTCCGGGCCTACCAGCGCGCACATCGCCCCCCCTTTAATCCGCAAGTCGAGATCCTGCACAGCGGTCAGGTCGTCGAAGCGCTTGGTAAGGTTCTCGATGTGCACCGCCTCAGACGGGTTGCCGGAGTTCATACGCTACTCCTCCTCCCTTTTCAGCAGCAGGTTTACGTCGGCCGGCATCCCCGGCTTCAGTACACCCTTCCGGTTCCGCACATCCAGCGTGACCGCATAGACAAGTTTTACCCGCTGCTCTTTGGTCTGCACATTCTTCGGAGTGAACTCCGCCTCCTGGCTGATATGTGAAATTCTTCCGGAAAAGGAAGTATCCGGCATTCCATCCACATAGACCTCAACACTCTTACCAATGCCGATTTGAGAGAGCAAAGGCCCGGGCACATACACAGTTACATAGACCTGTTCTGTAGTAAGAACCGTTGCCACCGTTCTCCCCGCCGGTACCAACTCGCCCTCCTCATAGTACAGCTGCGATATGGTTCCCCGGATTGGAGATCTAATTGAACAGTCCCGGACCTGGCGCCCGGCAATAGATACCTGTTGTTCAGCCCGCCGCAGAGCTGCTTTGGCAGAGACAATTTCCTGGGGTCGGGCCAGGTTCTGGAGTTTTTCCAGGGCTGCGCGGGCACCTTTATGCTGGGCCTGACGGGTGCGATAGGCAGCCAGTGCGGAGTCATACTGCTTCCGGGGAACACTGTTTTCCCCATAAAGCGCTTTTATCCGGGTCCACTCCTTTTCGGCAAGTTCAAGCTGTTCCCGCGCCTGCTCAAGCCGGGCCTGGGCCGACTCAATATCCTTCGGATGCGGACCGGCCTGCAGCAGTTCGAGCTGTGCAGCCGCCTGCTCCCGCTGCGCTTCGGCCTGCTGAAGTTTTAATTTTTGAATTTCAGCATCAGTGCGGGCCAGCAATTGTTCCGGCTGCACTGCATCACCCTCTGAAACCCCAATCGCTTCCAGGATACCGGACTGTTGTGCCGCCACATCCACCTCCTGCGCCTCGATGGTTCCGGTCCCGTCTACAGACACCTGTTCGGCGGTACAACCGAACACACCTACTATACCCATCAAAACGAACAAGCGGCTAATCGATGAAAAACTTCTCTTCATATCCCAGCTCCTTTGTCGGTACTACATCCCGGCTTTTATCAAATTCTGCTGCCCCCTGCGGAGTTAACAGCCCTTTGTAAAACAGGTCCATCATGGTCTTGATTATTTTTTCAAGGGGAAACCCCGCCCGCAGGAGACGCTCCGGAGTGATACAATTATTGATAGTGCCGAAGAGCAGAAACAGCACTGCATCCAGGTCAAGGTCCTTTCGCACCGAACCTTCGGCCTGCCCCTGGACCATCAACTGATGCAGCACCCCAAGCACACGCTTTCGGCGAAAACTGTCAATTTTCTCCCACACACCGGGAATATGACGGGCTATATCCTCGAGAAAAATTTCGCTGATGCCGCCGACCTGCTTCTGAATAAGCAGGAGCACCCGGGCGAACTTTTCATTGAAGCCCAATTCACTGGTCTGCATTATCCCATCGAAACGGGCCCCCAGCCCTTCCAGGTTCTGCTCTACCGCCGTCGAGACAATTTCATGCTTGCTGGAGTAGTACTTATAAAGTGTTTTCTTGCTGATTCCCAGTGCAGAGGCTATATCCTGGGTAGTAACTCTGATAAACCCCTTAGAAAGAAACAACGCAAAGGCCTTCTGAAGGATTCTATTTCTCATGTTATGTTCCTGGTCCACACCTGTCTCCTTTATGGTTCTTTGGAAACTATAATAGTTTCTTTAGTTTCCGTCAAGACAAAAAAA
>CAZDFY010000073.1:0-16948 GCA_964504785.1 uncultured Sediminispirochaeta sp. | reverse complement strand
CCAACAGAAAATTGTTTTTTCACCAACAGCTGTTATAGTGTATAGTAGTGCAGGAGGGTCTCATGAAAAAGCACATACTCTTTTTTGTAGTCTTACTCATATCAGCCGCAACGGTTTTGTGGGCCGCTGAGGTTCAGCTCATCTACAAAGACGGAGAGGTATCGGTCAAGGAAGCGGACAGCTGGGCCCCTCTTACAATTGGAGAAACCCTCTCAATGGACAGCGAAGTACGGCTCCCCCCCGGGGCCATTGCCGAGTTCAGTGGTCCCTCCACCTCCCTCTTTTTTTCAAAGGCCGGAACATACCGGCTCAAAGCCCTCGCTGAAGCAAAACCTGAGAAAGAAATCACCCTCTACTCCTCCGTCTTCAACCGCTTTACCGAAATGGGGGGTGAAAGCGATCGTGACCTGAGCCAGGCTATGGGGGTACGGGGGGACGACGCATCCGGCGACGGGGGGCTTACATGGGTAGAAGAAGACAGTATGAACTTCGATGAAGCTGTGTCCGCCTACAGAAGGGGCAAGTTCTCCACTGCGGTAGATATTCTGGAAAACAGGGTTGACCCTATAGTCCTGAGTGATGAAAGTGAGTACTGGTACTATCTGTCGGCGGCCTACTTAAAGGGCGGGAAAAAGGGGCCGGCCCTCAAAATTGCCCGGCACCACCAGGCCAATGAATTCAGCCGGGTCTATTCGGACTTTCTGCTCCTCAAAGGACGGCTTCTGCTTGAGGCCATGGACTACAATGGTGCGGCCGAAAAGCTTCAGAAGTATATCTACAGCGCCGAAACCGACCGCCACAAACAGATAGGCTACTACCTCTACGGAATAGCGCTCCAACAGCAGGGCCGTATCGAACAGGCAAGAAAGTCCCTTCAAATGGCCCTTCAGTTAGACGCAGAGGCAGAAATAACCAACCTCGCCCGTCAGCGGCACACTGAGGTTCAAACCCCGCCAAGCCCCGACAACTGATACGCCGAAAACAGAAGCATCAGTGACAACACGCCGTTCAGCACCAGACGTACCGGCCGCCGCGAGGCAAAACGGCCTATTGCGCTTCCGGCAAGGGCCCACAGTGAGATTGAACAGAGGGCAAGAACGGCCAGGATCAGTGCGGAAATCGGCAGCATCCACACCGCTTTGATCCGTGCAATCAGGTACGTTGAGTACACCGTAATCCCGTACACAAGCACCTTCGGATTCAACAGCTGCAGCAGCATCCCCTTCACAAAGGGCATGCGAGGGACCTCGGTACTCCTTTCATCCAGCCGATAACTACTCCTCAAGGTACCTAGTGCCAGATATACAATGTAGGCCGCACCAAAATACCGCAAATACACCTCCGCAGTTGGAAAATACTGCATCACCCTTTCGGACACCAGCGCACAGAGCAGCATCAGTAGTGCGAAACCGGCAAAAATACCCAGCCGATACAAGTGGGTCCTCCTAAATCCGTAGAGTACCGCTAAATTCGCGGAGGACACGTTGTTTGGCCCCGGAGTAAAGGTAGTGACCATAACAAAAATAAGAAAAGCCGCCTGTTGCTGTTCCACTCTGTGCTCCTACGTTACCATGTACAAAATATCTTCATAATATGATATTATTTTTAACAGGTATGGAAAAGAGGACGACCCCCGCGGATATACTCCGATCACTGCTTTCTCAAAAAAACTACAGCCTGCGGGAGCTGGACCACTTCTACCGCCTCCTCAGTAAGCGCTGCCACCCCGACGCCACCGGCGGCGGGACCGGCGAGGAGTTCATCAAACTCCGCAGGGTCTACGAGGAGGCAAGCTCGCGGTTGTTAATGTGTTCGGAAAAGAGTGTCCGGACCAATCAATTTCGTCAATCCGGCGCCCCGGAGGCGCCGGAATTCGGGGCGAGGCCCCCCGGGCGGCAGGCCTCCCGGTTCGACCCGCTGCAGTTAGTCCGGGAAGCGGGGTTCGACCATCAGCTGCCGCCCCGGGGATGTGTGTATCTCGGGCTGAGGGCCTTCTTCAGCAGCGGCATGCATAACCACCGTATTCGGACAATGAGCGGACTCAAACGTCGCAACACCACCATTCTTCGCACAATCTTTCACTGGAGCCGGCTGTACGATGACGACTTTGCCCGCATTTTCTCCGCCTACAGTCGCCACACGCTGCAATTTCTTTCCACTACCTGGGAAATTAAAAATTACAACTATGCCAAACGCCTCTTTTTAGACGGGGTCCACGGGTTTTTTAGTTATCAGAGTACCGGACGGGGAGGGACCGCCGAAGTAGCCCGGGACAAGTTTTCCTGGTGCTCCTACACTCTGTCTCGGGTATTGAAAATTGACCATCCCACCGCCCCCCTGGCGGAATGGTTCACCGCCGAACTTGACAAGCCGGCGCAACTTCGGGAGCCCGAGTAAGAAACACCGGCTAACATATGTACAGTGTGAACAAGGTATTACCACTGCCGACTACATCCTTGCCTCTAAATCGCCATTTTTACTTGATAGCCCCTTTTCACTGTGTTACTGTGTGTACCAACAGTACCCTGCAGCCTAGGACTAGCAATGGTTATCTTACTTGTTGATGATGAGCCTGGAATAACAAAACTATACGCCAGAATTCTTGGGGATTATGAGGTCCGTACTTTTAATAATCCAATAGACGCCCTTGAATTTGCCAAGGAAAATCATTTTGACATTCTTATTGCCGACCAGAGAATGCCCGAATTAACCGGCCTCGACCTTGTTGCCCAGCTGAGCAGTGATAAGCAGAATCAAGGGGAAATCGACTTTATCGCCATTGTCATCTCGGCCTTTACCGATACCGATGATCTTATAGATGCGGTAAATTCACAGGCAATTTACCAGTATTTAGTAAAACCTATACACCCCAACCAGCTGCGCCAAGCTGTGTTTCATGCACAGGAGGTGCTGGAAAAGCGAAAAGAGCGGTATCACCTGCAGCGTGAACTTGAAGAACAAAACCGCCGGCTCCAAAAGGAGAACCGCTTATTACGTACAAGGTCCTCTTCTTTGGAAAGCTTCGTGGGCTTTCACCCCGATACTGTCCACCTAAAAGAACGGGTCAAAATGTTCGCCCACTCCGAGAACCCCGTCCTTGTGATGGGGGAAACCGGCACCGGCAAAGAGCTGATTGCCCGTGCCCTCCATGAGCTTTCTCCCCGAAGGGAGAAGAGCTTTATTACGGTAAACTGTTCCGCCTTCTCTCCCCAGTTGCTTGAAAGTGAATTGTTCGGTCATGTGAAGGGGGCGTATACCGGGGCTGTTTCCGCAAAAAAGGGAATACTCGAAACTGCCGACGGGGGGACTCTCTTTTTAGATGAAATAGGCGATTTTCCTATCGAATTCCAGTCTAAAATTTTGCGCTTTATTCAGTTCGGCACTTTTATTCCCGTTGGGGGTGTAAAGGAACGAAGGGTTGAGGTGCGCCTTATATCCGCAACAAACAGAAACCTCTCCGAGGCTGTAGAAAAGGAAAAATTCCGCAGGGATCTTTATTACCGCCTTAATACACTTACCCTCACTATTCAGCCCCTGCGGGCGCGGCCCCAGGATATTATTCCGATTATGGAGGAAATCGCAATTCGCGAAGGGTACACCCTCCCCGAGTTTGAAGAGGGGGTCCGAGAAACCTTAATGCAGTACTCCTTTTATGGGAACGTTCGGGAACTTGAGGCCTTTGTGGAGAAAATGATGCTCCAGGACCGTCAGTGGCCGATTGAGAAGGTAAGTACGCGGATAGTCCGGGAACTCTTAATTGAGGACGGCTATGTATATCATGAGCACCCCCCTTCTGAATCAAACACAAGGCTAATTGATGCAAAGGTTTTTTCTAAGGAGTCTATCGACCTTCCGACTACAATCGCAGAGATAGAACAACGGATAATTGAACAACACCTCAAGCTTAAAAATTACAATATTACAAAAACCGCCGAATCTCTCAATCTCAGTCGTCAGGGCCTAAAAAACAAGATGAAACGTTACAGGATTTATGTGCATTAAAGGTATACGGTCGGAACAGCTTATATCCCAGCGCCCCTTTGCGGCCCTGCTGTGGTTCGTTGCTTTTGAAATACTCCTCGCAGCGAAGGCGGTGCTCTCTTACTGGTCGGTCCCCCGATACCCTGATGTAATTCTCGGAAATGTCATGCTTGCAGTTCTCGCTTCGGCTGTTCTTCTGTCAGGCTTCTACGCCCGGCGGCGGATTTCATGGTGGACGGAACTCGCCTACCTCATGCTTTACATAGGATATAATGTGTATGAGGTAACACAGCTGCTTCCCTTCGCCTTCGGTGAGCTGGGACTGTACGGCCTGTTTATTGTAAGTGCGGTTCTTAATTTTTCGATTGTCCTGGCGTTTGTTTCGCTCTATCGGCATATTATTATAGCAGGAGTAACTGTTGTTGTTGAGATTTTCTACGTATGGATGCTCATTAGTCAAATCCGTGATGCCTCACACATCTTCTTGTGGTTTTTTCTGCTGCAGGTACTGGTTATATTTATAGGCTTCCGAATGCTTAAGGTCATCAGTGCCCAGCATAAAGAATCCCGGCAGCTGTTACAGACACAAAAACAGCTGAATGAGCGCTTAACCGCCTCCTCCAAGCGGCTGGTTGAACAGGAAAAACTTATTTCCATCGCCTTAATGAGCTCGGAGTTGAGCCACGAAATTAACAACCCCCTGACTTTTTTACAGGGCAACCTGATGTTTTTAAAGCGTGATCTGGACACTCTTATTAAGGCTGTCCCTCAGCAGGACCCTACTATAAGAGAAGCGATCGATGATATAGAGGGAATTCTGCATGAATATAAGGACGGTTTTTATAGGATTGGTGAAGTAATCCGCCGTCTCAAAGAGTTTTCCAGCCGATCATCCCAAGAGCCCCATTCCTACAACGCCGCAGAGGTAATAGAAAGCTGTGTTAACCTGCATAACAACCTAAAGAGGTCGAAGGGGATTGAGATTGAAGCTGATATTGTAGGCCCCCTCCGGATTGTCGGCCGACCCGCGGATTTGCTGACCCTCTGTTCTCATCTAATAGAAAATGCCAAGGAAGCCTTGACGGCCCCTCCCAAGGACAGTACCGCCCCCCGGGGTGAACCAGGATATATCCGTATTACCGCACGGCTGCAGGAGGATACCTTCACGTTTACAGTTCGGGATAACGGCCCCGGCATGGATAAAACCCTGCAAAAAGATGTTGCCATGCCCTTTTTTACAACCCGAAACAGCGGCCCAAACCTCGGGCTCGGCCTTTCCACCTGCACCGCCCTAGTCCAGGAAAACAACGGACACCTCTCCATCGAAAGCAGCCCCGGCACGGGAACAACCGTGCATGTAAGCCTGCCGGCGGGAGAGAACCATGAGTAAGAGGGGCATAGGTACAGCGTCAACAGTAGTTCTAGCAGCCCTTGTAGTCGCACTCTCCACGGGCTGTGAAAAACAGAATGCAGCGGACCGGCAGAAAGTATCATACAATAGTCTTACACGTGTGTCCTCCCTGCCGGTAACGACGGTACAGGATACCTTTTTCTTTGCCGATGTTCGCGGTACTGATGAACAGGAGATAGTAGTAATCCGGCCCGACCGTGTCGATGTGTACAATTGCGAAGGAGAAGCTTCCGCCGGCTTTGAACTGGAGGGAGGGCCCTACGGATACGGCTGTTCCTTCGACTTTGACGAGGACGGAAAACAGGAAATAGTTGTAGGGAGTTCCCACAGCGGTACCGGAGAGATTACGGTGCTTAATGGGACCGGCAGTGAGATCCATTCCTTAACGCTCCATGAAATGGTAAGGGGCTGGGTAAAACCGTATGCCGGTACGGATGGAACTATCTATTATATTAGCGGGTCGGACTACAATATTGCCCCTAAAACTGTCGGGGCCTATCAAATAGGAAAAAACAGCCCCCTTTGGGAGGTCCACCTCGGCCCTGCTGTAGAACAGCTGGATTTTGATTCATCAGAGACCCGGCTGGCTCTCTCTACCGTGCCCCTAAGCCAGGAACGAAGGGAAGTTCGAACCCCCTATTCACTACCCCGCAACCAGGCAAGAATACTCAGCCTTGATACCCAGGGCTCCGAGCATATCAGCCGGCCGGTAGGCACACCACTGGAACTCCCCTCCCCCTATACCGATGGATATGCCGCAGTTGATAGTAAATTTGTTCGGTTCGATACTGAAGAAAAGGATAAATTGCTGGTGCTGCTCCAACGCTATTCCGGTTTTTACGAGGGACGGCCCCGTATTCAGCTTCACAAATTTGACGGTGATACACTTCTTGGGACGGACTTTGAAATTGAAGGGCCGAAAAACTCTTCTGGAACAGCCGTCCAGCGGGATTCATCCATTTTTGTCGCCTGGGACCATGAGGGCGTGCTGCAGAAAATTTCGGCGGAGGGTGAGATAACAGAAGAACTCACCCTATCCGGTGATACCCACACAGCACGAATTGTCGAACCATGCCGGTCCCAGACAAGGAACTCGAAGGATGCACTTAAAGAAGTCCCGCTTATCATTACTGACGGCACTAGCCTTTACTTGGTAAACAACGAGCTTGAAATACTCTGGAGCAGGGGCTTTCCGGGGATTATTTCCAATGTAGAATGGAGTTTTTCCGCCGAGGGGGGCTTCAAGCTCCTTGTACAGAGCGACCGGCTCTATCTCTTCGAACCCACTGCTAATTCTTCGGGCCCCGCGCCCTCAAGCCTAAACGTATACACCGATCCCGCCGGCCTGCCGGTATCCCTCAGATGTAAAGGGATGGACCCGCTGGGGGCTCCCCTGACCGCCAGGGACGGACATTTTTTCGAGGTTCCCTCCGGAGAGGTCGAGGTATCGGTCACAACCACCGATGATACTCTCATCACCCATCCCATTACCCTGGCCCCCGGCCGCCATCATAGCCTTGATCTGAGAGAGGTACACCGAAAAGCCGAAGATGCGAAACACTTGAAGGATTTCTCCATCGGGGTCCCCCATGGAGTGCATCGCTCCCAGGCATACATCAACACAAATGTCATTGATCCGCCGGACGCGAGTGATCCAGCGTCCGGCAGCGGAGCACCGCAGCCGGCACATAAAAGGACTACCGATCGCAGTTATCGTCTTATCGCCGGGGATTATCTGGCAAATCCCGCCGGGACTGATGAAATCTTTTACTTCTCTTCGATCAGCGGAGAAGCCCTTCTCCTGGACGACACCTTGCAAGTCACCCGCAGCTTCTCATTTAAAGACCAACAGAGCCGCTACAATACCGCACCTATCGATTACGACGGGGACGGTATGCTCGATATTATGGAATTAACCGACGACCCCCTGGGATTGAGAATTTTGGGGGGCGACGGGAAGCTGCTTCTCGACACCCATCTTTTCCCCACCTACGACGGGTATAATGGAGCCTTTGCCTGGACGGAGGACCAAATTTTTCTTGCCCTAGGAAGCGGATATATGGAATTCCCCCGGGGTGTAGCCTCTATCGACCGGTGGAGCGGGAAGCCCCTGTTTTTCTATCCAAGCGCGGTGAAACCGCTCTCCTTCTATTATAGCCCGATAGTGAATAGCACGCTGTTTTTAAACATAGCATCGGTTTCAAACGGAGTAGAAATAGAACATGAAGATGGAACATTAGAGACGGATTTATCTCTTTTTCAGCATATTATTGACCTTCAAGGGGACAAAGCCCCCGGTTCAGGGCCTATCAAGGGAGATTCAAACACCGGGGCTCTGCTCCATTTTGCATATACTCCGGGGCCGGGAAAAGCGCCGAGGGTAGCCCAAATTGAAAACAAACGCGCCGGCTACTACGAAGGTTATCCGAAGGTAAAACTTTGGGACCCCGGGAAGAATCAATTTACAACCACCTATGCAGGGCCCTACAACAAACGGGTAGCGGCCCCCCTTGTATACAACCACTCTTCGAACAGAGGCCCCCGTTGTATGATCCGCTGGAAAACCACCCCCTTTGTGGATATTTTAGATGCCGACCTTAAGTTTCTCCGCAGAGTCTCCCTGCCGGAGGGGTGCCGGGGAGTGGATGTTCTTGCAGTTGCCGATATCTACAACAACGGAAATCAAACCATCTTCGTCCGGTCGGAAAACCGCATAATCGCCCTGACTGAAGGGGGCGACCGGCTTTATTCTTTTGAAATAGAGCAAAGGGGACCAGAAAAAGCCCAAATTTTATATCTAATTCCCCATAACATCGATAAGCGCGGCCCGAAGGAATTGATTATCGCCACCAGGACCACCCTTTTTATCTATAAATATGATGGAGGGGAGGCAAAAAAGCTGTAATGCCTTTTCATCGATATCTGAATGCTGAACAGGGCTCTCTTTTTCGGGCGCCCTCGGTCCTGCAGTTTCCAAGCCTTACCCCGGCCCTTACAGTTGCCCTTACAATTGCCCTCATTGGGGCCCTTTCTGTTGCCCTTACCGGGTGCAGTCGAAACGCTCCCGATGACATTCCCCTGCTCCATACCTTGCAGTGGGACCTCGAATGGAGCCGGTCGATAGCCCCTTCCCGCAACAGGCCAAATCAGCTTTATATCGGCGATATGCTCGGAAGTGACAAGTGGGAGGTTTTGCTCTTTACTGGAGAACGCCTGCGCACCTACAGTCTGGGGGGAGTCCTTCTCAGCAGCTCTGCCCCCTCTCTGAACAATCTTATACCGGGTGTCTTTTCTGATTACGACGGCGACGGGAAGCAGGACCTTTTTTTTGGCTCCCACACCGAAAAAGGGGCACAAATTCGGGTATACAACGGGCTCGGCCGGAGCATTGGGGGCTTTACCGAAAGCGAACAGGCCGATGGTATTGGACGCTTTATTCCCCTTCGCTCCGAGGGAGACCGGCTGTACGTACTGGCCGATGAAAATTGGCCCCATGCACCGCGCGGGATGATCGCATATCAGCTCCCCGATTTCAAGCGCCAATGGTTTTTCACCCTTCCCCAGCGCCCCCTTGGTTTTATGTCCTTCGGCACTTCCTCCGATCCCCGCTACGTATTCTCAATGGAAAGCCTTGAATCGGCAACATTTTTAGATATCGGCACTCACTCTGAAAGGAGTCGCTACGGTGATGATGAAATATGCCTCACCGTCACCAACCGGCGGGGTACTGTAATCAAGAATACTCCCCTTAGAAAAAGGCACAATTCAGGGCGCGGCTTTATTTTTCCTGCGAGGGGCGGTTTTCTCGGCGTAGTCGCAGGGCACTCTGAAGAGTATTCAAAGGGGTATTCACTCTACCGGACCGACCTTCAGGGAAATATAAAAACAGAGCAGCACAATAACTCAGCCCGTTTACTAGATGTACGAATGGTAGAAAACCGATACCTCCTTGTAGCAGCTCAGAAGGGCCGGGGGCAGGAGCTTAGCTGTTATTCCACGGGACTTACCCGGCTATGGAAGCGCTCGATGCAGAAACCCGTCAGCCTTGCTTCAGTGGGAACAAACCCCGCCATACCCGCAGATTCCTCCTGGAACAGCACAAAAAACTCCCCCATTAAAAGGGTGCCCGCCCTCATCGCCGGGCGCAGAATTATCCCCTTTCACGACATAAAAAGACCTGTAGAAGAGGAGAACGCTATTGTGGAAGTTCCCCAGAAGATACACTCCGCCGCCCTCTTTGTAGATGCCGATACAGCCTATGCAGCAGCTGCAAGCTCGGACACTCTGTATCTGTGGTCCGCCTCCCTGCGGTAACCCCCTGCGGTAACTCCCTCCCAGAACGTATTTGACAGCGCCCCCCCTCCTCTCTACAATAGAACGAAGGATCCCTACAGAGCTGGATATACCACTCTTGTAAAAAGCACACTCGCTACGGGTGTTATATTTCTGATTAAGCGGAGCAAAAATGTGAAAAAAACTGTGTTTCCTTCCAATATCAAGGGAAGTGTGGCTATCCCAGCTTCAAAATCCCATACTATCCGTGCCGTTCTAATTGCCTGCATGGCGGAGGGGAAAAGCACCCTCCATTATCCATTGGAATCTGAGGATACCCTCGCAGCGGTGCGTGCCTGTAGAGCCCTGGGGGCAGAAATAGAGATGGACGTGGATGAATGGAGTGTCAAAGGTACCGGAGGCCGTCTCAGCCCCCCGGCTACTCCGATTGATGTGGGAAACTCGGGGACAACTCTCTATTTGTTGGCAGGCATGGCCGCTTTGGCGGATTTTCCCATCACATTTACCGGGGACCAGCAAATACAAAAACGTTCCGCCGCCCCCCTCCTCGGTTCTTTGCAGGACCTAGGGGTAAGAGTCGAATCAACTTCACAGGGCTGTGCTCCTTTTACCGTACGGGGCCCGCTTAAGGGGGGATCAACCTCAATAGAGTGCCCTACCAGCCAATACCTCTCGGCCCTGCTTTTGGCCGCTCCACTGGGGGTCGGGGACACCGAAATTGAAGTGCCCCTGCTCTACGAAAAGCCCTATGTTGACATGACCCTCGACTGGCTGGATACCCAGTCTATCTCTTATACTCGCACGGAATACCAACACTTCTCCGTGCCCGGCGGTCAGCACTATACCCCCTTTCACCGACGTATACCCGGCGATTTCTCCTCAGCTACTTTCTTTATGACCGCTGCGGCAATTACCGGCGGCACCCTGGAATTACACGGCTTGGATATGGAAGACACCCAGGGGGACAAGGAGGTAGTGCATGTGCTGGAACAGCTGGGCTGCAACGTGCAACAGAAACCCTCATGCATTACAGTACAGGGGCCTCCCCGCGACCAAGACAGGGGGGGCTTAAAGGGCGGGAGCTTCGACTTGAACAACATACCGGATGCCCTGCCCGCATTAGCGGTGGCCGCCTGTTTCAGTACTGAAAGGGTGGAACTGAAAAACGTCCCCCAGGCACGGAGTAAAGAGACCGACCGCATTGCGGTGATGCATAAAGAACTCTCAAAGATAGGAGCCCAAGTCGAAGAACTTGAGGACGGTTTGATTATTCACGGCAGAGGAACTCTACAGGGAGGAACGGTAGCCGGCCATTCGGACCACCGTGTAATTATGGCCCTTTCAATTGCCGCACTGGCCGCAGAAAATCCCGTAAATATCGACGATGTATCCGCCGCAGCGGTTACTTTTCCGGACTTTTTCAAAGACCTGGAGGCAATTGGCGGGCACATTAAAATTACAGAACCGGCGTAACTATATCTATATCCAGATATTCTCATTTTGGAAGTCCTGTGACTTCCAAAATGAGAATACCCACACCATCTTTAAGATACACTACCTATCTTACACAAAATGTGAGCATTCGCAATGTGAAGCCTAGTGGTACTAACCTTGTGGGATGCCCCGCTTTAGCGCTGCATATGGGGGAGGAACAACTATCTTTACTGTAGATATGGTGGCAAAACTTGTAATACCACAAGGTTAGTACCACTACTAAAGCGAAAGGGCGGTAATAGGAGTATAGTGGAATTTATTGTTGCGTTTTGTTGCTAAATACAGGTATAATTAGCACCACATAGAAGATAGCAAAAGAGGTGGCCGTTCTTATGAAACAAGAAGCGTTGGTACAAGAAGCTCTGGCAATTGTCTGGGATATAGAAAATGTTACTCCAAGCATTAACTCAACTTTTATGAAGGGCCTGCTCGAATACGCACGCAGCCTTGGAAGAATAGCAACCGCCCGGGTGTACGGCGACTGGGCCCGGGAGGGCATTCAATCAACCGCCCGCCAACTGTATGAAGATTCCTTCGAAATGATGCACATACCGAATCAGTATCGTGATCAAACCGATATTGTCATCGGAACACAAACTCTTAAGCTACTCAGCAGGGCACCGCATATACACAAACTGCTGTTGGTCAGTGGTTCCCCTAAACTCAGGCCGATTCTCCAGGAGATACGCAGTTATAACGTGAACACAACCATTATCTGCGATTCAAAGAATGCAGACGAGGAACTATTGAATCTTGCCGACGGTTTTAGAGATTTCCGGGACCTTACCATCGCACCCCTCGAAGAAGATATCACCTCTAAAGAAAAACCCTCCCTCAGCCTTGAAGAATCCTTCAATCTTCTCAGAGAAGCAATTATATATCTGGAAAATGAAGAGAAAACTCCGACCCCTGAGGCAGTATATGCACGTCTACGCTTAATGAACGAACGCTTTGATGAGCAGCGCCTCGGTTATGATTCATGGAGAAGTTATCTTGCCGAAGCTGACACCCGTGATATAGTCCATACAAAATTCAAAGAACGTAATTTGGTACTTAATATCGCCCCCAATGCCCAGGTACCCGCCGAACAGGCATTACCCACCATACTGGCTGCATTTCTTAAGGCGCTGCGTGGGGCCGCCGAAAAAACAATTACCAGCGAAGGCAAAAAGGCCAAGCTTCAGGATATCGGCACTCAGCTGGAAAAGGCCGGTATTGATTTCCATCGGCACGGCTATTCAAAACTAAAAAAAGTCGCCGACGCAGCTGCAAAACGAGGACTGGTTATTGTTTCATTGAAGGGCAGTGATTATCTCCTTGACCTTACAAAGAAGGGACAGGAGTACTATCAGGCGCTGAACACTTACTAGACTGTCCCGAAGCTTAGCGCCCTAAGCTTCGGGACAGTCTATTCCAAGTCCAAAGCCACCCGCACCCTTGTTCCTTCCCCAGTGCTTATACTCATGGTGCCGTCAAACTGTTTTGTGTATCCTTCCACCAAGGTAAGCCCAAAGCCGTAGTCCCCCTTCTCTTTTACTTCGGGGGGCATGCCTTTCCCATTATCAGTGACATCAATAAAGAGAAATCCAGAGTTCTCTTTATCTCTGTGAATCGTTACATGTATTTCTCCTCCATCGATCCCCTGAAACGCATATTTGATAGAGTTGGTTAAGAGCTCCGTTATTATTATACCGACCGGTAGGGACTGTTTAGCGGTAATCTCTATCTCTTCTATATCTGTGTGTATGGATATAGACTGGCAGTCGATATATGCATTCTGAATATCGTGAAGAAGGGGGGCCAAAAAAGTTGAGATGTATACATTCTCGGTATTCTTTCCGATGTAGAGGGACTGATAGATGTTTTGCATGAGTTTCATTTTTGTCTGCACTTCTTCAAGAATCCCTCTGCTTCGGTCATCATAAATATTACTTGTACGAAGGGAAATTATGCTTGAAATAGTATTCATATGGTTTTTAATACGATGATGAACTTCATGCAGCAGATGCTCCTTCTCACCCAAAAGCAATTCCACCTCTTGTTCCTTCTTTTTAAGTTGTGAAATATCGGTATAGGTAGCTACTACTCCCTTAAATTCTCCATCAACCATTATGGGAGAACCGGCAACAATCACAGACACTGGAACTCCCTCCTTTGTGTAACGGAGGGTTTCCGTAGGCGGCACGCTTTCACCTGTTACAGCTTTCTTAGTAAAGGAGAGTGCTTCCTCATGGACAATATCATCCTGTCGGCTTACTATCTCGTCAATGTTGCAGCCGAGAACTTCTTCCTTTGTATAATGTAAAAGTTTCTCCGCTCCACGGTTCCATTCTGTTATTTTGTTCTGAGAGTCAAAAGTAAAAAATGCATTTGGAGTAGCCTTTAGTATTGCTTCGAGATACTCGTTTCTCTCTTTATTCACTTGCTCCAATTTTCTGATATCAGTGACATCGCGGGCAACGTACAATTCTCCGGTAATGCGGCCTGCTTCATCGTATAAGTGGTTTACATTAGTTTCCAGCCATCGAATTTCCCCCGACTTTGTGAGGACCCGATGGGTGAAGGTGAATTGCTTTTCTTTTTTATTGACCCCTTCTTCAATCATTTTTTCAATCTTTTTACGGTCAGGGGGATACACAAACTCCAACACATTGCAGCCCTCAATATCTTTTATCATATACCCAAAATATTCAGTCACCGAGGGGCTTACATAGATCGGCTTAAATTGCGTATCTACCTGCACAATTAAATCCGAGGCATTTTCTGTGATGAGACGGTATTTTTCCTTGCTCTCCACCAAAGACTTTTCCGTCTGCTTACGTTCACTGATGTCTCTTGTGCTGAAAAGTATGTGCTCAGGATTTCCATTTTTATCAGTTAGTATTTTACCAAGGGTTTCAAACCAGAGATATGACCCATCTGAACGCTTGTACCTGTATTCTACCTTCTTGTTCTCATTTGATGAAAGAAAATCAATAAATTCCTCTTCGACATAAGAATAATCTTCAGGATGTACGAGGGCCATCACATTGGTACCTAGTAAATCGTCCAGATCATATCCTAATATTTCGTGGGATTTTCCAACAAACACAAAATTTCCTTCAAGGTCGGTAAGAGCTACCAGGTCGAACATATTCTCCGTAATATTTTCCAGAAATTCTGTTTTGGCTCTTACCTCGTTTTCGAGTCTTGTGCGTTCGTCACTCTCATGATCATATAATCGGTAGGCCCTTCGGATAGACTCAAAAAGCACATACTCACCGCTGCTCTTCAGTACATATCCGTAATTGACAATTTCAGCTGCTTTATCTACGTAGCTTTTCTCTGAATGGCTGGTAAGGAAGACAACCGGCAGATCACGCTCTTTCAGTATATTCTCGGCAGCCTCTGTACCGTCCATCCCCTCACCAAGGTTTATATCCATCAATATCAGGGAGATTTCCGGATCAGATTTTACCGCCTCTATAGACTCCTCACCACTGTAGGCAGTTACTACCTCATACCCCTTCTTCTTGAGTATTTCAGCTTCGGATAGTGCGAGAACGGCTTCATCTTCGACTAAAAGAATTCTTTTTGGCATAAGCCTCCCTATACACTTCCAATCTATTGTAAGTAGATATAAAAAGTTTATAAAACACAATACTTTTTGCAAAATATATCCGCGATTAATGGGGTAAGAAACAGCAAAAGGTAGAGTGAAAGCAGGGACTCTGCCGTGGAAATAAAAATGAATCTTGAGGGGTCAAGATTATTCAGATTTTTCAGTTACATCTCGAAAGACCAGCACCACTCCGCTTATCCTATCCTGATCATCTTTGATGGGAGCTGCACTATCTGAAATATGATACTCATGACCGGCCCGAGAGATTAACACCGTGTGATTAGCAATACTGACAACCTCTCCCTTCTGCAGTACCTTCTCCACAGGACTATCTACAACTTGCCGGGTAGCAGCATTGATAATGTGGAACACCTCATCAAGTTTTTTACCTCGGGCGATATCCATATCCCATCCGCAGAGGCTTTCAGCGACGGGATTCATTCTCACTATGCTTCCGTTCATATCAGTTGAGATAACAGCATCACCAATAGAACTGAGGGTAATACGAAGATCATTCATACTTTTTTGGAGTTCCTCACGAGAGTGTTTATGATCGAGAGACTCCTTTGCCAGGGCAATATTGGTGTAGCTTTGGCTTGAAACAAGCTCGAAAAAGCCTATGAGATAGTTCATCAAAGCATGGACCCTTTCTTTCTTATACACGGGCACCTGATGCAGGGCCTTCAGGTAGGCATCTTTATCAAACCCGTATTTTTCCGCCTGTCCTATAAAAAAATTTTCATCCCTTTCATCAGCAGAATAAAAGAATTGCCCGGTATAGATATTTCCCAGATGTGTGTCTCCAATAAAAAGGGGGGTTACGACATCCCACAATCCGTTCTTGCACTTGTAATCAACAAATTCTCCCCTTTTTAAGTTATCGGACAGATAAAGATCGCTTTCGGTACAGTTTTGTGCTGTTTGAGGGTGGATCCTATGAAATCTTGTACATATATCCATCCAGCCCTTGGCTACCAGGACCCTACCTTTCAGGTCTAAAAGGGCCGTCACCATCCCAGTCAGCTCATAAAAATGATCTAGTATGGTCTGGATATTCTCTATTTGTATCACGTCCTTCAGTTCAACATTCTCAAGCCTTGCCTTAGGATTAAAAATAAGATCAATCTTATTTCTCAAAAGGCCTTCGGCTTCAGAGAGTTCTTGGTTTTTTTTTGAAAGCCTCTGGTTTACCTTCACAAGCTCCTCATTAACCCTTTTTCTCTCCTCCTGATGCTCCCTAACTCTCTGTTTTTCCTCAAACAGCTTAAACGCCATTTTGATTGAAGCATCCAGTACAAAAAAACCGGCGTTCTTAACCACATATCCATAGGCGGTGATTTTTTCTGTTTTTTCAACAACCTCCGGCTCGGAATGATTGGAAAGAAATACGATAGGAAGCTCACGTACTTTAAGTACCTCCTGGGCCGTTTCCGTCCCATCCATACCTTTTCCCAAATCTATATCCATTAAAATGAGTGATATATCCTGGTCCTCCCTCACAGCTTCAACAGCCTTTTCTCCTTTAAAAACTGTCTCCACTTTATAATCGAGCTTTTCCATCATCTTTGCGGTGGACATGGCGATTATTGCTTCATCTTCAACAAGGAGGATCTTTCTCTTCATTCTAGTAACACCTTCATTATGTCTTTGTACTATTTGAAATTATATACTCAGTTCTTACGATACTCAAGCAGAGTTTTGCCGTATAGCCGGCTTACCGGCAGGTGAGTTTTTTAAAAAGGACACCAATAAAACCTAAAAAAACCAGCACCACTACTGAGTGAGTTTTTCCTTTGTAGTGGCGCTGGTGTAAGATAAGCGGTAGAAGCGTAAAACACAATGTGCCGCTATTACTGATTAGTTACCTTAATATTATCAAGGAACCATTTTCCGTTCTCAGGATTTCCCTCAAACTTGAATCCGACATAGGAGTGGGCGGTGTCAAAGTTGTACGTCCTAGAACCAACCTCTGAACCAGTGCTATCATCCCAAGTAAAAGTAATATCCTGGCCGCCGGCCTCGTCTCCGGTCGCCGTCACATTAAGGCTGTGCCACGAGCCAATCCCCGGAGGGCCCCCAGAAGTACTCGTTGGAGTGTAATCACTGCCCTCTCGCCGGCCGAAGGTAAAAGTATCGCTTTCTGCATCTCCAAGCCTAATCCAATCATT
>CAZDFY010000072.1:2908-17075 GCA_964504785.1 uncultured Sediminispirochaeta sp. | reverse complement strand
TCCGATTTCATTGCTCTATTTATGATACCAGGGTAACGGCGGTTGTCAATGAAAAAAAAGCAGCCTGGCACGCCTTTGGCACGTTGTTGGCACGTTGTTGGTACGCCCTTCTCATACCCTCCATTTATGGGGGTGTGAGATGGGTAAACAGGTGTGCGGGGTTATTATTTTCGTGGTTTTCTTCACTTCCTTTGGAGGTTGGCGGCTGACTGCATACGAGCAGTCGTGGGTGTCCCTTCAAATTGAAGGTGGAACTAAGCTGGAGCAGGATTTAGCGGAGGAGGCGGTACGACGGGTTGAGAAATTTTACTTAGAGATGGGGTTTTCCCTTAGGGATCCTAAAGAAGTTAAGCTGATATTTGACGATACGGTTCGGATCCAGGACCAACAAATTGAGTACGCCCTTGCTCTTTTTAATAAGAGGACCAATACAATCCATCTCTTGCATTATGAATCGGCGGAATATGTGGCCAATGCTCCCTTCGGGGTGAGCAATTCCACCGAGTTGTACTGTTCAATCATATGCCACGAGCTGGCACATTTCTATAATTCTGTAGTAGTTCCGCAGATCGAACCAATAGCCGATGAATTTGTTGCGGCTACAGTGCAGTTTTCGCTGCTTACGGGAAAACTCCGCGAACAGCTTCTGAAAAGGGCGCCTGTACCGTCTATTACCTGTCCGCGGGATCTTACTATGAACGGATATCTCCTGGGGGGAAGCAATTTTCTTATCGCCTGTTACCTTCTGGCGGGTAAGTGTCCCCATCTTCTTTGCCGGGTACTTCAGGGACAGAGTATCGGGATTAAAGATCCTTTTTTAGTGCATAGGGAGTAATATTAATCGGTTTCAGGCAGATAAAACACATAGTCCCTAAACTCCTCTTGGGGGTTTCCGTCGGCGTAGGGGTGTTGTTCGTTTGCATTGGAGTGGCAGGTCAGGCAGAACTCGTTTTCGACAATGTTCTCCTGGCCTTCAGCCGACGGTGCGACAATCCATAGCCACCCCCCCTGCGCTTGCGGGTGTTCTGGTTTTTTTACCATCACGGTAAGTTGTGCCGGGGCGGCCTTTGGGCCGGGGTTAAAGCCCTGGTATATCTCTTTTACAATTACGGTCCCCTCCGGGAAAAAGTACCGATTAGTGCCGGCTTCGGTGGTGTCGCCGGCCTTAGTCGTTTGATACTCCAGTCCTTGGGGGTTGATGTAGATTTTACGGAGGTTGTCCTCATGCCCGGGTATTGGAAATTGAAGTTTTGTGTCGGTGGTTTTGGGCCATTCACGGTAATTATTAGGGATAAAATTGACCTGTGTGTCAGATTCACATCCACACAGCAGGAGTATCGCCGCAGCTGCAAGAATCAACAACCCTTCGATGGTTCCTTGATGCTTCATGCTTTTCCTCCCGGTACTATTTTCTTTAGTTTATATACTCCCACATAGTTCTGTTTGCCCTTTACTCGCAGCTTGTAGGGGCCTTCCATGTCTGCATGTAAGCGTACTGATTTGCCGGTGTTCAGCGAAAGCAGGATTTCCTGGCCCCGTGCGGAACTGCACAAACGGCTGGCGGTGTTGACGTTGTCGCCGATGACGGTGTAGTCTGCCCGCTCTTCCGAGCCGATCATTCCCATGATAACCTCGCCGGTGTGGATACCGATGCCCACCTGCAACTTGTCGTAATGCTCGGTGTTTTGTTTTAACTCAGCCTGTATTTCCAGGGCGGAGCGGCAGGCCGAAAGGGGACCTTCAGGACCGGTAAAGATAGCGACTACCTCGTCGCCGACAAATTTATCTACATCTCCGTTATGAAGGCCTATAATTCGTGACTGCATATTGAGCATTTCGTTGAGCCTGGATACTACTTCTTCGGGAGTATGCGCCTCTGAATAGGAGGTGAAACCGCGGATGTCGCTGAAAAGCAGGGTCAGGGTGATAGATTCTCCTTCTCCCTCGCGCTGCAGACTCTGAATGGTTGAGTTGGATACAAACTTGGACAGGGCATACCGTTCATAGAGCCCGTCGACCATGGTGTTGACGGTAGAACCAAGCTCACCAATTTCATCACGGCTGTGGATATTTACCTTGTGAGAAAAATTGCCGCCCGTAACTGCGCGGCATACATCGCCGATATCACGGACCGGTGTAATTATCGTATATTTCATAAAGCGGGTAAGCAGGGCGCTTAGAAGGAGCAGCACACCGAGAAAGATTCCACTTGAAATAAGAATGGTCTCCTCCCTCTGCTGTACCGACCGGGATATGTCTGTTTTAATCTCCAAAACCCCGCGAATGGTATGGTCCGCCCCGTGACATCGGGTGCATTTGGGCTTGTTGATAAGGGGCTTATAAATGTGGAAAAAGGTCTTCTCTTCGTCAATTGTCTGAAAGGTTCCTGTCTCCGGCGGCAGCTTAGTGGCGGCGGCGAACATTTCATCGCTGCGGGTAAGGGCGGCGAACGTTTCATCCCGATCAGGGGCTTGAAACTGAAAACCGGCGATCATTTCATTGACCGACTCGATGGTGTCGGTGTCGGTAAAAGCCTGAGTCCCGTCGGAGCGAAACAGAAAAATGCTGGATAAGGGCGACCGACGCTGGACCTCTGTAAAATACTGGACCGCCAGGGGGGCCTCACCGGGGAGCATAAAATTTTCTATGGCGGTGTAGATAATCTCCGATTGTTCATTCAGGCCCTCCCGGGTGTTTCTCTGAATAGTGGTACTAAGGGAAAAAGCAAAATAGAATACCACTCCGCCGAGGCCGAGAAATAGGCTGATAAGAATAATGAGATTTACCTTTCTTGTGACCGATCCCTTCCTTTGTGTACTCATAGTGTAATCTTAAAAGATTAATATTCTACTGTCTCCTGTTTTGTTGTTAGAATTTAGTCTAATTAAATTAGAAAAAACTTGACAGCTTTCTTATAATTAGATATATTTCTAACTATAATATTTTTAAAAGAATGTTGTCTAACAACAAAACAGAGGAGGCTGTTATGTTTACCACACATCATGAGATTTTCGATATGGAATCCGCCCGCCGCCGGGATCTGCGTCAGGATATGAAGGGGTATCGCCGCATTACTGGCGAGTCTAAGTTGCCCGGAGGCTTACGCAGCAGGGCTGATTCAACTGCTGATTCAACACCGAATTTATTGGCCAAACTGAGCTTTGGTTTGATACAATTGGGAAGTTATAGCCAAAAGGAGTAGCACCAGGTGTCGTATCAAATAGAGATTATCCCGGCTTTTGAGCTCATTGGGGCCGCATTGAACTATGCGCATCGGGGGGATGAGCCTGATGACAGAATTGCTACCAGTTCTTCCATAAGTGAATGGAGGGGACAGGTGGAAGCGCACATATCACCTTTTCTCTCTGCAGATATAGAGAAGCTCTTCATGTTTCACTTGCCCGTGAGTTTTCTGCATGGAGCGGTCCTCCGCTTTAATCTGAACACTCCTGAGGAGCTGTGTGAATGGATGACACCGAAGAATGTAGCGAAGGCACAACAGCTGATCCTGGAACTGTCGGACCTGCAGGGAGTCGACCCGGCTGAGGTTAATGAGGCGGCGGTACGAAGGGGACTTGAAAGCTACAGCAGCCTTTTCCATACCTCAATTTCGGAGGAGGTGGAGGTTGTGCTGTACGCCCTGAGGTACACCGAGGCGTTTTTAGGGCGTGTGCAGGCGGCCCTCAGTGAGTTTTACGGGGCCTTTGTAAAGGATGACCTGCCCAGGGCTCTGGCCTTTCTGGAGGACAAACGCAGGGAGCATCAGAAGCTGCTTGATGAAAGAGGTGAAAAATTCCTTAACCAAATTACTCTGGATAATTACGGTTCTCTCTATTCTAGGGATGATGAAATTCGAATTGTACTAAGCTATTATGCCAACCGCTTTATTTCACTCAATACCCGCTACTATAAGCTGATGATCTATGGATTTGATGTTGAACAGTTGATGTCCCGCTTTAATACCGCTGAAGTGGTGGACCAGTTTCTTAAAGCCCTGGCCGATCCGAAACGGGCGGCGATTATGCGTCTTCTGAAGCATCGGCAATGGTACGGAAAAGAGCTGGCTGACCATTTTTCGCTCACCACCGCCACTATGTCCTACCATATAGAAAAGCTCATTTCCAGTCGGCTTGTGCAATTCCAAACGGCCGAGAAAAATAGGATTCTCTACTCCATCAATCGTGAAGGGGTGGAGGAAATGCTGCAGTTGCTAAGGGAAGATTTTTTATAATCGGTTATAGAATGTGTAGTAACTGTGCAGCGCCTGCGCAGAAATGTCATGTTTGTGTTCGGCATAAATACCTGCTATTAGTAATTTAAGGGAATAGAAAAAAGAAGTGCTGCTGTGAAAGAGTATGATGCAATTTAATTGGAACAGGGCAGGCGCCCGATATAGAGGGCCTTGAATCTACTCCGTACCTGGACAATAGGGGAATCCTTGAGCTGAAGGAACTGCCGGAACATCTACTGGTTATCGGCGGCGGGGGTGGAGCTGACCGATCGCGGTTTTATTCAGACCAACAAAAAACTGCAGATCACGGTGCCCCACATTTATGTGGTGGGCGATGTAAACGGCCGCGGCGCATTTACCCACACCAGTGTGCACGACGGCCAGGTTATAACCCACAACCTTAAAGGTGAAGAGTGGAGTGCCGAGGATCGCTATATGGTTTATTCCATGTTCATAGATCCGCCCCTGGGACGTGTGGGACTGTCAGAGGAACAGGCGAAAAAAGAGTCCGGTCGCTACTTAATGGGCAGCATGCCGATGAGCTCGATAAGTCGGGCGAAAGAGAAGGATGAAACCGACGGACTGGTAAAGGTTATTGTTGACACGCAGACCGGCTGGGGTATACTTCTGAGGGTATGGCACATACTACCGAAGAGATGATCTCTCTATTTAAGGGTCTTGGTATCACAGAATACGAAGCTAAAGTTTACCTCTCACTGCTCTCATTGCATCCTGCAAGCGCGTATACCATTTCGCGTAACTCCGGGGTACCCCACTCACGGGTCTATGATGTTACCCGTCGTCTCATACGCCGAGAGATGGTTGCCTCGACGGGCACCAAACCGGAGATGTTCAGTCCCTTAGCTCCTGAGAAAGTAATTGAGGGGCTGCAGTCCGACTACCTCCGTCATAGTGAAGATCTGGAAAAACGGCTGAAGGAGTTTGAATTTCAGGCTGATTTCGATCCGGTATGGAATCTCGGCGACCGTGATGCGGCACTGGCGAAGGCGGCCTCGATGCTCGATGACGCCGAGTCGACTATCTATATAGGGGTGTGGGATGCTGAACTGCTCCATGTGCAACCTGCTTTGGAGAGGGCGGCAGAACGGGAGGTGCAGGTGTTCGTCCTTATCTACGGCAAAGCGAAACTGGATATCGGTATGGTCTATTATCATGATACCGAATATTTGACCGGATACGAGGAGCTTGGCCGTACCCTGGATTGCACTGTTGATTCAACCTACTGTATTTCCGGCACTATGGGCGGGACCGCCGACTGCCGGGTAGTGTGGTCGCAAAACCGCGGACTTGTACAAACCATCGAAAGTTACATAAAGCATGATTTTTATCTGGCCGATATCACCCGCAATCTGGGACCGGAAATCGAAAGCCGCTACGGAAAAAATCTTCTTGAACTTCGCCGTAAATTCGGCGACTAGGAGAATGCCTTAAATAGAACACAGCTTGCTTGACAGGTGCAATGCGTGTTGTATAATACCAACAGTTACTACTGTAATAGTAATAAAAATGGAGTAATTCAATGAAAACAGTCAAGGTTCTTCTTTGGGGATTCGGTGCCATGGGTTCGACCATGGGACGAATGTGTGCAGGTATTTCAGGCCTGCAAATCAGCGGTGTGTGCGATATGGCGCCGGAGAGAGTCGGCAAGTCGGTGGCTGAGGCGCTTCGGCAGAGGGATGCCGCTGAAGCTGAGGGCGATAAGACAGGTGTCACCGGCAGTAGCGCTTATCCGGCCTATTTAGAAGATGTCCTTATCGGTGATGATATAAATCGGGTGATCCAGCAGAGCGGTGCCGACATTGCTTTACTGGCCACCGACTCCTTTGTGGAAAAAGCCCTGCCGAAAATTGAAAAACTTGTTAAAAAGGGCATAAATGTAGTTTCTACCGCTGAAGAGATGGCCTATCCCTGGATCAGCCATCCCGAAGGCTCTGCAAAAATGGACCGTCTGGCCCGTAAACACGGGGTGTCTATCCTCGGCAGCGGTATCAACCCCGGCTTTGTAATGGATTTGCTGGTGGTAATGCTCTCAGGAGTATGCCGTTCAGTGACAGGGGTGAGAGCGGAGCGGGTGAACAGTCTCTCTCCCTATGGTCCCGCGGTCATGGAGGAGCAGGGGGTAGGCCTCGCGCCGGAAGAGTTTGCCGAAAAGGTGCGCTCCGGTGAGCTGGCGGGACATGTCGGTTTTATACAGTCTATCGGAATGGTGTGCGACGCCCTGGGCTGGAAACTCGACAAACCCGTGGAACAGAGTATGAAGGCCATCGTAAGCAGTGTTGAACGGAAGACTCCTTATATCAAGATCGGTCCGGGGAGTGTAGCCGGCTGCGATATGCGGGCTTTCGGTTATGTCGGAGGACGCCGGGCGCTTGAATATATCCATCCCCAGCAGATAGAGCCTGAATTGGAGGGTACACACACAGGTGATTACATAACCCTAGAGGGAGATCCTGAAATAAAACTGGAGGTGAAGCCGGAGATGCCGGGGGGTATTGGTACAGCCGCCCTCTGTGTGAACATGATGCCCCTGGTGATAAAGGCCGATAGCGGTTTAAAAACGATGCTCGATTTACCGGTGCCCAGGGCGATCGGCAGCGATATCTCCAGATTCTTTTAGGAGGAAAACTATGGCAAAGGCAACTGCCGGCGCAAAAAGCAAAATAGCCTACAAAGGCGATTGGGTGCAGGTCCATATGGTAGTTCTTCAGCCGGAAGAACGCTCCCCCCGTGTGCCCCGGGAAACCTCCGAGGTACCCCTTGAAATGTGGGCAAAGGGTTTTCTGCAGGAGAAAGAGGCCCGACTAGGCGACCATGTTGAAATTGAAACAGAAATTGGTCGGCGCCTGAGGGGGAGTTTGTCGGCGGTGAATCCCGGATACAGCCATTCCTTCGGCGATCCGATTCCGGAACTTCTGCAGGTGGGACGGCAATTGCGCAACCTGATGCGGGAGGAAGAGTTATGAGCGAAGGGAAAGGATCACAACACACAGAGTATCAGCGCCTAATGCAGCGAAAGGGCGAGATTATCCGCAAGGCCGTCGGTATCGACTATGATCAGTTCGAATCGGGATCGGTGGCCTTCGATTACGAGGAGATGATGCGGAGTGTGGGCTACGGACTGGATGAGATCCGCTCTATTCAGGGGGAGACCGGGGTAGGAAACACGCCTATGCTGGAACTCAAGAATATTACGGCCCTCTCCCGGCGCTGCGCCGGCCCCGGTAAGGGCGCCCGGATTTTTCTAAAGGATGAGGCTTCTAATCCCTCCGGTAGTTTTAAAGCTCGTCGGGCGGCGGTGTCGGTCTACCATGCCCAGAAGCTTGGTTATAAGGGCGTGATTGCCGCAACCAGCGGCAACTACGGGGCGGCGGTGGCAAGTCAGGCGGCGATGCGCGGCCTCGATTGCATTGTGGTGCAGGAGTGCTACGACTCCCGCGGGGTTGGGCAGCCTGAAATTATTGAAAAGGGGCGGAAATGTGAAGCCTACGGGGCTGAGGTACTGCAGTTGACGGTTGGTCCCGAGCTTTTCTTTGTGTTCCTGCAGCTTCTCGAAGAAACCGGCTACTTCAATGCCAGCTTATACACCCCTTTTGGTATTGCCGGTATTGAGACCCTAGGAGCGGAATTGTCCGAACAGATGCGTGATAAAACCGGCAGGGACCCCGATGCAGTGGTGGTAACTAATGCAGGAGGGGGGAACCTTACAGGCACCGCCCGCGGTATGTGCAAAGCCGGGGTCGAACTGAACCAAAACGTCGGCAGCGGAGGGCAGGATGGTACGAAGATTGTGGCCGCCAGTGTAAACCTTGAGGGACTGAACATGGCCGGCGACCGGCAATTCAACCGCAAGTCCTTTACCACCGGCCATACCGGATTTGGGATTCCCTTCGCAGTGTTTCCCGACCGCTCGGATGTACCCCGGTCTGCGGGACGGCCCCTGCGTTATATGGACCGCTATGTGACGGTGCGACAGGGAGAGGTGTTCTACATGACCGAGGCACTGGCACGGCTTGAGGGGCTGGAACGGGGGCCCGCCGGCAATACCGCCTTAGCAGCGGCCTTTGCTCTTGCCCAGGAGATGGACAGGGACCGCACAATCGTGGTGCAGGAAACCGAATATACCGGTGCAGGGAAGCATGTCCAGCCTCAGCTGGATTTTGCCCGTGAGAACGGTATTGAGCTTAAAACGGGGGACCCCCGCGAAGAGGTAGCCGGAGAGTCTGTTGTGCTGCCGTCGGATCCGAAACTTATCACCGCCGCCGAGCTCGATTTGGAGCAGCTCAGCCGCAGTTACCTTAAACGCAGTGTGGAGTTTGCCGGTGAGATGGGAAAGACTGTACGCAATGATGATGAAGATATTCGCTTTTTATCAGAAGAGACCCGCCGGAATGAAGCGTGGGTAAGATACACATTAAAAGAGCTTGAGGAGTAAGGAGCAGGCGATGGAACGGAAGGACGACTTTCAGAAACGGCGGGCCCATTTAGCGGGCTTGTCGGAAGAAGAGCTGGAACAGCGTTTTTGGGAGCTCACAGGAAAGTTAGTGGACCCTATGGTCGACTTGGCAAGGACCCACACCACCCCATCTATTGAGCGATCTGTGCTGCTGCGAATGGGCTTTTCCAGTCTTGAAGCAAAGGCAATTGTAGAACGTACAATCGACCATGGGCTAATTGGCAAAGGTGCCGGCCATGTGGTGTATAAGGTCTCCCAAAGTGAACACCTTGATATCCGCGAGGCGGGGCTTAAGCTGGCTGCTGGAGAGCTTTGGGCAAGGGCGGAACAGAATTTTGCCGAAAAAAAGGGAACGAAAAATGATCGGGGAGGGCAAAATGAATAGCGAACAGAAGCCGCTTCAGGCAAAGGAAAAACTTGATATAGAATATATTCTGCAAGACCTCGAAGACTACCGCCCGCGACGGCGCGGCTGGACCTGGAGACCGGGGCGTGGTCAGCCCCGGAAAATAGGGGAGTTTGAGTATTATGAAACCTCAGAACCCCTCACGCAAAGTACTCCTCTGCCTGCGGCCCACTATTTTCAGGATATTGATCCGCAACCGGGACCGGTTATCACTACCGAGATTGCATCCGGCCGTTTTGAGGACGATATCCGGCGGATGCGGATGGCCGCCTGGCACGGCGCCGATCACCTTATGGTAATTCGTACCGCCGGACAGAGCCACATGGACGGTCTTATTGAAGGGACGCCCCAGGGGGTTGGCGGAGTGCCGATTACCCGCAAGCAGGTACGGGCACAGCGCAAAGCCCTGGATTTAATTGAGGACGAAGTGGGTCGTCCTATAAACTATCACTCCTACGTCAGCGGAATTTCCGGGCCTGAAATTGCAGTTATGTTTGCCGAGGAAGGGGTGAACGGGGCCCACCAGGACCCCCAGTACAATGTGCTGTACCGCAATGTGAATATGGTGCGCAGTTTTGTTGATGCGGCGGTGGCCAAAAAAATCATGGCCTGGGCGGATATGGCTCAGATCGACGGGGCACATAACGCCAATGCCACCGCCCGGGAGGCTTGGAAAGTGATGCCGGAGCTGATGGTACAGCACGGAATCAACGCCATGTTCTCGGTGAAGGTGGGTATGAAAAAGGAGAACATCTGCTTGTCTACAGTACCGCCGACCGCCCCGCCGGCCCCCTGTATGAGAATGGACCTTCCCTATGCGGTGGCCCTGCGCGAGTTGTTCCGCGAGTATAAGATGCGGGCTCAGCAGAACACCAAATACATGACCAGTTCCGCTCGAGAGGCAACGGTGACCCATACCCTCAATCTGCTGATCAGTGAGCTGACCAGCGCCGATATTCAGTCGACAATTACCCCCGATGAGGGGCGGAATGTGCCCTGGCATATCTACAACGTTGAAGGTTCGGATACTGCCAAACAGGCCTTTTTGGGTATGGATGGGCTGAATGAGATGGTAAGCCTGCGAAGAAAAGATGGTCCCCTGGCGGACAATGTCCGTGAGCTGAAGGAGCGGGCGGTACTCTTTCTGGAAGAGATGCTGGAGAGCGGCGGATACTTTCAGGCGGTTGAGCAGGGATTTTTTGTCGATTCGGGGCGGTATCCCGAACGCAACGGCGACGGTATCGCCCGGAAAATTGACGGGGGCGTCGGGCCCGGCGAGATTTACGAACGGGATGAGGATTATATGGCGCCGGTAACTGCGCACTTCGGTTACAACAACCTGGGCCAATACGGCGTAGAAGATAAAGTGGAAGATAGGGAAGACTCGAAAAAGGGGCCGTCCTCCCTGATAGGCGGATCAACCTTTGAGGACCCGGATAAAATTATTTTTATAGACGAGCTGGATGAAGAGGACAATGTGCATACTCGGTTGGAGCAGACCCCCAATCTTCGTAACAGCAGCAACGTAAAACCGGAGATGGAGTGGCAGGGCGACGGCATTGTGCTGCTGACCCTGTTTCTGCCGGCGGAGAAGCGCACCGCCGAATTTACGGCAATTGAAATCGGCCGCCGGATGGGACTTGAGGATGTAGAGGTGATCCACTCTGAAATCATGCAGCCCGCCGAGGGAACGCGAATTGAACTGAAAGGCCGGTTTAACCAGGTTATCGATACCTCGCAGCTGGAGATTCCCCCGGCTCCGGAAATTCTGAGCGAAGAAGAAATTCGGGCCGAGGTAAAGGCAAAACCCCTGAAGGTGGTAGCCGGGACCGTGGGCAACGATGAACATTCGGTGGGACTACGAGAAATAATTGACATCAAGCACGGCGGCCTGGAGGGCTTTGGTATTCAGTGTCACTACCTGGGTACCTCGGTTCCATTAGAAAAACTGGTGGATGCGGCCATTGAAATAGAAGCGGATGCAATTCTGGCAAGCACCATCATCAGCCATTACGACATTCATTATCAGCACATGAAGCGGCTCCACGAGCTTTGTGTGGAGAAGGGTATCCGAGATCGGATTATTTTGGTGTCCGGGGGTACCCAGGTTAGCCCCGAACTGGCGGTGGAGCAGGGTGTTGATGCCGGTTTTGGCCGCGGCACCAAGGGCATTCACGTGGCTACCTTTCTTGTGAAGCGGCGGAAGGAACTATCAAAAGGAACCATCGGAAGGGACTAAATGAAAAAATGCCTTTGCAAGCTTCTTTTATGAAAGTGGATATTCTAATAGCCGAAATCGGCAGTACAACTACCATGGTCAGTGCCTTTGACGATGTGGTGCTGGCGGAGGCCCCCGCGACGGGGAACCCCGGAGGGGGAGGGGCCGGCCCCCAGGGTAAGGCCTTGGAGAGGCACCCCCGATTTCTGGGGCAGGGCTTTGCCCCTACCAGTGTCGAGCAGGGGGATGTGAGAATCGGACTAGATGCGGCGGTGACCGACCTGGCCGGTAAGCTCAACCAATCCGGCGAAGCTATCCGCCGCAACACCCCCGAGGTCACCAACCCCTCTGAGGGCAGCACTATCTTAGAGGGGGCTGCCGTCGACGGTAACCAGCGGGGGGGCTTCAGCGGAGAGCTGAGCTGGAACCGATTTTTTGCTACCAGCAGCGCTGCCGGCGGCCTGCGGATGACGGTGCACGGACTGGTCTACGATATGACGGTGAGGGCGGGAAAGGAGGCCGCCCTCGGCGCCGGGGCCAACCTGCACATGGTCACCGCCGGCAGAATGCGTGACAGCGACCTTGAAAAGCTGGCGAAAATCCACCCGAATATCATACTTATCGCCGGGGGAGTCGATTACGGCGAACGGGATACGGCGCTGTACAATTCCGAGCGGATTGCCGACCTGCTGAAATCAGAAGGGCTTACAATCCCCGTTATTTATGCCGGAAACGTGGAAAACCGGGATGAGGTGGGCCGCATTTTTAAGGACATCGGAGGGCACTTATATCTAACCGAAAATGTATATCCGAGAATCGACCAGTTGAATATTGAGCCCACCCGGGGAATTATTCAGGAGGTGTTTGAGGAGCATATTACCGGCGGACCGGGGATGGAGCATATTCGGGACAGAATCGATGGACCGGTAGTTCCCACTCCAGGTGCGGTTATGCAGGCCGCCCGGGTGCTCAAGGCGGCGGTAGGAGATTTGCTTGTGCTGGATGTTGGTGGGGCGACCACGGATGTGCATTCGGTCACCGGAGGCAGCGAAGAGATTTCCCGGATTCTTATTGCCCCCGAACCGGAGGCCAAACGGACGGTGGAGGGAGATCTGGGTACATATGTCAGCCGACGGAATGTCCTTAAAGGTCGGGACCTCGAGCAAGTGCTGGAGCGGCTTGGTTTAGACAAGGATCAGTTTGCCGAAGCCCTGGAAGCCCTGCCGGCGATTCCACGGAACGAAAGTGAATACAACCTGGCCGAAGAACTGGCCCGTTCGGCGGCAGCCCAGGCGCTGCAGCGACATGCGGGAAGTTACCGCAATCTCTATGGGCCTGAAGGCAAAAAACAGGTGGCCGAAGGAAAAGATCTGTCGGCGGTGAAGCATATCATCGGGACTGGAGGGGCCCTTACCCGTCTTCCGGGGCGTCGGAGGATAATGGAAAAAGTAATCTCGGGTATGCCTGGTACAAGCCTTGCCCCGCCGCAGAGTGTTGAATTTGGTTTTGACAGCAACTATATCATGGCCTCGCTGGGGGTTCTTTCAAAGGAGTACCCCGAGGCGGCGGTGCAGTTGATGAGGGAGAGTATATGGCCGGTCCCACGGTAATTGCCGATCTTGATAAAATTGAAGCGAACGCACGGGCGGTTACCTCTATGTGCGGCGATAAGGGAATTCAAGTAACTGGGGTGACAAAAGTTACGTGCGGTATGCCTTCGGTTGCCCGGGCGCTTTTGCGCGGAGGGGTGAAGGGAATAGGTGAATCGCGGCTGGAGAATGTGCACCGCCTGCGGGCAAATGGAATTGTAGATGAGATGATGCTGCTCCGAATCCCCCCGCTCAGCGAGACGGATGAGATTGTGCGCTCGGTGGATATCAGTCTGAATTCGGAAATCTCTGTAATTCGTTCCCTCAGCCGGGGGGCGGCGGAACACGGGCTCGTGCATAATGTGATTCTGATGATTGATTTAGGCGACCTTCGGGAAGGGCTCTGGCCTGAGGATGTACTGCCCGCTGCAAGGGAGACCCTGGAACTTCCTCACTTAAAACTGAAGGGGGTCGGGACAAACCTCACCTGCTACGGGGGGGTTATTCCAACGGCAAAGAACATGCGCCAGCTGATTGATTGGGCCCACAGGATTGAAGACGCTTTCAGTGTAAAAATGGAGATCATCTCAGGGGGAAATTCCTCCTCCCTCCCACTTTTACGGTCGGGAAAAATGCCGAAGGAGGTGAATCACCTGCGTATTGGTGAGGCCCTTATGCTCGGCAGGGAAACTGTACAGCGAAGTGCCTGGCCCGGCACTAGTCAGGATGCCTTTAAATTGGAGGCTGAAGTAATTGAGCTCAAGAGGAAACCATCGGTCCCCATAGGCGAAACCGGGGAAGATGCATTTGGACACACCCCCACCTTCGAGGATAAGGGGGAGATACTACGGGGGATCCTGAATATCGGCCGTGAGGATGTTGATGTTGACGGCCTTACACCGGTGGACCCCGGACAACGAATTCTGGGGGCATCGAGCGACCACTTGTTAATTGATGTAAGTTCAAACCAGAAGAACATTATACTGGGTGATCACCTTGCATTTACCATGAACTACTCTGCATTGCTGGCGGCAATGACTTCAGCCTATGTGTCTAAACGGGTGATTGGGTCACGGCCTGCTGAAGCACACAAATCTACTTTGAAATTCTTCGGGGGAAACCTGTCCAGGGATTATACATCGGCCTTCCACCGTACCATTAAGAGTATTGGATATACGGTAGTCGGGGCCGCTGATTCTTCAAAACCCGGCGATTTTCCCCCACCCGGTGATTCTCTGAAACCTGGCGA
>CAZDFY010000072.1:0-2808 GCA_964504785.1 uncultured Sediminispirochaeta sp. | reverse complement strand
GGCGAGGAGCTGCAAAGGGGTGTGTCTTCTTGTCTGGAAAGCAACTGTATGCCGGTCCTGTGCGGAGCTGAACAGCTGAGTGTCGACGGTTTTACCGCCTGCGCCCGGAGCATTGAAAATGCAGGCTTTCTTTGGCTGTCCCCAAGAGCCGGTATCACCGACGGACCCCTAGGAAGACTGCTGAATAGCGAGGGTGAAGGCTATATCGCCCCAGCGGCGGATAATCTTGTGTTGGTCGGATTACGTGAGGTCAGTGAGCAGGAAGCAGCTACCATCCGCCGACTCGGTATAACCGTATACACAATGGAGGATATCGACTCCCTCGGTATATCCGCTGTTGTCAGAAAAGCGCTGCAGCGGGCAGTTATAGGGACCCGTGGACTGTATGTGTATTTTGATGAAGGCCTTGCAGACGGTGGACAGGAGGGGCTTACCAACCGGGAAACCCACCTGGCTATGGAAATGATTGCCCGCTCAGGTTTTATGCGGATACTGGATGTTTCGGGGGCCTACACCGGAGGGCGTAGCGGATCAAAACTAAAAAAGTTTGTTGCCTCGGCTTTGGGAAAACGGATCCTCGGGCCATAAGACTTCAAAAATTGGAATTTTAACAGGAGTTTCAGGGTATATGGGAGGGGAGTTTCATTTTTGAAAGCATCTGCTGTATATATTCGGGATGAAGCGGGACCCCTACTTTCCCCGCCAGCTCCTGAAAGCGGCTGTTCCAGTGTAAATTCGTCCAGAGCGGTTCGGTGCACATCTTTAACAGAGAAATATCGTGTTGTCTATAGGCCAGATCCAGCCAGTCGAGGGCCTCGGAATCCCTGTTCAATGTGTGCAGCGCCAGGGCTAAGAAATAGGCATCTTCACCGTTCTGTTCAAACTCGTGGATGCCTTTATTCAGGGCCTGTTCTGCGGTCTTTTTTTCACCGGCAAAAGCACGGGCAATTGCCAGGTCGGAAAGGGTAACTCCGTTTTCCTGTAAGGCAGTTCCGTATTCGGCTGCACGGGCAGCATTTTTGTAGTGCCCTAATGCTATCAACACGAAGATCAAAAGGCTGTTTACTAGATAATGCTCGGGATAGAGCTCATCTATAATGTTGAGAAGCCGGAGGCTTTTGTCGAACAGGCCTATCTGACGGTAGTATTTGGCCAAACGGTAGTTTATGGCGATATCGACAGGCTGAAGCTCATGGGCCCGCTGCAGCAGCGGATACGCCTCTTCAAATCTTGTGGTAACCATCAGGAGTTCGGCGTACCAGAGCAGGGTGTCCGGGTGGTCGGGGTTGTTGTAAAGGGCCTTTTGAAACAACGCTTCGGCCTCGCTCAGGTCCCAGTCCCACTCCATTTTTTTTCCCGCCAGTACCATCAGGGCCCTGCTGTGGGTAGGGTCGTTCAATAGGGCCCGCTCTACCAGGCGTTCAATTTTTATTTTTTTCCGTTCGTTGACTCTTGCATCCACTCCGTATCCTCCAAGGGAGAAAAAAGTAAATGCCATTCCTGCGTAGGCATCGCTGCACCGGGGGTTTATATGACTTGCCCGGCAATAATACTTGCGCGCCCGCAGGATATTTCCGTCGTGATACACGCTTGAACGTAAAGTGAGGTCACCAAGTATACAGAGTTCTTTTGAACGTTTTGTAGTTTGCTCCAGAGGAGGCGAATTTTCGTTGGTGTGGATATCCCGGATAATTTTTTCAACCGCCTCGAGTTTTACCTCTTGATAAGCCCGGGCTGTCTGAGCGGGGGTTTCCTTCCGTAAAAAAACGGGGCCCGTTGAAGGTATCGGTGAAAAGGGACGGGACTTCCGGCTGCGTATTTCCGGCAGCAGGTCGAGGGTGGCCTGGTCCGGTTCAACACCGAGTTCTTTCTGCAGTACCTGTTCACAGAGACGGTACTGTCGTAAAGCCGCCTGGGTTTGCCCATTTTTTAGGTACAGCCTTATGAGTGTGCGGTGGCCGTCTTCGTTTAGGGTATCAATCTCTATTAGCCTCCGAGCGGATTCAAGGGCCGTATCAAGATCATTCAGGTATTCACATAACTGGACCAACTGTTCCAGGTTGGTGGAAAGGGTCTGCTGCAGATACTCGGCATACAGAAACTGCCATTCATCGAAGAGGTCGCAATCCTTAATCTCGAAACCTGATAAAAACCCGTCGGTATATAAGTCGATGGTAGCTTGAAAGTGGTCTTTGAGTTCCACTACTCTTTCCAGATCCAGTTCCGGACCGCCCCTATTGAATTTGTGTTCGGCATGACGAAGTTCCTCCGAGCGATACTGGAATACGTGGGCGTCCACCCATACCTGCTCTAGGTCGAGAGGACCTACTTGTTCATGCGCTGCAGGAAGAATGGGCATCTTACACAGAGAGTGGATTTCCTGCAGGACCTTTCGCAGATTCCCACGGGCATGGGAATAATCACAGTCCGGCCAGAAGAGGGATGCCAGCCGGTCACGGGTAAAGCACCTCTGATGTACTGTAAGATAGGCCAGCAGGGCAATTGTCTTTTTTCTGCTTATATGTAGATGCGTATTTTCCAGTGAAATGTATGGAGGACCAAAGAGAAAAATCCTAAAATTTTGCCGATTCTCTTTCATGGCTTATTTTCATTATACCACAGCTAATAAAATTGTGGTTTTTTTTAACAATTTAAAGGAGTTTCAGCTGACAATATTATAAAAATGAAGTAAAAACTACACATCAGATTTTGAATGTAAGGAGAAGACACATGATGAGTACTTTTAGTTTTGTATTGTCTAGTACCGGTGTGTCTGTAGATGTCTGATAACAGTTTTTGAGAAGTGTC
>CAZDFY010000071.1:0-17241 GCA_964504785.1 uncultured Sediminispirochaeta sp. | reverse complement strand
TCTCTTCACCCCAACGTGCCTCAGCACCTCAGAGCGTGAAAGCTTTATAACAAATCAAAGGCCATCTTGTCAACAGCTTTTTGCTGATTTGTTAACGAATTATGTTGTCTCATTTCCTTTCAAACACACCCGATTCAATCAGACATGTGCTCAATCGGTGAGAGGTAATGTATCGATATTAGCGAAGATTGTCAACCGGTTCAATGAGATTTTTTCGGGTCCTCCGTATGGAGGGCCGCCCGTTTTTCCTCAAGCAGCTCCTTCGCCGCTTCAATCTCTTCCACCAGGTCCTTTACGCCGTTTGTACGGGCCGAAACTGTTGATTGCTCATCCTCTATCAATACCTGATATACCCGCTCACCAAGCTTGTGATAATTCTCTTTTAGTTTAGCTTCCAGCTGCCGCACCTCAAGAGAGAGAACCCCCTGTTCTCCGAGTTCACGGGCGCGGTCACTGGCCTTCCCCAAGAGCGATTTCGACTGATCGATACTCTGTGCGAGCCCTTTTTCCAGCTTCTCTCTCCAATCCATTATTACCTCCGCTTCTACTATGTCGGTTTAAAGATATAAATGAACCATCGAAAAAGCAATAATAATAATTGCAGCGGCTAAAACTAACACGCATAAGCTAAAAGAGGGTCCGACAGTATGATTGTCGGACCCTATACTGCTACATCACACCTAACAGAAGGCGTATATTGTGCATCAAGCGGGGTTTTCTACCTGATCTTCAACCCTTTTACCAAAAATTTTGACAAAAACAATCGTTGCAACAATGCCGAGGGGCAATAGAATCCACACGGGAACTCCGAAGCCGGCTGGAATAAATCCGAAAACCGCCGCAATAACGGCAGCCGTAACTGCATAGGGTATCTGAGTTCGCACGTGGGAGATGTGGTCAGATCCGGAGGCCATAGAGGAGAGAATGGTAGTATCGGAGATGGGAGAACAATGGTCTCCAAACACAGCCCCGGTCAGTACCGCACCTATAGACGCGATAATAGTTGGTGTGAGCACACCCTCTGCGCCGGATACACCCGCTGCAATAGGAATGACCAGGGGCATGAGAATGGAGTTAGTTCCCCAGGAAGTTCCGGTAGCAAAAGCAATTAACATAGCAACAATAAAGACGATCAACGGTACAATTTTTCCTGAAAGAATTCCTTCGGTAATTTCAACCAGCCATTCTGCCAGCTGCATATCCGATATCACGCTCTTCAGGGCAAAGGCAAGAGCCAATATCGTAACGGCTATTACCATCGATTTGATCCCCCCAATCCAAGCGTCCATAGCGGACTTAAGCGAGAAGACCCGCTTTGAGAGACCCATAATAATTGCGGTAATTGAACCGATAAAAGCCGACCATGTTAATACTACCGATGCATCGGCATCACCAAATGCCTGGATGACCGTTTTGCCCTCTTCATAGCCGTTATAATACAATCCGAACACCGTCACCAGGATAAACACACCGATTGGAACAACCGCATCCCACACAGAACCTTCTACCCCTTTATCGGGAAGAATGTCTTCATCCTCTGTGATCATCGGACTGGTTCCCGGCTCGACTACCTGGCCGGTGGTGCGGGCCCGATACTCGGCCTTGTACATAAGGCTGTAATCCTTTTTCGTTACAATGAGGGTAATAACCAGCGCAAGTGCAAAAATTGAGTAAAACCTGAAGGGCACGGACTGAAAGAACACCATGAGGGAATTGCCCTCAATATTGATACTCTGCAGGCCGGCTGCAATAAGTCCGAGCTCCATTGCAATCCAGGTAGATACCGGGGCCATGGAACTGACCGGTGCGGCGGTTGAATCAACGACATACGCAAGTTTCTCCCGGGAAATATTCTCTTCATCCGTAATCGGACGCATTGTGTTTCCGACGATCATGGTATTGGCATAGTCATCAAAAAACATAATGATTCCCAACAAGGCTGTGGACAAAAGAGTAGTCCTTGAAGACTTTGCCCGTCGCACAACTGCAGTTGCGATGGCTTTAGTACCACCGAGTTTTCCGATCACACCGACCATACCACCTATGACCAGACAGAATACAATAATCCCAATGTTCCAGCTGTCAGCCAGTGAATTCGACACCAGATAGGTTGAAAAAGAGTTCAGCAACCCTTCGAGGGGATTCCATCCGGCGATAATTGTGGCGCCGGCGAAAATACCCAGAAACAGAGAAACGATTACCTGCCGCGTCCAAATTGCAAGTACTATTGCAAGAACAGGCGGTACAAGTGCTAACCATCCATACGCTTCCATAACTTATTCCTTTTATTTATTAGTATATGTTATTATATATAACATGATGTTTTTATTTTGACAATATAAAAATAGCCGGCACTTAAATTCGACACTCAAATTCATTACGCACTTCTCATTTTTATTCAGTAGAACTGCAACGATTCTGCAACGCACTACACGTACACTATTATAAAAATCAATATTAGGAGGAGGTCGATATGAAAACACGAATTCTAGTTTTTGCCGTTACAGGAGTGCTTGTGTTCACTTTGAGTGTAGGAGCTAGTGGGAAGAAGGAGAAACAGGAAGAGCAGAGTCGACAGGAGATTGAGATGATATGGGAACAATACTGTGATGCTTATAAAAATTGCTCAGACCGTAAACACAAAGATCTACCCTTTTTAATCAAGGTCAAACTCCTCAGCGTCAAGCTCCTCCTCCGTCTTAAAAATAGCAACACCACTTTCTATCTCATCGACGGCTTCGTTCAACTTATTGTTCAGTTCGTTTACCGACTGCATGGCTTCGCTTACCTCGTGAACTCCGACTGAAATCTCTTTAATACCGCTTAAATTCTCCGAAGAGAGGTTTCGAATGTTCTCCTCAGAATTTAAGATAGATTTCACCCCTTCACTAAGCTTTTCAGTTTTTTCCTTAATTTGTGCGGAGGCATCTTGCAAGGCGGTTATTGCAGAGAGAATCTCTGTTCCTCCCTCCGATAATTCCTGGGTACTTGATTCTATTTCCTGAAACGCATTGAGGGTTGCCTGGGTCTCGGTATTGGTAGTGACAAATGAGTTTTCCACTTCCTCGAAAAGAGAACCAGCCTCTTTGATATTTTCGACAACTTCCTTCAATGCGTCGGCTATATGTGCAGAACTCTTTGTGGACACTTCTGAAAGATTCCGAATTTCTTCTGCTACCACCGAAAAACCGCGCCCGGCATCCCCAGCATGGGCCGCCTCTATAGCTGCGTTCATTGCAAGCAGGTTTGTTTGGGCTGCTATTTTCCGAATTGTTGCAGCGGCGCTCTGAATAGTTTCAATTTTGGCGGACACCCCTTCTGTAAAAAGCCGATTCGCCTGGTCCAGTTGGGTAGATACTTTTTGACTGTTTTTTGTAAGTTCCGACACCGACTGCTGCCGCTGGGAGGTAATACTTGCCATACTCTTTAACGAGCTGAGCATTTCATTCATCGAGGAAGTGGCTTCCTCGACCATAGAACCCTGTTCGTTTATCTGTTGAAGCACATCATTAAAATGGCCGCTCATACTGCTGATGGAACCGGCGTTTTCATCTATCTGTCCGCCAAGCTGATCTATTCTCTTTTTGATTGAACCTACGTTTGCATCAATCTGATTCAGCGAAGCCCCGGTCTGCTCGGAGGCTGCAGCCAAATCGTTCTTCACCTCGTAGCTTTCTGAAACCGAGTGTTTGACGCTGTTCACCGCATTGCGCATATTGACCACAACTGCGTCATGCAGATACTGACTCGCCCGCCGGGTCTCTTCCGACCAATTATCGATCTTTACATCGGTGGTCAGATCTCCCTTGCCGACCTTATCCAGGCTGTCGGCTATATCACCAAGCACCCTGCCAACCTTTCGACTGAACGAGGAAGCCACTAGGAGAGTCAGCACAAGGGCCGCCGCCAACACCCCGATCAAAATAAGGGTTATAGTTTGAATGGGTGCATAAACCTCGTGTTCCCAGGCGGAGGAACAGATTATCCACTCCGGTCCCTCAACCGTTTCAAAATAGACCTGTTTCCATTCACCTGTTTTTGGAGATACATACCGGATAAAACGCTCAGCTTCGGGGGCATCACGATGGGAGATGATGTAGTTTATAAAGTCGTGGGTGTCCTTCCAGTTTTTTCCCTCCACCGTCTCATTGGGATGCACCAGATACTGCCCACCGGGGTGCAGCAAAAAATAAAACCCGGTCTCCCCAATACTGCGGTTTAAAACCAAAGGCCGAACGTATTCATGCAAGGCGTTATCTGAACCTTCAGTCCCACTGTTAAGAAGCATATCTGCGGCATCAGCAAGAGTACCCACCATCTGCCGTGATTCTTTCGCAACCATTTCCTTAAGAGTGTTCCGCACCACTTTAATAGTTGCTGCACCGACCCCCAGCATAATCACCAGCTGAAGAATCCCAAACATAAGTGTCAAACGAAGCCAAATTTTCATGTACTTTTCCTGTTTTATTGTATGTGGTGCTTTCAAAAATCGACAGCCTGGAAGATTTTTGAAACACCAATTCCCTTTGCTAAATTGTATAAAGAGGAGAAAGGGTATGCAAATTTTTATGGAAGAATGCTTGAAAAAGTCTTCATGAATAGATAAATTCCCTCGTCCTGCTGCAAAGGCCAATAGAGCTGCACTTTCCTCATGTTCAACTTTTTGTTTTCTGTTGTGATGAACTTCAAAAAAGTACGATAAAGGATAAAAACTTCAGTTTATATATGGTAGTATATACATCAATGTTTTTTGCACGGATATTCACAAATTTTAGTACTCTCATAAGGGATTCGGGTAGTATACAACGAAAGCTCTTCTTTTCATATTTAGTAGTCCTACTTTCAGTAGTCCTGATTACCGGTGTATTAACTGTTACTGTATTGCAAAATATCCTTCAAAATGAAATGCTCGATCTAAAGCAGCGATCGGTTGCCCAGATGAACGACAAATTCCAACTCATTGTAGATCATGTGTTAGCAGTTTCTAATATTTACTATATAAGTCCAAATATTACTCAAAGCCTCACAAGAGAATCAGAGCCTGGAAGCTATGAATGGTATCATGAACAAGCTGCCTTCACTGAACTATTTTATCAATATGATTTTGCCTTTGACTGGTTGAATTATAGCACAAGCGTGATCGGATACAACGGCAAACAGTTTCACTCCTTTCCAAGTGAATCTGCAGACCCGCTTTCTGACCCAATTCTACCGCTAATACGCCAACAGGAATGGTATAAAAAGCTGCTGCAACGGGAAGGACAAGTACTTTGGCTTTCTGAACTTGGTATTGAATCAATGATGGATCCATCATTTCATAAAACATTCTATGCAGTACGGGAACTGCACAGTATGTACACAGGCAAATCCATTGGACTCCTCTTTATAGGCTTAGATATACGCAGTTTTGACTCAAGACTTTACCAGGGCAGCGTTCAAAATGATGAAATTGCCTATTTATTGGATTCCAACTATACTATTGTTTCATCGTCATCTCCAGATATAACTTCTAAAAAGCTCCCTTCGGAACTACAAAAGCAATTAACCCAAGATAAAGCTGGTAATGAAGCTGTGAGTCTCGATGGAGAGAAGTATCAGGCTATCTGGTATCCAACCCCGATTGAAAATTGGCTTATTCTTTCGGTTGTTAAAAAGAGAAATTTATTTCACATTATATATTTATCTAGAAGATTCTTATTATTGATTTTACTGTTTTGTTATTTCACTGCTTCTTTAGTTGCATATCTTATGGCCTCGCATTTTTCCCGCCCGATTCAAACCTTAGCAATGGATATGAAAAAGGTCGAAGCAGGCGATCTTTATACCTACTCAAGGGTAAATAGTAATGATGAAATCGGGAATCTGTCCAACCGATTTAACAGCATGGTAAAAAATATGCGGGAACTTCTGAGTAGAAATCTCTATATTAATGAAATGAAGCAGAAGGCGGAACTTGAAGCTTTACAGCATCAAATAAACCCGCATTTTATCTATAACAGCTTAGGCACGATCAGATTTATGCTGCGCCTCGAGCCGATAGAAAAAACAGAAAACGCCATAGTAGCCCTCAATAAAATGCTCCGTTATACTCTAAGCGGTCCCGATTACTTGGTCTTATTGAGCCAAGAGATTGAAATGACCCAGAATTATATCGCCATTGCCGAGAAGCAACTGAAAAATTCCCTGCAATTGAAGTATGAAGTGCCGGAGGATGTTCTCACACTCTATATTCCAAAGCTAATCATACAACCTTTGGTTGAAAATGCCATTTTTCACGGAATAAAGCCGGCGAGAAAAAAAGGGTTCATTAAAATTTCAGCGACAAAGCAAAACCAGGATCTACAAATCGAAATTAGCGACAATGGAATAGGATTCTCCTTCGACTCCATAGAGCATTTGAGAGAAAAACAACAAAATAATACCATAGATTCAAACCACAATGGGGTTGGGCTTCTGAATATACATGATCGAATTGTTCTTAGGTTCGGTTCGGCCTACGGCGTACTGGTTCACCAACAAGACGGCGGCTTGATTTCAATTAAACTTCCGGTTCTGTCTACAAATATCGAAGGAGCTGATAATGCGCCTATTACTAGTAGATGATGAGCCCTTAACAGCAAAATGGATTGAGTCTGTACTCAGCTATCCCGATTCCGAATATCAAATTGTTGATACTGCCTATGACGGATACGAAGCTTTAAGAAAAATTTCAGAAACACAAGTCGATATTGTAATAACCGATATCAAAATGCCCGAGATGAGTGGGCTTGATTTAATCCGGGAGATCAAGGGGATAAACAATAATATACGAATACTCATTATCAGCTCCTACAGCGATTTTAGATTTACATCAGAGGCAATTCGCCTCGGAGCGGATGATTATTTGTTAAAAAGCGAAATCTCAGAAATAGAATTAAAAAGCGCTCTTAAAAGAATTACTTCCATTACCCAGGAGCATAGCTTCGATTCAGGGGCTAAAGAAGTAAATGAAAAGCAGAAAAACCGTCTGCTGTTGTCTCAGCTTAATCGCTTATGCAGCGAAGAGTATCTACCTGTGGAAGAGCGTGAAACAATTTTTCAAAAACTCAACCTACACTCTCCCCCTGTGTTTTGCATTTTACTAAAAATACAGGCTTCACGGGCACTGGATAATCCAATAGGTGAACTGTATAGATATGTGTGCTCGCATAAACAGCTTTTAGGAGATCATATTACGGTTATCGCAGTAAACTCAGAACTCATATGCATAACAGGTCAAGCACTGAGCATAAATACCGTGCATCCGGAAAAAAAAGTTCTCTCGGGAATAACAGCAATTTTACAACAAATAAAACAAATCCACAGCATCACTATTCATTATGGTCTTAGTTCTATTCGTTCATCAGCTGAGGACTTTCACAGTCTTTATAAAGAAGCTGAAACAGCCCTGGAATTGAATAGTTTCTATAAAGAGAAAGATCTCTCCTCTCTTCGCGGTCTAAGTCTTACAGAACTCCAAACAAATAGAAAAGACATTGAATTATTGATAAGAGACGTAAAAAGGGAGCTCAATTTAGAAAACTGGATGTATGCGTTGCAAAAAGCAGAGGCCATTGTGAATTCTATCGAAAACGAGCTTCCGATTACCGGAGGTGATGCAAAGGAGATTGTTTCTGAACTGTATCTTCATCTCTCAGAAAATTATAGCTCTGCTTCAGTGATAGCACAAATAAACAGCTGTAACTCCTTTGAAGAGCTGAAGGCTCATAGCAAAAAAATATTCTCTCAGTTGCAAACTGAAAAGGAAGAACCGCTCTCCGGAAAAAATATCACAATAGAGAAGGTATGCAGCTACATTCAGAATAACTTCTATGATTCACAAATGTCGCTTATAAGCGTTTCGGAGTATATCGGATTAAACAGTACCTATCTTTCCGATCTATTCAGAAAAAAAATGGGAATTACCTTCCAACACTATCTATCAAAGATACGTATTGAGAAGGCAGAGTATCTACTGCAGTATAGTAATGCAAGTATCACCGAAATCACCGAACAGGTCGGCTTCCAAAGTACTAGTTACTTTTCCAGATTTTTTAGAAAACGTCATGGAATTTCACCAACCGAGTACCGCAATCAAAAGAAAAGGCAATAAAATCTAAATTTTGGTCTAATACCCTGAAAATTGGACAAGCAAATCTGAACAATGTCTGCTTTCATAGGGAGATAAACCGGGTCTAAGCTGTACAAAACAACCAAGAAAAGGAGAGTTTTATGAAAAAACTAACAATGTTGCTCCTGTTGCTTATGCTTACAAGCATGCTATGGGCAAATGGTCAACAGGAACAGGAAAGCGGCGAACCGGCAACTAAGACCGAGAAGCTGACAATATTAAAAGCCGGTGCAGAATCTGCGTGGGATGAGTATTATAAAAGCTCTTTCGAGAGGTTCAAAGCTGCGAACCCCGATCTTAATATCGAATTCGAATACTCATCCGTAGGATGGGCAGAGGCTAATACTAAAATCAATCTAATGTATGCCGGCGGCTCGGCACCCGATATCATTGCAGCTGCAGTCGGCTATCTTGCAGTTCGAGCAAGCAAAGGACAGTTTATTTCTTTAGATGAGTACTTTGAATCATGGAATGAAAAAGACCAGTATCAAGAGGCAGCCTATAACAAGGGCCTTTATAAGGGAAAGTTCTATGGATTGGGCTATCATTGGGATCCACGCATCTTTGTATACAGAAAAGATCTTTTTAAAGAAGCCGGATTGGACCCGGAACAACCACCAACAACTTGGGACGAGTTGAGTGAATATGCGGTTAAATTAACAAAGAAACAGGGGGATATTGTCACGCAAACCGGTCTGGAAATACCCAGTTCGCAAACGCAAGTATTTTCCTACATTTTCCTCAATCAAAACGGCACTATCCTCGCAAATGAAAAAACTGAACAGCCAAAGTTTGACTCTCCGACCGGAATTGAAACTTTTGAATACTTGGCAGATCTTTACCAGAAGGGAGTAAGTGCACCCCATGCCGGCAACAAACCGGCAGAAAAACCCTTTCTAAAAGCTACTGCGGCGATGGCCTTTACTACTCCCAGTCAGCTCAATCAGTTTGAAAGAAGCCATCCGGATTTAGCAGATGATTTGGGGTTTGTGTACAATCTGAAGAAAAAAGAAGAGGCCACTTTTGGAGGTATGTATCAGTACTTCATCAGTAACCAATCTAAAAACAAGGATTTGGCTTGGAAGTATCTTACTTTTATGTTGTCTAAAGACGAAACAAAGGCTCGTATTGATGCGGTAAATTCTCCTCCCACTCGAGAAGACACTATGGATTACTTCATGGGCAAATCAAGATTTAACCAGGCGATCATGAAATCTGCAATGATAAGCAAGCCTTGGCCAAATGTAGTGTGGTCTGCCTTGTATAGAAGACACCTTAACGATGTAGGTATGAAGACTTTCCTCGGTGAAGCATCAGCAAAAGAAGCCCTGGTGTACCATCAGCAGCAACTCGAAAATGAACTAGCGGAATAGCCTTTACCTTAACTAACTACCTACCGAAATCACTAACTGATTTCGGTAGGTTTCTACTTCATATGCTCAGGAGAGATATTATGGCTTCTTCAAAAGGAAAATTCTCTAAAGATGCTAAGGATGCATACATTCTCGTATTACCATTTTTTGTTTTCTTTGCCGTCTTTATTTTAATTCCTGTTTTTAACATTCTAAGGTTCAGTTTCACAAAGTACGATCTATTCAGCAAGCCGGCTTTTGTGGGATTGCATAATTTCAAATTTATGCTGAATGACCCAGTGTTTTTACAATCTCTTCGAAATACCCTTATATACACAACTTTCACTGTACTACCCGTTTTGTTTTTCGGTTTTATAATTGCAAACCTTCTTAATAACCGAACAATAGGGGCAAAAAGAACCTTGAGGGTATTGTTTTATATGCCCTATGTACCTTCCATGGTATCTATGGCGGTGGTGTGGATGTGGTTTTATGATCCGATCACCGGTATTTTTAATCACCTACTTACTGCTCTAAATCTACCTCCCCAAAGTTGGCTCTCCGACCCTAATTTGGCCCTGCCATCAATAATTGCTGTCGGTATCTGGCAACAGATCGGATATGCAATGGTTATTTACCTGGCTGGTTTACAAATGGTCCCCTATTCCATGTATGAAGCCGCAGATATCGAGGGAGCGGGTCCACTAAGAAAAATGGTGAGTATCACGATTCCTATGGTAAAGGAAACTACATTTTTCTTGGTGGTTGTTTTAATAATTCGCAGTTTCAATGTATTTGGGCAAGTAAATGTAATGACTTCGGGTGGACCCTTAAATAGAACCACTACCATTATACATCAGGTATATTTACGCGCTTTTTCAGATTTTCGTTTTGGTTATGCCAGTTCGATGTCCTTTATTGTTCTGCTTATTGTTGGCTTTATTACTATTTTGAACTTCAAATACGGGAGGACCGCCCATGAAAGGGAGCAATAAAAAAAACTATATAATGACAGGCGTACTGCTACTCATCGGAATTGTTTTTATACTTCCTCTCGTTATGATGATTTCAGGCTCATTGAAGACTATAGGGGAAATAAACTCGGCACACTTTTCACTGTTCCCGAAGGTACCTCAATTTCATAACTACATTGATGCAATTCAACAGGGTATGTGGATCAGATGGATTTTTAACTCATTATACGTCACTTTCCTCGCAACAGTGATAAGCCTTCTTCTGAATTTGATGGCCGGGTATGCATTCGCAAGGTTAAATTTTCCGGGGAAAGGGATAATGTTTACCCTAGCCTTAACCGGTCTGCTTATGCCCCCGCAAGTTACACTGGCTCCGATGTATATTATGATGTCGAACTTTCCCCTCGTGGGTGGAAACAATTTATTTGGAGATGGGGGTACCGGCTTTATAAACACCTATTCGGGCCTTATAATCCCGTTTATTGCCGGTTCTTTTGGGGTCTTTTTAGCCCGGCAATTCTATTTGGGCTTCCCCTCCTCACTAGATGATTCTTCACGCATCGATGGATGCAATCGGCTTCAGACCTTTTTTAAAATATATCTCCCATTAAGCAAGCCCTTAATCGCCTCACTGGGAATCATCAAGGCCACTTTTACCTGGAATCAGTATGCATGGCCGCTGGTAATTACCAATAGCCCTAAGATGAGAACCGTTCAGCTCGCCTTAGATATTTTTAAGGGCGAAGATTTCGTAGAGTGGAACCTGTTGCTCGCAGCAACAACCTTTGTAGCATTACCACTTTTGCTTATGTTTCTGAAATGGCAGGATGCATTCATACAGGTAAATGCATCTTCAGGTACAAAGGGGTGATTGACTTTTCATAGGAGAAAAACATGCCAAAAAATAAACCAAATTTCCTTGTAATAATTACCGACCAACAGAGGGCCGATACATCAGGAATTCCCGGTGAGGCAGTCAAAGCTCCCAATCTAAAGAGACTTGCATCTGAGGGAATTAGATTTACGAATACATTCTGCACCGCCCCTCACTGTTGTCCATCGAGGGCTTCCCTACTTACCGGATTATATCCTTCTCAACACGGTATTTGGAACAACGTTTTGAACGATATGGCCTTAGGCACAGATATAAAAGCCGGAGTCAGGTTATGGAATGAGGAATTACAGGAGAACGGATATAAAACCCATTTTTTTGGAAAATGGCACATCAGCGGAACTGAATATCCTCGTGACAGAGGCTGGATAGAGCACAGCGTATCTGCTACTCCCAATGACCGGCATGGACGTTATTGGGAAGATTATCGAAAGTTCGCCTCACAGGAAAATGTGCCCCGTAAAACCGGAGAGATAAAAAACCGGGGGTATGAAACAATGCCTCTGTTCCGCGAAATAGACTCGGATGAGGGAGTGCACGACAGAATAGTTGTTGATGAGGTGCTTGAGCAGATGGATGTGCTTAAAGATGAATCGAACCCATGGTGCATTTATGCTGGTTTGTTTTATCCACATGATCCCTATGAAGTTCCCCGGGAGTATCTTGACAGATTTCCTTTAGATTTAATCGAAGTACCTGAGTCCATCCATGATGAAATGCAGGACAAACCAATTGCATATCGTATGATAAAGGGAAAAGTCTTTGACCAAATGGATACAGATGAAAAGCGGGAGTGCATTCGCCACTACTATGCCTTGTGTGCATACGTCGATGATCAAATAGGGCTTTTACTCGACAAATTAGAAGAAAATGGCATGGAAGATAACACGGTAGTAATTTTTTGCTCTGACCACGGCGACTATTGCGGCGAGCATGGTCTTTTCTGTAAAGGAGTACCGGCATTCGATAGTGCATATAAAGTTCCGCTTATAATTAGGTATCCCCAAGAAATTAAGGATGAGGGCAGAAGCGAAGATGCGCTTATCTCCCTCACAGATCTGCGTCCGACAATTCTGGACTTAGCTGGGATCCAACACAACAGTGAGGCATATCCCGGCAGCAGCCTAGTCCCTTTTCTGCATAATACACCACCAAAAAACTGGCGAGAGAGTATCTTCATGCAGTGCAATGGTATTGAACTCTATTACACTCAAAGAATCATAAGAACCAAACAGTACAAGTTAGTATATAACGGCTACGATACCGACGAGCTCTATGATATAGAGAATGACCCGAATGAAATACAGAATATTGCCTCATTTTCTGAATATCAGAATATAAAACAAAAACTCTACAGGCTCCTTTGGCAAAGGGCGTATGAGGTAGGAGACGGAGTTATCAATGGATATTTTACAGTTCGGATGGCCGAGCAAGGCCCGGCAGCTGCATTTAATTCAGAGGATCAGTAGAAAAATATGAGTGCTCCCAACATTCTCTTTATTTTAACCGATGACCTAGGCTGGAAAGATCTTGTGTGCATGGGGAGTGAGTTTTATGAAACCCCCAATATTGATCGTATAGCAGCTGAGGGCATGCTGTTTACCGATGCATATGCAGCTGCACCGGTGTGCTCACCCACCAGAGCAAGCATATTAAGTGGAAAATATCCCGCACGAATCGGCTTAACCCATTATATCGGCGGGCCCGGACACTGCGAACCGGGGGCGGAAAAGGGGAAAATGCTTTCAGCTCCCTACGTTCCTTTTTTACCGCTAACTGAAAAATCAATGGCCTCTGCGTTTAAACAACACGGCTACAAAACCTGGCACATCGGCAAATGGCATCTGGGTTCCGAAGAGTACTGGCCCTTGAACCATGGTTTTGATAAGAATATTGGCGGATGTCATTCAGGACAGCCGCCGGGGAAAAACGGCTACTTTGCCCCTTGGGATATTCCAACCTTAGCCCCAAAAGAAAATGACGATTATCTCACCGACCGTCTCGGAGACGAAGCTGTACAATTAATTAGCCAAAATGACGATACTCCCTTCTTCATGTATCTGAGTTTTTATTCAGTTCACACACCAATCATGGCCAAGCCCGATAAAGTAAAAAAATACCAAAAAAAAGCACACGAACTAGGCATAGACAACAAAACTGCATTGGTAGAAGGAGATTGGTATCCCTGTGAGCATAAGAAGAATGAGCGCATTGTAAGACGGGTGATTCAATCCGATCCAGTGTATGCTGCCATGATTGAGCACCTTGATGAGAACGTAGGTAAAGTGCTTGCTGCACTTGATACAAAAGGGATCGCACAAAATACCATCGTAGTATTTACCTCCGACAATGGCGGGCTCAGCAGTTCTGCCGGTTCACCTACCTGCAATGCCCCCTTGGCGGAAGGAAAGGGGTGGATGTACGAAGGAGGCAGCCGTGAACCGCTGTTCCTACGATGGCCTGATAGAATCGAGGCGGGTGGGAGAAGCAATGCTGTTATTACCAGCCCGGATTTCTACCCTACTCTCTTAGAGGCGTGTGAGCTACCGTTAGAGGAGCAACAGCACGTTGACGGAAAAAGCTTTCTGTCGGTTTTACGAGGTGATACCAATAAGCACAACCGCGGGGCCATTTTTTGGCATTATCCTCACTATGGTAACAATGGAGGCGAACCTGGCTGTTCCATCCGCAGGGGACAATGGAAGCTCATTGAGTTTTTCGGTAGAGGCACCGAGCTCTACAATCTCAACACCGATTTATCCGAAGAACACAATCTCATCAATGACAATCCACAGATTGCGCAGGAATTGCTTGATGAACTCCATGCGTGGCAAAAAGAGGTAAATGCAATAATTCCAGTTGAAAATCCGGACTGGGAACCTTGGATGGAATCAGATCTTAAATCCATTGATTAGTCCACTACACCGTGACAGTTCTTCAGTTTCTTACCGCTGCCGCAAAAACAGGGGTCTTCCGGTGAAAGCTTATACGGAGGCATCCCTACACCTGTGAACCCCGGCTGGTTGGTACGAAGATTGTGCTGTACACCGCGGGATAGGTCCATGAACTTGTCGATGGTGTTGTCAAAAAAGTGACGATGTCCGCTGCACAGATAGCTTAGGGAGCTTGGATCCCGGCCGGCTGCATACCGCATCTTCGGGCAATCTCCGGAGCAGAGATGAAGATAGGGACATTCGTTGCAGGTTTGGTTCCATCTACTTTTCATGGCTCCAAACCGATGGTAAAGAGGAGATCGGACAAAATGCGCCCATTCATCTTCCATAATATTTCCGAGCTTCCATTCCGGCTCCACAAAAAAGTCGCAGGGATATACGTTGCCATTGTGCTCGACCACAAAGTACTGATCGCATTTTCCGCGCATGGTGCAGGAAGAGTACTCCCCGGCGGCTAAAAAGTTAACTACATTGTCAAAATTACGGATACTCACCCGCCGCACACGCTTCGGATACCAGGCGTCAAAGAGATCAACAAGAAATCTACCGTAGTCCATTGCGGATACGGTGTATTCAAGCGGCTTACCCTCTTCGTCAAATTCCACGCAGGGAATGTACTGTTGATAGTTAAAACCGTTTTGCCAAAAAAATTCGAATATGTCTTGTGCACGATCGACAGAGTGAGAGGTAATCATGGTTAAAATGTTGAACTCCGCTCCGCTGCTCCGAAGGTGCTCAATCCCCGCCATTACACGGTCAAAGGTACCGCTGCCGGCAGCATCAACACGGTACGCATTATGCACATCCTTCGGACCATCCAGGCTTACTCCGACTAATATCCGGTTCGCAGCGATAAACTCGGCCCATTCCCGGTCAATCAGTGTGCCGTTGGTCTGAATCGTGTTGGTAACAGTACTTCCAGCGGGAGCGTAGTGCCGCTGCAGCTCAAGTGCTTTCTTAAAAAAATCGAGCCCCATCAGAGTGGGCTCTCCGCCCTGCCAGTTAAATACGTAGGCCGGTTGCTGGGTGGACATATAGCTGCGTACAAGCTGCTCAAGCACCTCATCGCTCATGCGGTGGGCCGCCTCATCCCCAAAAAGCTGGAGCTTCGGCAAATAAAAACAGTAACGGCAGCGCAGGTTACAGTCCGGCCCGGCCGGTTTGATTAATAGTGAAAATGGAGGCGAGGAATTTCCGGTTCGATGTGTTTTTTCCTTCTTTCGGCGTCTACGTATGTTGCTCATCATGACCTACACTGTAACACAACTACCATTTCTTAGTCTTTCAACTAGAGCAGTTTAAAATGCAAAAACAGGATAAGGAGCGCATGATTAGACGCCGACATCCTCTACTTTGAAAAATGTTGTCGGTCACCGCCTATTGCCCCTAACAACTCGGCATATTCTAATCTAATAAAATTCGAATATGCCCTCCAACGGGTATCCCCTGCAAATACCGCATCCATCTGCCGAACCGCTTCCCGCACTATGTGCGCATACTCCCGGGCATGAAACAGATTCTGCGGGTACTTTGAATGATCAACATGATACAACTCATCAACCGCATCAGAACAGTTGTAGGTAAACATGTACAGTGTGCGGTCGGATGCCCTAAATACCATCCCTACAGAAGGGTTCGGCATCACATGGCTCCATATCTCGCATAAAATAGGTTTTTCTGGTCGTGCCGCTCCCTTTAACACAGTAGTGATTACATCCACACCGTCCTGACGTTCATCATGATTCAGCCCGGCCAAGCCGAGAATAGTCGGGGCTACATCAAGAAGCGAAACGGGCTGATCATCAACAGAGGAACCCTTGCCAATGAATTGACCGTCACCGTTCCAAGCTGCAGCCGGCTTAATAATAAAGGGAACACGATTTACCCTCGGATTTAGATAAGCCCCCTTATCAATCAGCCCCGATTCACAATTCATCTCCCCGTGGTCGCCGATAAAAAACATCCAAGAATCATCATACAGGTTCTCCTGTTGCAGATGCTCAAAGAGCCTCCCTAGGGCCATATCTATTAACTCAAAATGCAGGATATTGGCAATAATGTATTTCTTTACTGTCTTCGCATCTTTCAAACCCCAATTCTTTCGATACATAGAATAGATACGTGGTTCCGGCTGATCGGGTCCGTTCGGTGCATTTCCAGAGGCCATCAACCTGTCGAAGGATTCTGGTGTTTTCACCTGAGTTTCAAGTTCCGCCCGGCGGGCTTCCATTCCATGGGGTATAGCAAATGGCTGGTGCGGCCCGAAAAAGTCAAGCTGTAGATAGAGGGGCTGAGTTTTTTCTACCGTGCTGAGTTTCTGGATCGCCTTGTGCACAAGAAAGAAGGGATAAGTGGCCTCTAGGGGGAACTCTTTCCCATCCTGTTGTGCAATCCATCCGCCATAGTGATTGCCTGGACCCTCACCCGAAGGATCAGTACCCACAATCTCTTCTTGAAAATCAATACTATCGAGCCCCATATTTTTTAGATACAGAATATAGTCATCATCATCATACCAGGGAGGCGACCAGCGGTCCCAGGGTGCATCGTTTTCTCCGAAGGTATCAATAAATTTGTGCGTTCCCACATGCGACTTTCCGACGTGCCTGACTGAATACCCGGCACTCTTTAGATATTCCGGAAAAAACGTATCCGAATCCCGCAAGTGTATATCATGGCCATCGTGGGATCTTTCGCTATTGGTAGTAATATAACTATAACGGCCGGTGAGGTACGAAGCGCGGGAGGGTGTACAGAGTGGTGAAGTTGAAAAACAGTCACTGAAAAAAACCCCATCCCGCCTCATGCGGTCAAGATTCGGTGTATTCATCCTAGGAAAATCATCGAAGCGCTGATAGAATTCCAGCGGAATCATATCAACACTTATCAAAAACAGATTCGGCTTCTCTTGCGAAGTATC
>CAZDFY010000070.1:0-17528 GCA_964504785.1 uncultured Sediminispirochaeta sp. | reverse complement strand
AAATATAAGCAGCGGTATTAACCAACGAAAAGATGTCCTGGATTTACTCATTGTGCAATCCTCCAAAATAGTTATTTTCCTTCTACCCTAGTGGAGGAAACTTAAATTATTCTTAAATCAGGGACAAAAACTAAAAACAGGGGCCGGAAATCACCGGTCCCTGTGTAATGGGCGGATTCATTTCTCAGTTCTCTTAGCGCAGCGCCTCCTTGGCGGTATTCGCTGCCCGGCGTACAACCATCATGGCAGCTGAGTCCCGATTTTTGATGAGTTCCTGGGCATTCTGCTCCAGAGCGGTGGGGATGACGTCGTTCAAAAGCTTCGCAGCCTTGTCGGCGTTCTCCTTGTTTTCCTCTCTCGCTTGGGTGTACGAGTAATAGACGCCGGTAACAAAACTGTTGTCGACATGAATTACCTCCGGATTGCCGAAGAATGTCTTTCCATCTACCTTATCCGCAATGACATTGAAGGATTTGCTCCGCATGACCGATGGGGAGGTGATAGTCAGCTTCGCGGTTTGCTCGGCGATGTCATCAAAGAATTCCCGCGGTATTACTTTTCCGTCCGGTTCGGGCATTGTTATGGAGCGATAGGAGCCGCCTTCCAAAGATTTGGTTTTGTCGGTGTTGAACACAAAGTACTCCACCGAATTACCGGCGTTTATTGAGATGGTGTCCTCCTGAAGGGCTTTACCCGAGGCGGTTTCGTACACTGCATATGGAGCTGATGCGGTCAGTTCGTAGGATGCGGAGACCTTTGTAGCTGGGAACTGCATGGTTATAAAACCGCTCTTGACTGAGGTCTGGGCTTGGCTCTTTGAAACAGGAGTAACTTCACCCGAAATAGTGTAGTTATCCACATAAATGAGGAAGTCTGCCGACCCCTTGGCCTGGGCGAGGGCTGCGGAAGAAGAAAGACCGGAAGCCATCCCCAGTTCATCGGTGCGTAAGAACCGAGTGAACTTCTTGATCGAATCATCTCCGCTAAGAATATTCACAGCGGTACCTTCGAGGTCTCTCTCCTCTCCCGGCTCTTTTAGATAGACCACGGCAGTAGCAATACCGGCTTCGGTAGCCTGTTCGGTGAGTGAGGCTACATCCTTATACTCCGGAATTATCTTATTGACCATTTCAAACTGGACCGTCGCCTTTCGAGCACTGCGGAAATCTCCCTTTGCCAAGAGCTCCTGACCGGCAGCGTAATGCGCATCGGCGGCGTTTTCCATGGATTCCTGGATCTTCTCTTCCCAGCTCTGCGTCTCGTATTTGGAGGCGTAGGGAGACGAGGATATGATCTGGTGCAGATTATCCATAAGTCGATAGATTGGAACGATTCTGTCGTACACAAAGGGATCTTCCGAGGCCCTGAGCTCTTCAATTCGAGCCTGAGCATCTTCGGTTCCCGCCTCGACTGACCGCCCTAGGAGGTCGGAAGCTTCCTCGAACTCCGAATTCTTCTCAAGGGCTGCTAGGGCATTTTTTGCCGCCAGATCAAAACGGCCTTTTTTCAGCATCTCCTCCCCTTTCCGATATTCCGAACCGCCTTTGACGAACATGGTGCCGCAGGCGGTAATAAACAGCACGCTAATGAGTATGGAAATAACAATTTTTTTCATGTATCTCTCCTTCCAAGAATATGTAGTGTTTCTAGTATGAGGGGTAAACCTTAAATCAATTTTAAATTCAGGGGCAAAAACGAAAACTAAAGGGGTATACTTATAATAATATTCATCATCCTCTGAGATGTGTTTTCCACCGACAGAGAAAACCCTGCTACCGAAAGGAGTTCTTCCACCTCTTCCAGAATTTCCGCCGAAAAGTAAGCTTCCCGTATGTTCGTAGCAATCTCGATAGTATATGCTTCGTCTGCACGGAAGCCGGCAAAAGGAATAATGAGACCGGGGACAGCAATTTCGAAGATGTGTCTGCAGATTTCCCGGACCGACACCTTAAGGGCAAACGCCCCGTCACGGTCTAGAAGGACTCCGGATTTCTCCAGACTCGAGTGCAGGAAAATCTTGTGTTTCTCAGCCCAAGTGGAGATACTGAGAAGCGCCGGCTCAAGTACCTCTTCCGGTGGTATATTTCCTCTTTCGTGCTCTCCCTTTACATCGAGGGTTTGGACAAAGCGTCCGGAAAAGCGAAGGGCTGCCTTTTGCAGAGATAACCGCTTATCTTTTTTTTCCAATGAGGCTTTCATGACCTTAAAGGTAGAGCGAAGGGTAAAAATACTGATAAGAAAGAGAACCAATGATAGACCCCCGAGGGGAAGAAAGCTGCTCAGCATCGACTCCCTCATATTCGCCTCGATTTCATCACCCTGTTTTTCAACAACAAGGTAGCTGTTCCAATCTCCCAAGTAGATTCCCCAAAAAATGGAAGCACTCTTCCCATCACCTTCAAACACACTACCCATCGGATCTGTCTGATTTCGAAAGAGTGTGTCCAGGGTCTTCTTCGACAATTCGTTGCTGCTCCCTTCCTCGGTGGTATAGACCACCTTTCCATCCTTTCTGGCAAGCTGAATACGAACTCCGTACTCTTTTTCAAAGGTGACGATTACCTCTTTCACCTTGGCCGAATGAATCCCCGCACCGGTCACACCAATAAAGTTTCCCTTATAGTCGCGTATTGGCACATTAACAAAGACTTGTGTAAGTCCGCTCTTTTCAAAATACCACGAGTCGATATTGACCCCATCTACAGAATCTCGATAAAGATAATACCATCCGTCCCGCCTTTCGTTGTCCGAAGAAAGCTGAAGGACCGTGTAGTCGGTATTGTAATACTTCTCAGTCTTATCGCTTACAAGGCTCGCATCTATTAAATCGTAGCGGTCGCGAACATCTCTCATAAATTCAACTGCCACCTCAAGGTCTTTCTCTCCCGAAAGGATCCAGCGGCGCAGCACATCCCCTTCGAGCAACTCTTCTCCGATCTTTTTGTAGCGATAGGCGGCTTTATCAAGCCTGGCGGATACAGCGAGGCCCACGGCGGGAAGCTCCTTCTCCTTAATAAATGTCCGAACCTGAAGGGCGCCGTGATATGCCCCGTACAGAGAGATTGCTGTAAAGGTGATAAAAATAAATGTTGAGAGGAGGATCCCCTTGTTGGCATGTTTCATCTATACATCCTTATACGTCGGGAGAGTAACGGTAAAACAGGCCCCTTTGGAATAGGGTCGATATTTCAGCGTTCCCCCGTTCATGTGAATAAGCTCGTGCGCCACAAAGAGCCCTAGTCCTGTTGAAGATTCCCCGTCTGTCGGCCGGGGAGAAAGGGGTTCAAAACGCCGAAAGAGCCGCTCTTCCTCCTGTTCAGGTATGCCCGGCCCTGTGTCTTTCACCTCTATATCTACCACTCCGTGATTTTTCACACTAAGCTCCACCTCTATGCGTCCGCCGGGAGGAGTAAATTTGACGGCGTTGTCTATTATATTGTAAAGACTGCCCTTTACCGACGGGACATCTATACACACAGGAGGATGTTCCGGCGGAAGTACTACAGTAAATTCCTGCCCTTTGGTCCTGCACTTTTTCTTTATCTCCCCTTCTAGGCTGTAGAGGAGGGAATGCACATCTATTTCTTCGGTCAAAAGTGTCTGTCTGCCGTCGGCGAGGCGAAAAGAGATCAGTACGTTTCGCACGATATCACTGATTTCCCTCGAAGATTCTCTCAGGTCCTCGACTGTTTCCTCCAGCTCCCCCCTCGGCAGCAGTTCTTCCAGTTCTCTGATTCGGTTGATAAGCAGGGTAAGCGGGGTATTTACATTGTGGGTGAGAAAATAGAGAAACACATTTTTCTCCTTCTCCGATTCCGCTAAGTCTCTATTGTTATGGGCAATTTCCCTGAGTTTTACCAGGGAGGCAAGCCGTGTGGCAAGTTCGTAGCCATCGAGGGGAGGGGTCACAAAATCGTTCACTCCGGCGGCATAGCCCGACTTTATTAATGAGGCACGGTTATGAAAGGCTATCATCAAAATTGGAATATCCAACATGTTGTGCTCTTCACGGATAAACCTGCAGAGTTCGAAGGCTTTTTCTCCCACGGAGGAGGGATGAATGAGGAGTACATCAAAGTTTTTTTCAGCCACCCCACCGAGAATCTGGTAATAATCTCCGGTGACGCTTACCTCAAAATGACTCGAACGAAGTATCAATGAAACCCGTGAAATAAAGGCATCATCCTCCGAAAAAAGAAGGATCCTTCCGTATATTTCGGAAGATTTCCATTGGAAGTGTAGTTCCTCCAGGCCCCGCTGTTTCTCAAAGACTTCATCGAAAGAGGTAAGAGTGTGCATATCCAAGACCCTTTTCAATTCGGAAATCTCGTCTTTTATAACTTGGGCCGAGGCCACCACGGAGGGCTCTGAATGTTCATGTTCCAGCTTTGCACCGGCAGCCAATACCGTCTCCATGGGAAAGCGAAACTGATGGGCGATCTGTTGCACGATAGACAGGCGGAGGGATGATAATGCGGACAAGCGCCGCTCTTTACCCTGAGGGACAGCGCCGGAGATGTCTCGAAAACCTGTACGCGCTTCCCATATCAGAAGCCCCCCCGCCGGAAAAAGGGTGAGCGCAAGAGAGAGAGAAAATAATCCCTGGGGGTAGGTAAAACGGGGAAAGATATACTGCACTACCCCGCTGCGGTACAGGAAAAAGAGAAAGAGCGCGGTGAGGCAAAAAAACAAGGCATAAAGAACTCTATTTTTTTCAAGGAATCCGGCAATAAGAACAGCCCAGAGAAGGGCAAAGGCAAACCCGTACACAAATGCCGTGTATCGCTGTTCCCGAAAACTATACCTGTAGAACTCTGGGGGAGTAAAAACCATCGGAGCAACAATTATCCTTCTTGGGTCGTGAAACTCAACTATAAATGTCCGTGTCGTCTCGCCCTCCAGAGCCACAGGAAAAGAGGCCCTTCGGAAAGAGACAGGAGAAAGAGAGAGAGGGACGGACTCGCCGTGGGCGGCAAGAGTATAGGCCCCCAAGGGGGAAGGAGCAAGAAGCTCGGTGTATGCATTTCTTCTCCCATTTGAAATATAGATTTCCCGGCTCTCCGGCCCATTGTTTTCAATCTCCACCCACAGATAGGCATAGTCGGCTTTTACCTGTACCCGATCTCGAGGTGAGAGGTGTACCGGTTCAGCCGGAGCTGTGTCCAGAGCTGTCTCCGGAGCTGTTTTATCAGCGGGGTTCGGCTTTGCCAATTCCATAGCAGTGCGCCGTGTGTCCGACCGGAAAAGCCGCATTTTTATATTCAGGTTTTCCTGTTTTTCTGCATCCCCGGAAGGGGGAAGAAAAAGGGGGGAGAGAAGAACAAAAGTAAAGAGAAAAGAAATTAGGAGACACAAAAAAAGAAAAAACCGCCTATTCCTACGCAGTTTCATCCGACTGTTCTCCCGGCAACAAGTTTCTCAAGTACATAAAAAAGGTGTCCACCTCTTCTCCCCGATACATGAGCGTCGTAAACCGCAGTTTTTCCTTACCGAGGGTCTTGGCAATTTTTCCTGCTGCAACTTCCGCCTCAGAGAGTTCAGTTCTGGGAAGCAACACAAGAAAAACCCTTCCCTCAAGCCTTCCAACAATATCGACGTTTCGAAGCTGGGTCCGTATTTTCTCGGCGGCAGTTCGGACTTCTTCGTCCTCGGTAAAAATCCGGGACCCCCTTTTTTCATCCCCTGAGATTGCATAGTGAAAAAGTATGAGGGAAAAGGAGCTGCCATATCGCTTGTGGAGGGCAATTTCTTCGGTTATCCGTTTTTTCATATACTTTATATTATAAAGACCGGTAAGCGGGTCACTTACCTCCCGCTCTTCAAGTTTACATCTCAAAGAAGAAAACTCTTTTGCAACTCTCCGGAGTTTCTCTTTCAACAGCTCCTCTTCTCCCGGTTCCTCTCTACATGAGAGAGTACCCCTTACATCACCGTTATTAGTGAAGATCGGAAGCACCGATAACTTGCCCCGCCCTTCACCTGCACTGCCCGCATACGCGGTTGCGGTGCGGAGGACACTCTTTTTTATTTCCTCGGGAGCACCCTCCAAAGGGCCTGCGGTACTCTGAGAAGATGAGCTATTGCCGCCGTTGAAGCGACCAAAGGCATCTTCCCATGAGAGGCGAAAAGGCAGGCTCCTGAGAAGGTCCATCAAAAATTTCCTCTCCCCATCAAGGGCCCGTGTCTTTTTATCTGCATAGAACTTGAGCAGGTAAAAGAATAAAGCAATTAGGCCTAGAAGCAGAACCAAGCCGCCGCCGACAAGCATGAAAAGCGGAAAGGGGAGCCCATCGACGGCCCGGTCGAAGGGGTGCTGGACCCTCCACTTCTGGTACAGACTATGAATAGTTCCGTTGCGGCGCAACTCGTAAATCGCCTCGTTGAGGGCGAAAAGAAGCTCCGAATTCCCCTTGCGTACCGCCATCCGATATCGGATCGGAAACAGCGGCCGCCCGACGTCGGTAACATTCTCCAATCCCTCTTCACGTAGAATGCTTTTCCCGAGTGATAAGGGGGCAACTGTGTAGTCAATCTCTCCCTCGTCTACCAAGCGAAGGGCTTTAGTGAAAGAAGAGGTATAGGTGACATCATGGTGCAAATCGTGGGGGGTGAGAAAGGATTCTATGGCTGCGTCGGAAGAGAGCATCGCCCCTGTCTTTCCGGCAAGGTCTCCAGGGGCATCAATTGTGCTGCCCTCGGCGGCAAAAATAACGTAGGAACCAAAGAAATAGGGAACAGTAAAATCGAACTCCTCCCTACGCCCCTCGGTGCGAATAATTCCCGTAACCGCATCGAGACGCCCCTCCTCAAGCATGGTGAGTACTTCTGCCCAGGGTGCCGTAATGCTCTTCGTCCTCATATCGGTAACCCTTTCGAGCTCGGAAAGCAGGTCCATATCGAATCCGGTGGCAATTTCCCCCTCACTGCGGAAACTAAGGGGTGGATAATCCATATCCGAGCCGAAGCGAACCACCGGTGACTCTGAATAAAGAGGAAAAAAAGTATAAAGGATTATGAAAAACACGAAGAAGAATACCCTAGAAGACATTGTTCAAACCTGATGAAAATAGTTAAGTGGAAGTCTAATATATCTAAAATATGAAGGCAAGCTGAAATGATAAATTTTTTTAATCTTCGTGCTGGGTGATACTGAAGGTCCCGCCTCTACAGGAGACGGGACCTTTCAAGATCATTCTAAGATCATGTACGCTAAAAGGAACAGCCGGTTCTTGCAGTCATCTTATCCACCTCGCCGCGAAGTTCTTCGGGAACTCCGACAATCTTGTCGGCAGCTTCGTTTAACTGTGCCTCAGCTTCTTTTATGTCATTGTAGTAGCCCTCTACCCCGTCAAGGGTCGAGTCCAGCCCGTCAAGACCGGGAATAGTAGGCAGCTCTATTTTTAACTCATCCAGCAGCGGATTGAGAAGCTCTTTGGCAAGGGTTTTAATCGGGCCGCCCGCCTTAGCAACCGCATCGCCAACTCTTACACACTCCTTTGAAACTAATAGATCTACACAGACCTCTTCGTCCAGAATCTTTTTTATCTCGGAGGTAACAGAGTCGACTTTGTCGAGGGGTCCCATTATAGTTCTCACCCCCCCGGTTACTTTACTTATTACGCTTATTGAGTTGGCAAGATCTTTCATCGTTCCCTCAACCTCATCCTGGACAGCGTTGACGTCTTTGAGCCCCGTGTTTATTTTATCAATCTTTTTTCCTATGTTTTTTGCATCCCGCTCCACTTTTTTGAGGGTGTTCGGATCTTTTATGTTTTTCACACAGCCGTTTAATTTGTTGACCCTATCACGGGTATACTCGAGGCTCGTTTTTATCTCACCCATTGTCCCGCGGATGCTGTCCGTCCGTGCTTTTACATTGTTTATCATGTCCCTGCTGGGGGTGATGTAGGGCTTCTGTACCTTCTTTACTTTATTGGATGTCGAATTGACCGGTCTGCGGGAGCGGTCCAACATGGTACCGGTGGTGGAAAACAGCGGCCCGACATAGGGAACACTGGAGAGCGGACTCATTACAGTGCTGATCGTCCTCATTTGATCGTTGAGCTGAATAATTTTGTCGGAGACGTAAAAAAGATCGTTTATTCCCTTATGCCCCTGGTTTACCAGCTCGGAAAGAGTAACTATCCTTGAATTGGTCCGTTGATACTCATCGGTGGTAACCGCAATTTTCCCTTTCAAGTCGATAACCTGCCTGGACACATATACTCTACTTTTCTTTTGCTCGCTGTCTTTGTAATTCGCTATCCATTCCTGGGCATTGTTGTATGCTTCTACCGCGGATTTTAAAGAATCCTCGTTAGAGAGATTTTCAGCATAACGGTTCCCCTCCCGATAGTAGTATTCGGCGATCTTTTCGGTGACCATCTCCTTTTGTTCGGCGGCTTTTTGGTAGTCCGGGTCCCATACGAGGGCTTTTTCAAAAAGCTCGTGGGCCCTTTTCATAGCCTCGACCTTGGAGGAGGCTGCAAGGTTCATGCCCTCTTCAGTGTACAGCACTGCCATCCGGTGTTCCGACCGTTTGATACCCTCTGCAGCGTCGGTATTATCCTTGTTGTACTTCAACGCCTTCTTGAAGTAATCCATGGCTGCTTCGAGACTTTTTATTGTATCCTTTTTTTCCTGCTTGAGTCCGAGGGCAAGGTAAACATCGGAAAGCTCAAGACTCATTTTCTCTTTTCCGGATTTCGCCTTCTCGTTATCTTTGTTATAATTCAAGGCCAAATCGTATGCCTCAAGTCCCTTTAAAAGCTGTTCCGGCGCCTGTACACCGTGGAGTGCGGCCGCCCATTCGGTGAACTTGTCGGAAATGGCCTTTTTGTCTTTCTTCTGTTGCTCCGAATCGGCTTCGTTGAACTTGTACACCACCTTATCGAGGAGCCCGTCGGCCCTGGCAAGTTGTCCTGAATCTATTGCCGTGTATCCGGCATCAAGAAATACCCTTCGGGCCTTCTCCTTCTCCTCAGCTATCTTGGTGGAGTAGTCTTTTATTGGAACAGACCACTCCCATCCCTTTATTAAACCAAAGAGCTTCTTTCCCTTTACAATCGGCAATCCGATTTTCTCAAGATTCGTGTAAAACTCCTGGAGATTTACATATGCATCGTAACGCTTCTCTACCTCTTCAGGATTTTTCGATTTCGAAGTAGTATCAAGAAACTTCTCTATCTTCGCAAGCTCGGCTTCTGCATTGTCACGAAGAAAATTCTTCGCCCGGTCGTAATCCGGATCCTCGAGTATCGCCTCCGTTGCGAACACAAGCGAATTCAAAGGTCGTCCCTCTTCGAGAGCTTTTTGGGCTTTGTTCAGGCTCTCTCTTCCGGTGGATACACAGCCGGAAAGGACAAAAATAATGAGCAATGCAATTGCCGAAAATATAATGTTCTTTTTCATTTAAACAACTCCTTTTCCATCATTGGTGAGAAGTATTCTTACAAACCGACCTTAAATTTAACTTAACCGGTTTTGTATTTTTTTATGTGTTGATTTAAGCTGGAGTTAATATGGGGATGTGATAGTATAGCCCGGAGGAAACGTAATGAGCGAATCAATTCTTGTCATTGAGGATAATAAGAGGCTGCGCAAATTTATTGTTTCATCGCTGGAGAAGCATGGATATGAAAGTCTCGAGGCCGACTCAAGTAAATCGGCATATGAGCATTTGAAAAACTCGTATATGGATTTGGTTCTTCTCGATCTCAAACTTGGGGAAGACGATGGAATAGACATACTGCAAACGATACGCAGACAGGATGAATACCTTCCCGTTATTATCGTCTCTTCAATACACGACAGGGATATCAAGCTCGACGGCTTCGAAATCGGCTGCGACGATTATATTACCAAACCCTTTTATGTTGACGAGCTTATAGGAAGGGTGCGGAGAATCATCAAAAGGTCGAAGGGGATCGACCGGGCCCCGGCCCCTATCTACAAGAATATCGATGCCGGTCCCTTTCATCTGGATGTAAATGCACTAAAAGTCTATAAAAACGGCACAGAAATCCATATGCGTAAAAAAATTTTCGATATCTTTCTTCATCTGGTACGACATCCCGATACAGTTTTTTCCATCGATCAGCTTCACGGGTATATTTGGGACTCGAATCAGGATGTAAGTGAAAACAGTTTTTATGTGCATATTCGGCAATTGAGAAAGCTGGTGGAAGACGATCCCTCCCGCCCGATGTATATAAAAACGATTCGCAATGTCGGATACCTTTTTTCTGTTGGAAAATGAAAAACCATTTAAGCTCTCTACTCATCATCATACATATCTTGCGCATGGATGATTCGCCATGTAGGTGGACAGGTTGGTTGACATTTAAAAGATGCTGTAGGTTTACAATAGGTTTACAATTCACATTAAGACTATTTCCGTCTCTTCACTACAAGCTCATTTGAAAGCGCTTCTTAAGGAAGTATAAAAAGGCTCCCATGTCATTAGGCTTCACAACACTCTTTGCACTGCATGGAGATTATTCTTCCAACTGCCTTCGCTCAATTTTTTATTTTGCATCCGCTTTTTATCCTAAAAAACTTGCAAAACCTTACCAAAACAATTAAATTTCCTGTACATTTTGCAACTCATAAAGCAGAAGGATAAAAGGAATGAAACTCACCATCACAAATAAAATGATCCTTTTTATTTTTATAACAGTTTTGATCATATCGCTCAGCGGCTTACTGGTCTCTTTTCTCGGTATGCAGCGGCTCTCCAGTGATATTTCGGTCACTTCCCTGAGAATGAAGGTAGAGGGAGATATTGAATCTTTTAACATCGCCTTCGACAAGGAATATGGTACGCCGCGTATCGAAGGCGACACATTGGTCGATGCGGAGGGCCGGCGGATCGACAGCTATGAGTTTATTGATGACTTTGGCGAGAAGCTCGGCATTACGGCCACAGTTTTCAAGAAAGAGGGTGAGGACTTCATACGTACTATTACCAACATTCAAAAGGACGACGGTACCCGGGCTGTAGGCACCTTTCTCGGAAAATCCAGTGCGGCCTACCAGCCTATCATGAATAATGAACTCTTCCTCGGAAGAGCGTCAATCCTGGGAAAAAATTATCTCACCGCCTACGACCCGCTGCTAAACCCCCAGGGAGAGCTGATAGGCATTCTCTATGTCGGTATCCCAATTGACAAAATAAACGCAATGGCCGACCGCCTCTCTCAGGACGTAATATTCATCCTGGTAGTGGTCTTTGTAACTTTGGCGCTCCTTGGACTTCTGGCAGGCTGGATCATAAGCCGTAGAATCGCCAAGCCGATTACCGTTGGGGTGGAACTCACACAGAAAATCTCCGAGGGAAACCTCGATGTTGAGGTACCTAAGGCATACATAAAAAGAACCGATGAAATAGGCGCTTTGTCTGAATCGCTGGAAAAAATGATTAACAATCTCAAGCGAATTGTGGGGCAAGTGAAATCCGCCTCCACTCAGGTTACGTCCGGCAATCAACAGCTCAGTTCAACCGCCGAACAAATCTCTCAGGGGGCTACAGAGCAGGCATCATCCATAGAAGAGGTCTCCTCATCTATGGAGCAGATGAGCTCAAATATTAACCAGAACTCGGACAACGCCGGCGAAACTGAAAAAATTGCAACCCAGTCCGCCCAGGATGCCGAGGAGAGCGGACGAGCGGTAATGGAGGCAGTCGAAGCAATGAACCAAATCGCCGAACGTATTACTGTAATTGAAGACATCACCCGGCAGACCAATATGCTCTCCCTCAATGCTTCCATCGAAGCAGCACGAGCGGGGGAACATGGAAAGGGATTTGCCGTGGTTGCCTCTGAAGTAGGGAAACTCGCCGCCCGCAGCAAAGAGGCCGCCGGAGAAATCAGCGAACTCTCCTCATCAACCGTCGATGTTGCCCAACGGGCACGCACAATGCTTGAAGAATTAGTACCGAACATAAGAAAAACCGCCGATCTAGTCCAGGAAATCAGCGCCGCCAGCCGAGAGCAGAGCAGTGGTGCCGACCAGATAAATACTTCAATCAGTCAACTCGATCAGGTGATTCAACAAAACGCCTCCGCTTCAGAGGAAATGGCCTCGGTTGCCGAGGAGCTGACCAGCCAGGCAGAAGACTTAGAACAGACCATTAGTTACTTTGAACTTGCGGAGGAAGAGGAGACAGATAGCTAAAACCCTTGAAAGCGGACCTGGCAGCACCCCTAACGGTACCGGTAAAGAGTTAGTCCCCCTGGTTAAAGTCCCTTACCGCACGCATAAAAGCCGAAAGATTCTCCCGAGGAGTACCAGGCGGCACATCACACCCCGTGGAGGCAACATAGTTTTTTCGTGAACCCAACTCCTCCACCAATTCTTTTGTACTGTTATACACCCCTTCAGCACCCTGGTTGAACATGACATCCACCGGAGAAACATTTCCAATTACCACAATATTCTCGGGAATTTTGTCGTATACATCGCTTAAATGAACATCGGAATCGAGGCTCAAACCCTGGACATCGTTTTTCACAAAGCTTGGAATAAGATTGGTGGTTTGACCGCAGACATGCAGCACCACCGGGACCTCAAGCGCTTCAGTTATTTGCTGCACATACACACCAACAAACTGCTCATACAGCTCCGGCGAAAGTAAGGATGCCGTCGGCTCAAGCAAAACTATAAAATCAGCACCGGCATCCTGCTGACCCTTTGCGTAGGATACTGTAACCTTTGTCGTAAACTGAAGAGTCGCATGGCAGAAATCGGGGTCCAGCATGGTATTCATAGCGAGCTTTTCCGCACTCATCATGAGTCCGGCTAAACTGAAGGGAGAAGCGACATACCCGCCTACAAGCGCATCCGTTTCAGCTTTTAAGCGACGAATAGTATCGATATATACACTGTAGCGCCCCGCCTCAGGCACTTTAGGAATGGAAAATTGCTCAAGGTCCTCGACCGACCCCAGAGGATGCTCGGTTACATCGGGACCATCACCCTCCTTAAATCGTACCGGCAAACCCAGTGCCTCTGCTTCAACCGATAAGTCCATAAAGGGATACACCACATCAGGCTGTGTATCGTTGTAATATGCATGCAAAGCCCTTGTCTGGATCTCCGCACTTTTCACACCATCTTCAACCGTAGCGCCAATATATTCCACCGTAGGATAACCGGTAAGCGGCGCAGCAAGTACTCTCGACTTTGATTTTATCGTATCTATAAGTTTCATATGCTTAGTGTACTACACCCTGTCTCAGCGTAGCAAGAATGTAGCAGACTTCTCTAAAACTCCTTCTTGATTTTCTCATTTAATAAAATTGCTGAAAATGAATTAGTTTAATTCACTCATATTTCATCACGGTGGTTTTAAATCCTGTGGTTGAATCGGTACTATTTTCGGAAAAACAGATATAAGGCACGTCGTCTGGATCGAAGGCGAAATCGATAAAATATGCGTTGCCCTTTGTAAACTCCCGGGAGCCTTCAAATACCCACTCTGTGCCGTCGAATTTTGCGACCGAGGCTTTCTGCGGACCAACGATAAGGTTACCAGACTCATCTTCACCGTATATACCGTGGCTAAAGGCGGCGACATAGGGTACGTCCTCCGAGTTGATGTCGAGCCCGACATTCGCATGGCAATAGGGCGAAAAGCCTTCGGTACCGACTGTCTCCCAGGAACTGCCGTTATACTTTTTTACTGTGACTTGATAGTCGTGGACGGGATCTTCATAGGCAATATACGGGGTGTCTTGAGAGTCAAAGCTAATTTTTGCGTCGTTAAATTGGTTTTCACCAACTATTGGCGTACCTACTGTGAGCCAATCAGTACCATTAAATTTTTTTACAGTAACTTTAAATTCAACACCAGTATCATCTATATACACCACATACGGCGTATCAGTTGAATCAACAGCAAGATTTATATACATTGACGTTCCATCGGAAAACCCCGGAGTTCCAACATAGACCCAATCGGTTCCGTCATACTTGAGTACGTACACTTTTTGATCAAAATGTGCTCCGTAGGCAACATAAGGGGTATCTTGTGAATCCAATGCAAGGGATGTCGAATAGGACATTTCCGTATTTATTGCAACAGAACCCCCTACCGGGGTCCAGGCGCCGGCACTCTCCTCATATTTCATGACGGATACCAAATCTCCAAGGTTCTCATCCCAATAGGCAATATAGGGGGTATTTGAGGAGGCTATGGCCAATGAGGGTTCATGCGCACCATAAGAGGGTTCGGTAAGGAAATCAGCACCCACCGAAGTCCAGCTTTCGTTGATAAAGGCCTTTACTGCGATTTGTCCGGGGCTGGTGGCATCGCTCCCCATATCGGAATAGGCTACATAGGGGGTGCCTTCGTTATCAATTGCGATGCTGTTTTCAAAGGCCTCGCCGCTGGAAAACCTTGGACTTCCCACTGTCTGCCACTGAGGATAGGAGGAATGGTTGGTAAGTGGCAGGGCATCGGGTTTGAATCGAATCAAGCCGGCATCCGTGGCCATCCACAGGCCGGTACCGTCGTAGGCTATCCCTATTCCGTTAAACCTGGTCTGAACAGACCACACGGCAAGCCCTGTGGCAGGATCAATTTTATAGAGTGTTTCCGGCTCCTGCTCGGAAAAGCCGGCGCTCCACAGGTATCCATCCACCCAGCACAGGCTTAGGGGAAAATCCATGGACGGGGAGAGGCTTGTTGCCGGTGATCCGTCGGTTTCGACCTTGTAAAAGGGCTCTTCAAAACCGGAGACCCAGAGGTAGTCGCCGTCCCATGCAAGAGAGGTGGTATCACCAGCGGCAGGACTCGGGAAAGAGCTCAGTATCTGCCCGCTGTCAGGGTCAATTTCGTACACGGTCAGGGGTTCGGTACCTTCACTATTATGGCTATGGCTGTACCATAGCGAGCCGGCCCCCCAGGTGAGGCCGGTACCAGGCACTGCTTCCGGCAACTGAACATCAAGGACCTCCACCACCGCTCCGTTGCTAGGATCAATTTTGTAAAGCCGATTGTGGCGAAACAGCCACAGCGATGTCCCGTCATAGGCAAGACCATGTCCTCCGGCAAGGTCAGGGTTTTCGTACAATCGGTCGATTTCTAAAGAGGCGGTAGAGGAGACTTCCAGCCACTTGGCATAGAGGTGTATATCACTGCTGCCAAGGGCCCTAAGGGTGGCGCCTTCGGCGTAGTCCGTTCCCCTCCCTTCTGCACCGCTGTTCCACCCGATAAAGGTGCTGCCGGTTTTCTGCAGATCTCCGGTATTGCCCTTTACGCTTATCCCCTCACCCCATTTGTAGGTATTCTCATCGACCGGTACGGCTCCGCTGTCTGCTCCATTCGCATCGTAGGTGATTGTGTAGGCAGGAGAAGTATCCTCATTTTCGGGGCTGGTGTAGGGGCTGGTATAGGGGCTATTACAGCCTGCGGATAGTAGCACTACTCCAATAAGGCAGGCAGCTTTAAAGAAATTCATAGTGGACCGGCACTCCTCATACGTATTATCTCTAATTTTATTATTATAATAGTGTATGCACAAGTCAAAAATCAAACAGTTCTGGCGGCACACCGGTGTTTTTTTCACTGAACCAAAGCTGCCAGGGGTGCTCTCTAGGCGGGGCCACGGTTTCTGCTCTGCCCTTTGAGACGTCTAAGGGAGGAGCATCTGTTAAATTGACGATGGAAGCTGTGTGCATTCCATCGCCAACTTTCTGTGGGATCGATATCTGGGGCACCAACTACAACGGTTACTGGGGTTATCCTAGGACGCCTACTACCTTTACGTACTGCTGCGGATTTTCCGCCATGTGGGTCAGGTAGGAGGGTAACTCTGTGAAGTCCACGGTTGCCGAGACGATGCTCTCTACGTTTACTTTTCCGGTATCTATCAGCTGTATAGCCTCGGGGAACTCGCCGGCGCTGGTGCGGGAGCCGCGAACATCGAGCTCTTTTTTGATGAACAGCCCTGTGGGCAGCTCGACATCGCTTTTTGGATGGCCGGTGAAGACTATCCGCCCCGCATTGGCAACTACATCAATGGTGTGCCGAATAATGGGGAGGGCTCCGGTTGCTTCTAACACGCATTCGGCCAGACGGCCGCCGGTGATCTCACTGACCCGTTCCACCACATCGGTCTCCTGGGCATTGATGGTGTAGGCAGCCCCGAGATCAGCGGCCAGTTTGAGGCGCTCCGGGAGGATATCAACTACGATGGCCTTTGCCCCGTAGGCTGTTGAAACTTGAGAGATTAGATTGCCGATTGGACCGGCACCGAAGACTACTACGTGTTCCCCCGCTTTTACCGCACCTCGGTGCACACTGTGCAGGGCTATGGTCAAGGGTTCTACACTGGCAGCCTGTTCGGCGGAAAAGCCCTCCGGTATCGGATGGATCAGCTCTTTTGGAAAGGAGAAATACTCACTCATACCGCCGTCGGTCTGCACCCCGAGTACCTTCAGGTCAACACAGCTGTTTCTCCGTCCAATTGAACAGGGGTAACACTTTCCGCAGCTGAGGTACGGCTCGAGCACTACCCGCTGTCCCGGGGATAGTTCAGTTTCTCCGGCTTTGTCGGTGGATTCTACTACCCCGGCAAGTTCATGGCCTATGATGCGCGGGTAGCTTACCAGGGGGTTCACCCCGCGATAGGCTGCTACATCGGAGCCGCAGATGGCCATCGATTTGATTTTTACCAGCACTTCTCCGGAGCTGGGCTCGGGGGGCGGTACTTCCTTAACCTTCACCGATCCCGGTTTTTCTAAGTAAATTGCCTTCATTGTTACCTGCCCTCAGCTGTTTTCGCGCTGCTGCTTAATTTTTTCTATGAATCGCTTGTTCCGGCGGCGGCGAAAATCCTCGCCGTCACGACCGGACCAGTCAAACAGGCCCTGCCCGCTTTTTTGTCCGAGCTCTCCCGCCTCTATTTTACTAAGCAGGATGTTTTGCGGCTGCGCCTCCCGGCAGAGTGTCGGGTACAGATAACTCTGTACCTTTTGATGCAGGTCCAGTCCGCAGGAGTCAAAATACTCCATCGGCCCGATGGTCGAAAACCGCGGACCAAAGCTGTTTAATACCACCTTGTCGATATCCTCCGGCTCGGCTACTCCCTGTTCGATCAAATACAGGGCCTCCCGATAGAGGGCGTGCTGCAGCCGGTTTCCAATGTGCCCGGCGATGTCCTTTTTCAATACCACCGGGGTTTTGCCGAGTTTTTCAATAAACTCCATCGCAACCCCCCGCGCCTCATCACCGAGCCGGTCGTGGGGAACTATCTCCACCAGGGGAACAAGATAGGGGGGATTCCAGAAGTGGGTGACCATCATCCTGTCCTGCCTTGAAATGTGCGCCCCTATATCATTGGGTGAGAGGCCGGAGGTGCTGGAGCAGAGAACCGCGTGGTCCTGACAATGTGCATCGATTTGAGCAAATATATCCTGCTTCACCTTGAGGTCTTCAAAGACCGCCTCTACCACTAAATCCGCATCTTTTACCGCCTCGCCCACATCCGTAGAGGTGGTGACCATTTTGAGGGCGGCTTCTT
>CAZDFY010000069.1:0-17652 GCA_964504785.1 uncultured Sediminispirochaeta sp. | reverse complement strand
ATTGCCTCTCCTTCAAGCCCCAAACAGGTTGTGGAGGTTGAAACCGACAGAGGTAGTTGGAATTGATTTTCCCCCCGGGGATGATATTTCTTTTGAATATGCCACTAATAGTTGATGAACTGAGAGAACTGAGATTCTCCATTTATCCCAGAACGGTGAGGTTTATTTTCAAAGGATTTTATAATTATTGATACGATCCTGGGAAAGCAGTTGTACCTGTAAATTATTCTTGATCTGAAGACCTAAAAGATTGTGGAGGGGGAGATTCCTGAACCTCTAAGTCGGGAATTGGTCAAACAGAGGATAATTCATCTTCAGATAGAAAGAGAAAAAAACGAAAGTTCTCTTCTTTGATAATGCGGCTCAATACATTTCGATTGACTGAACGCCTTATGGCATTCGTGGTGCGATCAGAAAAGGGCCTCTTTATCCTTATTTCCTCTCTGCGTTTTCGTAGATAAACGGCATGAACTTACCCATTATAAGGTATCCCGCTATAAGGCCCTTCAATAATTTTCAGAGTTCTGATCAAAAATGATATCTTCGGAATACTTCCAGTCTTCATTAATTGGGATTTCCCAAGTGTATGACAGCGAATGAACAGCCCGAAATTGTCACATCGGTTGATTTTTTCCCTTAATTGCAAAATCGATCTAAAATGGGGTCTCTCCTATTTTACCAGATCATTGAATAATAGCTTTCCATATATCTTTATTATTCCCATTTGTATGTCACCGCTGGAATAGTCTAACATAAACAACTGATCATATGATAAGCCAAGCTCGAAGGAAAACATTGAATCAGGAAAGAAGACCCAACCCGCAGCAGCCCCCAAGGCAAATCCGGGATGATCTACAGGCTCTTGTACGGCACTTTCCTGGGTTTCGCCGCTGGAAGAGAAAAGCCAGGCGATGCCTGCCCTGCCTCCCATAGTAAGGTGGCGGCCGAGGGGCATTGCCCGCAGTCCCAGATAGTAATTCAAGGGTATATTTGAATGGTAGTATTGATCAGAAGCCATCTCCTGGGTAGTGGTAATTATATCTCCCATCATGAGTAATCCAGTAGTGACGGCACACTTTGATGATAACCAGTATCCGCCCTCTAAATTTACTCCCAGGGTCATCCTGCTTCGGGTAATCCCTTTGCCTTCTTCCTCTAATTCACTATTTAACGGTTCTTCATATTGGGGAGCAGCATACCCCATGGCGATAGAGAGCAGCACATCCCCTTGCTTGTTTTCAGCGGCAAGCGAACTACTCATAAGAACCAGCACGAGCACACATAATAAAAATATATTATTACTTTTCATCTTCTCCCTCTTCTTTCAACTACTATTTACTTCCACAAGGAATTACCTTTGGGATCTTCCCATTGACTTACACCAGTTATTGCAAACTTGTTATAATGAACGATAGGAAAAGGTATCCAGGGCGGTAAGGAGATCGCTTCCCACCCTGGGAAGATGACTATTCCTCGAGTCGTTCAGCGAGTTCTCCATACTCTCTTGACAATCGCCAGCTCGCAAAAAGGTCGATCAGGTTGGCCGTGGCAATAAAGCCGATTCCTGTTCCGATCATGGCGGACATTGTGTTCTTGTCTATCTCTTCGCCGTCGGTTGTGTAGTAGACTGTAGGCGCTGCAATCAGGGCGGCGCCTCCGATGATTTTAAATAAAACTTCGAAGGTGTCGGTGAATATCGAGCTCTGGTTGCTTCCCATGTGGCGTGATGTTTTTTCCCAGTTGTACCAGCCTGAATCTCCGGAATATTCGCCGATTTGAGAGCCAATTTCCGTCTCTTTATACTGGCCATACACATTGTAAAGCCGTGTGTAGTTGTTCTCGCGATCTTTAAAATGTTGCGCCATGCTTGGAAAAATCTCCTTTCCCAGCTCTGTGGGAAGCAGCAAATTCGCATAGCTGGTGGTTGTCCCTCCGTATATGTTCTTACGTGATTTCACCTTGAACACAAAGCCTTTATACTCCTCATCATTCAGACGCACCGTCGGTTCGGGGACCAGGTCGAGCAGCAGAGGCCTCCACCATGAGTAGGTCCACTTCACCTCAGCCGTATCCACTTCCTTATTCAACACCGACAGATCCTGTCCGAAGAGCGGAGTCATCGACAAGAGAATTCCGCCAAGTACTAGCAATAAAACTCTTTTTTTCATCTTTTCATCTCTGTTATAAAGTATGTGTAGTTCATGATGCGGCACCTACTGTTTTCCATATTGCCGTTCCCCTCATCTGTTCCCAGAACTGCAGGGCCTTGATGGCAATGTCATTCGTCCGCACTTTAAAATCATCTCCTTCCTTCAATCCCTCCTGGCGAATATGTTCCAGAAGTTTATACGCCTCTTCGAGGGCCTTGTCGAAGGCCTTTTGCCCCAGCTCCATCAACATACGGTCGAGCTCCCGGCGCAGTGTCTCTTCTCCGATTTCCTGGAACGAGACCGCCGAGGAATACATGGCGATGGCTCCCTGGGGATACCCCTCCTCCTCCAGGGCCTTTCCGGTGGCGTAGGTTTCCACTTCATTCCCGCTACCGGAAGAGGTAGCACAACCGGAAAAAATGAACGAGACAAGAAGGACAATCAAACTGAGTGAAATAACGTCACGTTTTCGCATCAATAACTCCTTTGCTTTTAATGAAGTCAAATAGAGTATAGTGTATGAAATATTAACTTGAAAATACCTCATATGCGGTATTTATTTTGTCTTGCGTGCAGTCTTATACTGATGATCAGTAGGAGGTACAATGATTAATAGAAAAGATGTCGGAGACAAAATTGCCATTCAGGCTGTATCAAGCGAGAATTGCATTGAGAATATCGAAGGTAATTTGAGATGGAAGATGTTTCACACGCCTTTTCACAGGAACTTGAGAAATTTCTTAAAAAGAGAAAATACACAGTTGCCAACGACAGTGATACAGTTATAGAAAGTGAAATTAGCAAAGTAGACATAGGGACCCGTTTTCTCAGATATGTGAGCATAGGTCTAGCTGGAAAAGCCAATGTTGCTGTAAGCGGAAAAATAATAAATAGCGGGAATGTACTTGATGAATTTGATATAGAAGTTCCCTATTCTTCTGCCAGTTGGATACACACCCCGAAATTTATATGTAAGGGTGCCGCAAAAGGCTGTGCTTTAAAAGTCGCGAAATTGTTTCAGAAATAATGAGTATCAAGAAGATCCACACCTTTATTGAGATTAAAGCCGGCAAACTTGACGACGATCATATTATCAGCCGTGCACTTGAGATGGGAATGGACAGAAAAGAGGCGGAAGAGAAATTATCCGCTGTAAAGTCCGCAAAGCGAAAGACTGCAAATAAAATATTTGTCCTTGGCATAGCCGCGTTGTGTATCGGTATTCTCGTCTCCGTTATTGCAACAAACTCTTATCAATATGAATATTTTATTGGTGGGGATTAGTCTTATTAGGTGTTGTAATGACAATCACTGGTTTTGTATTACAGAGAAAGTATAAATGAATACTATTATTCGAGGAAGGCTCTCACATATTTTTCAAAATCGGACAGCTTTGAGGTTTCTAGTTTTGCACAGATGTTTTTTCGATGAGTTCGGACTGTATGAAAAGAAACGTAGAGAATTTCTGCAATTTTTTTTGAATCTTTCCCTTCTACCACATGCATAAGTATTTCCCGTTCTCTTTTTGTCAGCTGCTGAAATTGTTCAAAATGCGTATTATAGAAATCATATGAAGAATGAATAATCGAATTCATACAGGTTCCGTTGTGCAGACTCTCAAGAGGCTGAGTGAATGACAAAATATCATCACCATCGTATACCTTTGATGTGGTGTAGAATAGGGTATAAGGAATTCTTTTGCGCGGATAATGTAATCTCTGCATGTGATTGAACGTTTTAAGGCTATTCTCGTCGTTTTCAAAGAATATTTTCTTCTGCAGGAAGGCCTTTTGTGATTTTAAATCGGTTATTTCCATCAGGAACTTCGGGCCCATCTCAATGACCTCATTTATATCACGTTCAAAGATTTCAAGCGCTTTTTGAGAAATATACAGCAGTCCTCCACTTTCATTCGAATTCAAATGAATGTAACCAGGAATAAGGTCAGCCAATTCATCCAGAGTTATCATGCCTCGCTTTTCCATAATTTCACAGTAGTTTAAATCAACATAGGTCTTTCTGATTGTTTCTTTTTCTGTAAATTTTTTTTGAATTCTCAAAACATGACTCCAAAATTTTTTATTATAGATATCATTACAAAATAGACTATGTTATCAAACGCTCCCTGTAAAGTAAATCGATTGATTTTCTTCATGATTGTGTTCGGCTTGCTCGCATCAGGTGAGTACCGGACTGAAGGAAGGAACGCCCCGACACCATGCATCCTTGGGGGGCGAATTCCCCCCCCTGGGCAAGGTCTTCATATCAGTCAGGGTTTAACTTAACTAGCGTTTCATGCAGCGCTTGGCGGCGATCCTGCCGGTCATGATGGCGGTAGGGCCGCCGGCCGGGCTATAGACCCACTTGCCTGCGGCGTATACGTCGGGCAGGGCGGTCTTCACCGAATTGGCCATGTGGAACATACTCGTCACGACAGGGATCTCCTGCTCGAAGGACCAGCCCACGATGGACCCTTCTGAACTTCCTGCCTTGTTGAAAATTGTTACGGGGGAAGCAGAAAAGCTGAACAGTAACCTCTGCTGGAGTCCAGGAAAGAGGGTCGACGAGATTACCTCGATAAACTCTTCCTCGACACGCCTTTTGAACTCCTCGTACCATCCGCCGGCAGCTATTTTTACAGTCAGCTCGTAGTCGAACAGGGCGCTGATGATGAGGCCTGTCTTGCCCGCAGGTGCCGCGTCAGGGTCGCGCAAAGCCGGGATTGATATCTCAAAGGTGTTGAAGCGGCAGAAGCGGTGCAACCATTCGTACACATCATCTTTCGTCACTGTATCCCAACGGTCCAGCAGCTTTTTTAGCTCCAGAGTATGAACCTGACCAAGCCCTCTCCGGTCGGGTGTGTGGAACACATGCCCGCTTGCACGCTTCCCGAAGCTCTCTGGCGGCAGATCCGCAGCTGCGAACACTGTGAATACCGACTCGGCGCCCTTGCCCGCCAGTGTATCCTTCCTGCGCCGTGCGAAAAGCCTCTGATCCTTCTTCCCGAAGCCATCGATCGTGCTCGAGGCATATAATGCCTTCAGGTCGCCCGCCCAGATCATTTTGTTATAACGGTATACCCCTCCGGCCGAATCGATGATCTTTTTGTCATGGCCCTCCACCCGTACTATCTCGGTTTCGTACCGGACCTCGCCGCCGTGCTTCCGTATCGCCTCGACCAGAGTTTCGATGAATGCGCCTACGCCTCCCCTGGGGTAGATATAGTCGTTATAGAGCGCGAAGTAACTTAAGGCGAAGAACACCGGGGTCTGCCTGAAAAAGTGCTGGCCGATGATATCCTTGAGGGATTGATTGGAAGAGATCGCATCCAGGTACTCCTCGAAGGGAGTATCCATCTTAGAGATGCGGTACAAGGTTCTGAAAAATTTGAGGGTCCAGGCGATCACCGAAGGAGCAATCGTGAGGATGTTTTTTTTCTTTTTCGTGAACAGAGGATTATCGACGCCGTAGAGAACCTTCATATCTTCAATGATTTTGTGAATGGCGGCGATGATCCTGTCGACATCGGCCCCGCTCTCGGGATATAGCTCCTTAAGCAGCCCGGCGTAGGCGTTGAGACTTTCTTCACCGTCGATAACAAGTGTTTTATCCTCTATGCCGAGGGTGATAGGATTCGGCAGCATCTGGATATCGAGGCCGAACTCCTTGATGAGAGGCTTCACAAGGCCGGCGTTGACCAGAGCTCTGGCGCCGCCTTCGAAACGGAAGCCCTTGCGCATAAAGGAGTTCATGAGACCCCCGCAATGCTCATTCTTCTCGATAAGGAGCACATCCTTACCTTTGTGGGCCAGTGTAAGGGCTGCAGTGAGCCCCGCGATGCCGCCGCCGACCACTATTATATCTTTATCTATTATATTTTTATCCATCACAGCGCTACCCCTTTTCCGTGTAGGAGCTCCATCGTCCGCATCCAGAGTGCCTCGGCTGCCTCCCTATCCAGGGCCGGCGGGGCCATCTCCTCCTCCTTCGTCAGGTGGAAGAACCTATCGCTTATTCCGGCTACCTCGTCTGAAGCTCCCAGGTAATAGAGTGCCTCGGCCGAGATTTCGGGAGATGCCGAATTCTTATCGATGATATTCTTTTTATACCATTGATAGAATCTGCCGTTGTCCTTGCCCGTCTCTGTCCGCACCATGCCCGGGTGCATGGCGTTTACTGTCACATTATACGACTTCAGCTCTTCAGCGAAAGGGTGCATCGAAAGAAGCTGAGCAAGCTTCCCCGCACCGTAAGCCTTGATTCCGGAATACCTCCGGCGTTCCCACTGAAGATCATCCAGATCCAGGCCCCAGACCGCAAAGCGGTAGCCTTCCGATCCCACAAAGATGATCCTCCCCCTCCTGTCCCGGGACAGTTTCGGTATGAGCTTCTTTGTGATAACGAAAGGGGCCAGATAATGCAGTGCGAAATTCACTTCCAGCCCGTCGGAAGTCACTGTGCGTCTGGCCAGATGCAGTCCGGCATTGTGGATAAGGACCTCTATGGGCCTCTCAAGACTCTCAAGGTAACCCGCAGCCCCCTCAATATCCTTCAATACGGAGAGATCTGCCAGAAAATACTCGATAGAGGTGCCAAAATCCTCGCCTATTACCTTACAGACCCGAGCTGATTTCTCCTCGCTCCTGTTGATCATGATGATATCTGCACCCATGGAGGCATACTTCCGCGCCGTGTGGTAACCCACACCCGAACTTGCCCCCGTTATGACCACCAGCCTGTCGCGGAACGGCTTCTCGCATCGCTTCGGCTCTACCTTCATGTTTTTTATCATGGCAAAAACGTTCGACCATTTATACTGCGGCCAATACCGCCGTATCGCCCCCTGTGTCATGCGAAGCTCCTCACCTGTTATACCATAATAGTAAGCGTTCAGCTATTCCCGGGCAATACCGGAATAGCATCTGTCCTATATGCTTGCCTTTTATACTTGCTTTCCGCAATGAAACGTGTTCCAATAGACAGCTATGAAGACAAAGTACATCCTGTTCGTCTCCCTGACCATCATGGCGGGGCTGATTGTCTTTGCCCTCTTCTTCCGGGAGGAGTTTATTGCCGTCCTCAACCGACCTGCCTTGTACAGTCATGCCCTCTTCGTCCATATTACTGCGGCCAGCCTCTTCTTTGCCAACGCCGTCATAGGTATGCTCTGGGAAATGCGAAGCCTCGCCAGCGGCCGCAAAGAGGTGATTCTCCATACCTATGCCACCGTGGCATGGTTGGATGCCCGCTTTTCGTCACCCCTCATTGTCCTGTCACTCGTCACGGGCCTTTCGCTCAGCTTCATGATGGGAGAGCTCTGGGAGATCGGATGGCTTTCATTGGGCTTTGTTCTCTTCCTGCTCTCCGGTCTTATCTGGATAGCAAGTGATATCCCCACTCAGTACAAGGTGAAAAGGCTCATGGCCAACCTCGACCCCGGCGACCCCGCTCTGCCGGAAGAGCTTCTCCGGCTCCTCAAGTTGCGCTGGCGGATAGGGCTGGCGGGCGTCGCGCCTCTGGTGGTTGTCTTTATCCTTATGGTCTACAAGCCAGATATACCCACCCTGGTCTCGTTGTTCCGCTGATAGATAGACAAAGAGGAGCAGGCAGTGATAAGAAGAAAACCTACACACCCGGGGGAAATTCTCCTGGAAGATGTGATTAAACCGCTGGGGCTTACCATAACTGAGACAGCACAGAAGCTCGGAGTATGCCGAAAAACACTCTCGGATCTCGTTCATCAAAAATCATCCCTGAGTCCGGGAAAAGCGCCGCCGGCAATTTTAATGCTCTTTTTGCACGGTAAAGTAGTAGCTTTTTCCTTCGAGTTTTTCCTCGTTTCTCCGGTATTCACGCTGGTCCGGGCGGATGCGGATATAGTAGGTTGATCCTGCATTAAGATCCTCGCGGATAAAAAAGTTGCTTCCCGGTCCATCGTAATCGTCGTCTTCCAGTTTATCCAGACCGCCGCTTCTGCTCGCATCCGCTCTGTAAAGTACTCCCCATGTGTCGAGATCCCCGGAGGTCGAGAAAGTGAAGGTTCCGCCGGTTTCCGGCACAAACCGTATCCAGTCTTTGTCGTAGAGACCGTGGAATGTCCTCCGCTGCCTGCCGCCGCTGTAGGTCTTCGCTTCCCGGTAGTGATTGTCCGGTTCTTTATAGTCGGCATTGATGGAGGTGAGATCACCGCTGAGTACAAACGAGCCGGAGCTCGATGTACGGTCTCCGGTAATGCGTACAAAAAGGTCTCTCCCTTCGAATACTGCGAAGCGTACCTTAGCGTTATCGTCCTCGCCGCTGTCGCTATTTTCGGCGATGGTAAAATTCGAGGGGCTTCGTATCTCCATTTCGGTGTCGGTAGAGCCGCTTGTCTCGATAACCGCCTCCGCCGGGAGCAATGCCTCGGGGACCGAGAGGCGGAACCAGGTCTCGCCCTCTTTTTTGAGGGTGCCGGAGGTGCTGCTTATGCTTTTTATATTTTTATACACGGTAAGGGACTCGGCCCTGCTCAGGTAACTCTTTGGCTCGACCGGCTCTTCTGTATCGCGGAAAAAGGCGTGCGGGTCGAAGGCCCAGAACTCGCTCTCGTGGTCGCTTACATATACCAATCCGTCTGAGGCGAGAATATCGCTTCCGTCGAAGTTCCCCCTCCATACCATCTTCCCCGTTACCTTGTTTACCGCAAAAAGATCGTCGTCGCCGGTAATGTAGAGGGTGTCTCCAAAGGAAGTAATCCTGTTTCCCTCGGCATCTTCATTTTTCCAGATGGTTTTTCCGCTCTTCGTATCCAGGCAAAATGAGCGGTATTTATGGGTAATATAGAGTCGTCCCCCTTCGTGTATGAGGGCGGAGCCGTCGGTGTCGTTTTCCCACTTTTTTTTCATGGAGACCGGATCGTAGGCGTAGGTTCCCCTCCCGCCTGTATAAAAAACGATGCCCCCTGCGACAAGAAGATCGTCCGCATCGGCTCTGTAGAAGTCTTCCAGCTCCTCCCCGGTGGTGCGGTGTATAAAACTCTTCCCGTTAAAGACCTTATCCGCGGCAAGAATAATACTCGAACTGCCGGAATCGGTTTTCCACAGGACATTTCCCGTATTCTTGTCGAGGTTGGAGGTGTGACTGTTCCTTCTGTTATAGCTGACAAAGAGCTGGTTCCCGCTCTCGACTATATCGTAGCCCCATATATCGGAGTTCTTCCAGACCGTGTTCCCCGTTTCTATATCGATGCAGGCCGTCCCCTCGTCGGTGGAATCGGTGGTAAAGATATACCGGCCGTCGGAGGTGAGCTCGCGGCCCTCCTGATCGTTTCGCCAGAGTATCCTCCCGGTTTCTGGTTCGTAGCGGTAGGTTCCGTTGTCACCGGTCCCGAAAAGTCCTGTTTCGGTCCGGAGGAGGCGATACGGCCCGTCATCCTCGTAGAACATTGCCATTGCCGGGCCGACGCGAAAATCCACCTTTTTTTGCTGCCCTTCGTTTACGACGGTAAAAGAGGCATCGTCGACTCCGATACTCCATATATCTTTGGGTGAACTCTCTACGCCAAAGTAGAGAACGGATTTGGGGGTAAACTCCCCTTTAACGGTGGGGCTTCTTCCCGAAACGGCTCCGCTCCAGAGCCCGTCCACAATGGTGTGGGAGCTGTCGGCCCAGTAGACCACTCCGGTAATATCGGAGAAACGGGCGAGGGGACGGCTTTTTACCAGGAGGGGGACATTGTCCACTCCGTAGTCGGGAAAGGTGAGCATGTAATCGGTAACCTCTATCTCCTTGACCTGTGGGAGGGGGTCCTTTTCTCCTCCGGCGATTTTTACGTATTTCTGACGGTAGGAGTGCATAATAAGGGACTTCCATACCTGATCCTGCTCCATGGGAAACGACCCGGAGACTTCGAAGGAATCCGGTTCGAGTACGACCCGTACATCGGAAAGGTTCTGCAGCTCCCTTGCCTGAACTTCCACCTTTCCCTCTCTGTAGCTCCATCCGGGGCGGGGGGATGTCTCTGTAAAGACTTCGGCGTGCCTCTGCGACCAAGTAATTTCCCCGTCGGAAACTGAAAAAGGGGTGGCCGAGGCCCCAGGGTCGAGCTCGTAGACCACCTCTCCGGAGGGAGAGAGAAACTGGATCGCGTAATCGATATTCGCCGAAAGGGAGAAGTCGAAAATGGAGCTAATGTTCTTAGTCGGCATCAATTTATCTATTTGAGGAGCCTTGCTGTAGCTGAGTTTTGTGCCGGCCGAGTTTAGACGGAGTATATCCTGCTCGGAGACAAGCTCGCGGAAGGATTTTTTGAATTCCTCTCCTATATAGGTTCGCAGCTCGGAGGGAGGAATAATGGTCATAGAAACGGTTCCCTCGGAAAACTCGTAGGCCTTACCTACCTCGAGCTTGAGCATGGAAGGTTTGAGGGACTTTTTCATTCTCTGAAAGAGTATTTTAAGGGTGTTTCGATAGAGGGTGGCTTTTTCCGCTTCGGCGAGGAGCAGTTTGTTCGTGTCTATCTGCCTCTCGAGCATACGGGTAAAAAAGGTCTCGGATTCGATTTTCTGAACTTTCCTGTAAGTCTCGAGATACTGTTCCGCCGCTCCAGCGTAATTGGAATAGTTCAAGTTGGAGCCCGAAATGGTGTCCTGCAGCAGCGAGAGTGCCTGCTCGTCGTTCTTTCTAAAGGAGGCATCGAGAGCTTTTGCGAACTGTCGGGATGTCTGCTCTCCCTGGTCTTCCATGGAGGCGACCCTCGCCTCGACGGGAACGGTAATGGACCAGTTGGAAAAGGTTTTTCGACCGGAATCCTTCATCCCTGTAACGAGTTTGTAGAAGAGCCCCTTGAGAATGGGAAATATATTGTCCTTATTGCCCTGCACCGCCTCGGCGGTAACAACTTCTCCATTTTCCACATCTGTCACCCGTGCGGAGACACGCAAGTCCCCGTTACTTTTCGAGTAAGACCCGAGGACCATGTACTGGGCATTGAGAAGCTCACCCAACTCGACCGCCGTACCCGAGTCGGTTACTCCGGAGAGCTGAAGCTTCTGTTCTTTTATAATGTCCACCAGGTTCGAGCGTTCAACAAGAGTTATGTCGGGAAAGGAGTTGTAGGCGGTGGTAAGATACTCGGATATTTGGAACGCAACATAATCGAGTTCTTCCTCTCCTGTAATATTGTTAAAAGGAGAGACCGCCAGTGTGGCGTCGCTGTTTTGGGCCGCCGTTGAGACAGTCAGAGTAAAAAGTATCGAGAGGAGGAGTGCTCCCTTTTTCATTGTGCTACCTCGTCTGTTCCAAATATTGTTTTTTGGAGCTTTTGCTCTTTTTGATAGTAGTATATTTAGTGACGGTGCGCAACAATAAGTTTTCACTTACAGCAATTCGCAATCTGTATACTCACAATCTGTATACTCACATTTTGTTTAAGATATGAAGTTTATCTTAGTAAATGAAATGGGTAATTGAAAATGAGCCGCTTACATCCGGATCGCCGAGGTGGACTGGAGATTAACGGTCTCACCAAAGAGCGTTCCCGTCATGGAAAACTCGCGGACCTCCATATCCAAAGAAAAATTTAATTCATGTTCCGACCAGGGACTCCATATAAACTCCTGGGTTCCGTCCTCGAAATTCACCGGCCTTTTACCTTGGAATGATATTACGCCCAGGCAAATACACAACAGAAAAATTAAAAGTACGGCGCTATGCTACTGCCCCAGGCCCACCCACGGGCGGGAAGCGCGAGAAGCGGCGACCGCCCGGGCGCCCCACACCCGACTACAGCACGTGAATTCCAGAATTCCCAAAAAATTGGCACCGAAAAAATTTGACTTTGCAATCTTGTTGTTCTATAATCAACTTAGTTGTATTTTAATCAATCAGATAGGTGTAAGTATGATCAGAAAGATCAACGATTTTATTTCCAGGATCGAAGAGCAGATTCTGGGGATCAGCATCATCCTGATGGCGCTGATCCTGATTGCCAACGTAATCGCCCGCAAGATCGGCCACAGTCTGAGTTTTGCTGAGGAGGTCGGGGCGGCCCTGCTGGTAATCTGTACGTTTCTGGGGATCGGGTATGCGGCCAAAAAGGCGCGGCACATACGTATGTCGGCTTTTTTTGATGCGTTTCCGCCGAAGGTGCAGAAGATCGTCATTATTCTAATTTCGATAGTGACGATGGCGGTGCTGTTCTACATGGCGTATTACAGCGTGAAGTATACCGAGTATATCCAGATGCTCGGCAAGGTGACGCCGGCGTTGCGGCTGCCGGCCTGGTGGTTCTCTATTCCGCTGTCGATCGGCTTTTTTCTGGGGGGGCTGCAGTATTTGTTGAACATTATTCTGAACCTGAGCAGTTCTTACGTGTACATCGGTACTGAGAAAACCGCCGACTCCATAGGAGATATCGATGATGACCTGCCATTGTCCATGGCCACCGATTTAGAGGAATCAAAGGACCGAGGTGAGTAAATTATGTTAACCACAATGTTATTAATAATGGTGGTGTTGCTGGTGCTCGGCTTTCCCATGATGATCACCATGCTGTCGGCGACGATCATCACTACTTTGGTGTTCCTGCCGAATATCCAGCCGATTGTAATCGTCCAGCAGATGATGCTCGGGGTGCAGGGCTTCGTACTGCTGTCCGTACCAATGTTCATGTTCGCCGCCGATATTATGGTAGCCGGACATACGGCCAACAAACTGCTCGACTTCGTGGAGAGCTTTGTTGGGCACATCTGGGGCGGACTGGCAATAACTACCGCTACCACTTGCGCACTCTTCGGATCGATCTCCGGTTCCACCCAAGCCACCGTAGTCGCTATTGGCCGCCCAATGCGCTCCAAACTGCTGGACCGCGGCTACCACGACAGCGATATCATGGCCCTGATCATCAATTCCAGCGACCTGGCCTACCTGATTCCGCCGAGCATCGGCATGATCATGTACGGAGTCATCAGCGGCACCTCGATCGGCGATCTGTTCATAGCCGGGCTGGTACCCGGAATTCTGGTGTTGGTGCTCTTCTCGCTGTTCAGCATTTTTTATGCACGGGCCAAGAAAATTCCGCTGATGAAGAAGGCTACCTGGGGAGAACGTCTCACTTATACCAAGAAGAGCCTGCTCACCTTCGGCTTTCCCATCATCATTATCGGCGGTATCTACTCCGGCTTTTTCAGCCCCACCGAAGCGGCTGCCTTCTCGGTGCTGTACGCCATCGTCCTCGAAGTGTTTATTTTCAAATCGGTCAAATTCAAGGACCTGTCGAAAATCGCAATTTCCACCGGCATCGTGACTACAGTGGTCTTCGTGCTGGTAGGTACCGGTACGGCCTTCGCCTGGGTACTCTCCTATGCCAGGATTCCACAGACCATTACCACTGCAGTGCTCGGCGTTGACCCGTCGATGCTGAAGGTGCTGATCACAGTAAACATAGCTTTCTTCCTGGGCTGCATGCTGGTCGACCCGCTGGTGGTCATCATTATTCTCACCCCCATCTTCTACCCCTCGGCCGTTGCCGCCGGGATAGACCCGGTCCATCTCGGTATCATCATTACCCTGCAAGTAGCAATCGGCTCGGCTACCCCGCCCTTCGGCTATGATATTTTTACAGCCTGCGCCATCTTCGATAAACCCTATTTGGATGTAATCCGGCGCACACCGCCCTTTTTTCTCTTACTGCTGATATCGGCGGTGCTGATAACACTGGTTCCCGAGATATCTCTGTTTTTCGTGAGGTAGGCCGAGTAGATCGGCATATCCATATACCATTAGGAGGTTATTATGGTAAAGAAATTATTCCTTCTCACCCTGCTTATCCTGGTGAGTGCATTTCCTCTCATGGCCGGCGGCCAGAGTGAACAGTCCGGCAGCGCCGGCGACCAGGAGCAAACGGAGGCTCCGATTGTGTTCCGCATGGCACATGAGGATATCGCCGATACTGTCCCGGATAACTACTGTAAAGAGTTCGGTCGTCGGCTGGAAGAGCGTACGAACGGTCGTGTAAAGGTCGAAGTGTATCCGGTAGGACAACTCGGTGTAGGCGTTGAGCTGGTAGAGCAGCTGCTGACAGGCGGTATCGACATGGTCATCATGAATCCTGGGAATACCGGAACCCTGGTTCCCGAAGCCCAGCTCTTTCTGCTGCACTTTCTGCTGCCGGCCAACATCGAAAAGAGTTTCGAGTTCATGGAGAACAGTAAAGCCCTGAACGAGAACCTGAACGAACTCTACCTGGCAAAAAACATGTACGTCATCGACTGGTGGGCACAGGGTATGATGCAGTGGACAACCAATAAGAAGGTTACCTCTCCCGCAGACTTCGAAGGCATGAAGATCCGTACCATGCAGGCCCCGCTGATCCTGGAAAACTATAAGGCCTACGGTGCTAACCCTACCCCCGTTCCATATACCGAAGTGTACAGCGCGATGCAGCTGAACATGGTCGACGGGCATGAAAATCCCATCGGCCCGATCGAGGAGATGAAGTTCTACGAGGTTCAGGACTACATTATACGCTCCAACCATTTTCCGTATATGCTGGCCACCATCCTGAACAATAACATCTATCAGTCGCTGCCGGCGGACATCCAGACTGCAATCGAGGATATTGCCGGCGAAATGCACTCGGTTGCGTACGATCTGCAGCTGGCCAACAACAAACGCGCCGAAGACAAGATCAAAGACGATATCGAAATCGTCGACCTTACCCAGGCCCAGATCGAGGAGTTCAGACAAGCGGCCGTTCCGGTACGCGACTACTATGTCAATTCCGTCGGCCCTAAAGGGAAAGAAATTATGGACTTGCTTGTAGAGGAGATGCAGGAGTACAGATAAAAGACTACGCGTTCGGGCGGGTGCACTCGGGCCCCAGTGGTCTCGTGTGCGCCTGCCAGGCCGCACTGCCGATACTAAACGCAGAGGGGAAGCGAAGCCATGTTTATGCAGAACGTACCGCACGAAGAAATTGATCACCGCAGAGAATTGCTGCGCAGATCGGCGCAAGAACTGGGACTGAAAGGGGTGATAGTCTGTTCCCGGGGCGGCGGAACCTTCGACCGCTATGCCGGCGGGGTATATTATGCCAACCACTATCAGCAGCGCTGCTTTCTGCCGGACAACTTGCCGCTCTGGAGCGGACGTTCACATTCGCTGCTCCTCATACCAAGCGAAGGCGAAGCAGTACTCTTAGCCACCACCCTTGAATTCCGCCGCGATCTGGTTTCGATCGATGACGTGCGCTACGGCGACGACTTCTACACACTTTTCCGCGAAACTGCCCGGGAGAAGGGTATGGACAGCGGACGGGTCGGCATTATCGGCGAAGATGTGCTGCCGCTGAGAACATACCGGCTGCTGCTCGAACAGATGGCCGATATTCATCTGTTACCCTGTGATGATCTGTTCGAAAAAGCCCGGACCATTAAAAGCCGACGTGAAATCAAGGCAATCGAAACCGCATCTGCCATCGGCAGCCGGGCGGTGGAAATTATAATGGAGAATGTAGCCGCCGGAAAAACCGAAAGCGAAATCGTCGCCCCCGGCATTGCCTACTGCATAGAGCAGGGTGCTTCACTTTACTTTGTGGTAAGCAGTTCCGGTCCGCACAGCGATGCGGTTCACAGCATCGATTTTCCGGGCTACGACTCATTGCGAAAACTGCAGCCAGGCGAGCTGTTCAAAGTAGATTTGATTATCACCTACGAAGGCTATATTTCCGATTTCGGCCGCACAACGGTAGTGGGCGGGAAGCCGTCGCCGCTGCAGAGGATGATGATAGAGACGGTGACCGACGCTTGCGAAGCGGTAATCGAGGCGGTACACCCCGGGACAAGCGTCAGCGAACTGGTTGCTCTGGGCGACACATTCCTGCGTGAACGCGGGGTGAGCCTGTCTTCTGTGCAGAACGAACCGGGAACTGTATATGCGGCCTTTCCGCCGCACTGGGGACACGGCATCGGCCTGACTTGGGAACAGCCGTGGTTCGTGGAAAGCGAGGGCAGTGAGCTGCAAGCCGGCATGTATCTTGCGGTAGAAAAGGCCCTCTTCAGTCCGGGTATCGGAACGGTCACCTACGAGCAAAACCTGCTGGTCACGGATGCCGGCTGCCGGACCCTCTCGACAACTAAAAAACTATGGATCTAAAAGTACATGGAGAACAGCAATGAATCCTGAACAACTGATCGACTTTTGCCGAAAACTTATCCGCACTCAGAGCTTGTCCGGGCAGGAGGCCGAGGCGGCTGCTCTTGTTCTGACTGAAATGCGGACGCTCGGCTACGATCAGGTGTGGAGCGATGAATACGGCAACGTAATCGGCTGTATCTGTGCCGGCCGGAACAAAGGTGCAGCCCGGGTATCGGGCCAGGGCATCGCCGAGCCCGCAGCCGTAGGCCACAGCGCGATCCTCTTCGACGGGCACATGGACACCGTCGGCGTACCCTCGCCGGAGCGCTGGAGCGATTCCCCCTTCTCGGCAACCATAAAAGACGGAAAACTCTACGGCCGCGGTACTGCCGACATGAAGTGCGCCCTGGCTGCAATGATCCACGGCATAGCCGAACTCATTCCCCATAAAGACAGGCTCACCGGCGACGTGTATGTCGCCGCAGTGGTCTTCGAAGAAACCCTGGAGGGAGTCGGACTCGGCAAGGTGCTCGATCACATCAAACCCAAGTGCGTCGTACTGGGCGAACCGAGCGACTTCGACCTGTGCATCGGTCAAAAGGGCCGTGCCGAAATCGTCATCAAAACCGAAGGGCAGAACGCCCACTCCGCTACACCGGAGCGGGGTATCAACGCCGTCAGCCACATGGTGTCGCTGCTGCCGGAAATCGAAAAAATCGAAATGAAGCACTGTGAGCATCTGGGCCGCGGCCTGTTAGAGCTCACCGACATTATTTCTGCACCCTATCCCGGTTCATCGGTTATTCCGAACAGCTGCCGGGCTACCTATGACCGCCGTCTGGTAAGCAACGAATCCGAAGAGGATGTGCTCGGCCCGATTCAGCAGATCATCAGCCGTTTGGCAGCCGAGGACAACAGATTTAAAGCCAGCGCGGCGATAAAGCATGCGACCGAGACCACCTATACCGGGGCTACTTTATCCGAAAAACGCTTTTTTCCCGGCTGGGTGCTGCCCGAAAGCGCCGAACCGGTACAAACCGCCCTGGCAGCCTGCCGCGCGCTTGGCCACAAGACACGAATCAACTATTACCCCTTCTGTACCGACGGCAGCGAGAGCGCCGGCCGGCGCGGCATTCCCACCATCGGGATCGGCCCAGCCCCTTTCAATATGGCCCACGTGGTGGACGAACACATCCTGCTCGAAGACATCATCAAAGCCAAGGATATCTACCGGGAAATCGCCCGGGCACTGTTGTCCTAAAGCCACCCGCCTGAATCATTCCCGGCACGCCTCGGTCCGTCAAGTTGTGCCCGCCCAAAATTACAGAAAATAAAAAAGGCCGGCTGAATAGCCGGCCTGATGTTGTACTTAATCCAGCAGCCCGAC
>CAZDFY010000068.1:0-17829 GCA_964504785.1 uncultured Sediminispirochaeta sp. | reverse complement strand
GAACCTTGGTGGTTAATGAATTGTAAAAAATTGTGACGGAAACATTTAAAAATTTGATCTTTTTCGAAAAACTAATTACATATAGTGAAGAGGCATATGTTTATTTTGCCACCAAGCTTCGTACAACTGGGAAGAGAAGATGATAATATCTATAAAAACAAATAGCCAAGAAGCCCTCTACGACATCACGCAGCAGGTAGAAGAGGAAGTTGTTAGCAGTGGAGTGAGCAATGGATTAGTCAATGTATATGCTCAAGGAGCTACCGCCGGCATTATGATCCAGGAAAATTGGGACGACAGTGTGCAGAGTGATGTAATTTCACTGCTGCGGAAGCTGATGCCGAAGGGGATATGGCAGCATGACCGGCAAGACGGAAATGGCGATGCGCATCTCAAATCGGGGATAGTCGGACCCAGTGAAACTATCCCAATAATTGACGGAAAGATGGGGCTTTCGACATGGCAGAACATCTTCTTCTGTGAGTTTGATGGACCAAGGAGCAGCCGCAGTATTGTAGTCACGATTCTATCGGCGTAGTAAAAGGCTATTTTAAGGCTTGTGTTTCCCGCCTTTCTGCTAAAAACACAGCACTACCGCAACCTTTCATGATGAGGTTGAGCAAGTTCAGCTTAGCGTGCCTAGTCTATCAGTCGCCGTTTCAGCCGGCGGACCCCTAAAAATCCAATGATCAGGGTAAACAGCAGGATATACACCACGTCGGCCCACAAAAAGGTCACTTCCCCCGGAAAGCTAAAGGCTCGGGTAAGGCGTACCGCATGGGTGAGAGGAAGGGCTTCCGAAATCGGCCGGACAATTTTCGGTAGATTGCTAACGGGAAAAACAACCCCGGCAAAGAAGAACATCGGCGAAATAAAGCCGGAAAAATAGAAATTGAAGTGGTTGATGTTCTTCACAAAGCTTGTGACCAGCAGCGAGAGAGCGGCGAACATTGTTCCGGTAAAGAATCCTATAAAGGGAGTTACCAGGGAGAGGCCGATTGGCAGGATTCCAAATCCGTATATCACCATGAGGACGGCCAGGGTGAAGAAAAAGCCCTTGGTCCCCGCCCACAGGATTTCTCCAACAAGGAGGTCCCAGACGGTAATCGGCGCGGCCAGCATCCCGTCGTAGGCCTTTTCATATTCGAGACGAATGAAGGTCCCGAAGGAGCACTCAAAGGCGGAGGTAAACATGGCCGTGGTCATGAGAAGGCCGGTGGCCAGATATTCGAGAAAGGGGACCCCCTCCATCTGGGTAAGATAGGCGCCGAGGCCCATACCAATTCCGACTAAAAAAACCAGAGGTTCTAAAAACGGCGGCAGACCATTGCTGATAATATTTCGGGCATATACGCGAACATGGCGGTACCATACCGCGTAGAGACGTGATAGAAGGGGAGGTTTTGCGACCGTAACCCGGCGAATCTGCGGTGTAATCGGGCTTTGCCCAGAAGGTCCATACTTCGGGGCGGCCGTCGGGGCGTTTTTAGAAGGCCCCTTAGAAGGCCCCTTAGAAGGTATATCACTGGAGTTCATTCAGCTTCCTCCCGGTGGTTTTGAGAAACAGGTCCTCGAGGTCGGTTTGACGGATGTGATATTCACTGGGAGTGAGACCGCCGATGAGGGAATTCAGTATGCCGTTGTTATGGGAATAATAAAGAATACGTTCGGCATACTCCTCCTTGCGGATTTTTTCGTGGCCGAATTCAGGCTCTATCTCTCCGGAGCGCTGTTTATTCTTAAGTTCAAGTACATATGGTTCAATTTGTTCCGAAAGCAATTGGTGCGGGGCGCCGGTGAGAAGCACTTTGCCGTGATCCATAATTAGCAGATCCTCGGCAAGCTGGGCAGCCTCTTGCATATAGTGAGTTGTCAGAAGAATGGTGACGCCGGTTCGTTTCAACAAGTGCAGGCGGTCCCAAATAAGTTGCCGCACCTGTGGGTCGAGGCCTGTAGTAGGCTCATCGAGTATAAGAAGCGAGGGTTCGCCGAGGAGCGAGCGGGCTATGACCAGGCGGCGCTTCATACCTCCGGAGAGTTCCTTTATACGGGATCGTTTCTTCTCACTCAGCTCCATAAACTCGAGGAGCTCATCTATTCGTGCGGAGGCCCGGCGCCTGCGCATTCCGTAGAACCTTGCATATACCTGAAGATTTTGTTCTACATTCAGCTCTTCGTCGAGACTGTCTTCCTGGGTAACAACTCCTGAGAGCTTTTTTATCTGCAGTTGTTCTCTCCGGGGATCGTACCCAAACACGTTGATCCGGGTCTCGGGGTTGAGATCAGGCTCTCCCTTTCCATAAAGGATTTTCATTACGGTGGTTTTACCGGCACCGTTCGGCCCGAGAAAGGCCACGCAGGTTCCCCTTCTAATAGTAAAACCTACGTCCTTTACCGCACGTAAAGTACCGTAGGTTTTATTGATATGGTGTGCTGCAATTACCACAGCTGCTTTTTTGTCATCCATCTCTACAATGTATAGAACGATTATGATGTATTTCAAGTAGTAGCGTCGGCTATACAAAGTAACTATGGCAGCGCCTGGGGTTAAAACTCTATACCTCCGCCCAGGAAGTAGAAGTCTTCCCATATTCCATTTTCGATGTCCCCTTCTTCCGGTTCTTCGATTGCATCGACCATATAGGCGGTGCCTGCGCCACCAAAAACCGAGAGTCCCCCGAAGAGGCGCAGCTCTATCATAGCCCTGCCGCGAAAGCCGATCTGATCGATTCCCTCATCAAACTTGAATAAACGGTCACGGTCTATATTGACTACTCCCGCATCCGCATTCAGGGCGAAGAAGCCGGTAGCGGGTAGCGAAATACCGAATGCAAGGGAGTGGGAGATTTCTTCAGCGGTCTCTAGAGCTTCGGATATATCAGCATAGCTGTCGCTTTTCAAACCGAATCCGAATAAGGTGTAAAAACTGCCGGCCCTGAAGCGTACTCCGGTATTTGCTTCGGTGAGGGTACTGTGCCAGCCGGAAAGTTGAATTCCCCCGTTACCCGAGATGTTAATCAATCCGACAGGCATCCCGTGCATTTCTTCGCTCAGGTTTACTACACCAACCTGCATACCCTGCACTTCCTTCGCCACATTCACTACCCCGGCGGCCTGGATTCCTTGCATTGTTCCGCCGGCCCAGTTAAGCACTCCCGAGCCTTGGATTCCATGTACATTGCCCCTCACTATACTTGCTACACCGGTTCCGCTTACTCCATGGAGATCTCCGCCTACAAAGGCTACGCCGCCGTTTCCCTGTATACCGATCATATCACCGGAAATCCAGGAAACGCCGTGGCCCGCATCTATGCCGTTTACTTCTCCCATCCGGCTGTAGAGAATACTTACATTGATGTTGCTTGTGTCTTCTCGGTTGTTGGTTGTGCTGAGGGGAAAGAAAATATGAAAGGAGAGATCGTGGTGCTCAGCTTCCTGGGATTCTTCGGCATATACCGAACCGATAGATACTAAGATAAGTGAGATTAAAGTCAGAATAATTGTTTTATTTTGTTTCATTTTATCCTCCTGCACCGATTGAAACACCGGTACAGGAGAAAACTGTCACCAAGATAGGAGAAATTTTTTAAAAAACTCTGAAAGATGTGCCTGCTACAAATAGTGATTCAACGGGGCCGGCTTCTTCGGGAATGGAGATATCGATCGGGTAGTATATGCCTGCTCCTGCAAAGAGAGAAATTCGTGTAGTGAGAGCAAAGCCGAGCACCCCGCGGGCTTGTGGGGCCAGAAGGTCTTCCGAACTCTCATCATAGGGTTCCATAAATATGCCCGATTTCCCGAAATCCAAGGTAGAGGCTCCGAAGTCGATGTCAATATAAAAGCGGCGTAGGGGAATTCGGGCGCCGAAATGAAGGCCGAAGGAGGCTTCTGCAGAGGTAGATCCGGTGTGAATACGGGAGTCCTTGCCGGCGGAGATGCCCGAGGTAAAGCGGGTGTAGATATTGCCCGAGCGAAACAGAAGGGCGGTATTAAAATCGGTTTGTCCGCCGGTATAGCCTTGAAGCTCTATTCCACCGTTTTTTGAGATATTTATTAAACCTACTGGTACTCCGTTCATCTCACCTGTGAGATTCACCACACCAACCTGCATACCGTCTACCTGGCCGGCCCAGTTTATTACGCCGACCTGTATGCCGTCTATTCGGCCTGCTCCGTTTATCACAGCAGACTGGATACCTTTAAAATCCCCTGCGGTGTAGTTTAATCCTCCGGAGTTCTGAATACCGTCAAATTTTCCTTCTACAATGTTACCGAGACCTGCAGCTTGTATTCCGCTTACATCGCCACGAACATAATTTCCTAGGGCATGGGCCATAAGCCAGCGGGCGTCTTCTTCCACAACTCCCACGCCTGCACTTACGCTGATACCGTCAAGGACCGTGGAATAGGTACCCATGAGACCCAGAGCGGCACTGTGCACAGTTTTGTCCGAGTAGTTTTTTATCGGTGCCGGGGAAAAGGAAAAAGGCACACTTCTATATTCGGCGGATGCTCCGCCGGAAGCTGAACCATCGGCGACTGATCCAGGTGGGCGGGGGCCACCCCGTAATCTGGTATATTCATAGGCGGCTACAGAAAAATCATCCCTGGCAAGATGAATTTCACTTCCATAGGTCAGATTGATTTTTGCTTCATGCAAAGCTCCATCTGCTTCATACAACACGGTGTAACGGTCGGGTTTCAAGGCAAAACTGGTGTTTCGACCGGGTTCTTTTCTTATTTCGGCAATTAGCTTTGCCCGGGAATTATGAATTGAAACACGTCCGCCTATATATTCAGGTAAAACTAATACCGAACCACCGCTTCGCACGCGGGTTATCACCACATCGCCGGTGCCGCTCATTTGTATGCTGTAGTTCGGATGTTGTGGACCTGCGAAGGTTTTTTCCGTGCGAGAGAGGGTCTCATTGTATGCAAACTGGTAAAGCTCGTTGAGGGTAACATTATCATCATTGTTGTGATCGGCGGCGCCCCGCAATCCTGCTGCCAAATAGTGGGTGAAAAAGGAGCTTTTCAGTCGGTCTGATTCCTGGGATGCCTCATTGGAAGAGCTTGAAGAGAGAAAGGCGTAGCCCTTCATGTCATATCCGGGATCCGTTAAAAAAGGAGCTTGGGTACTACCTCCCTTCAATCTGGTGAAGGCCCCTGAGAAGCATGAGTCGAGAATTGCGATGCGGACATCCGCGGGAATCCGGTCGAACCTGCCGCGCAGCGTTTTATACTGAAGGTGTTCTCCCCCCAGCAAAAGGCCTTCTACATCGGAGTGCCCCGAGTAATAGAAAATAACCTCGACCCGCCGGGCAGTAGAATGGGCCTCGGATGCCATGGTTTCCACTCTGCCCAAAGCATCCAGCAGTTCATTCCTGTCTGGATCAATCTGCACTATACAATCCTCGCCTTCTATGCCGCCCATCGAGGTAAAAATATCCCTCAGTGCAAGGGCGTCGGAGACCGCATACCTGAGGGTTTCCCGGTTTGGTCCACCGTTGTTGGCCCCTACGAGAATAGAAAAACGTCGGATGTTCGGGTTTTTGCCCTTGCCTTTAAGATTTGTTTCAGCTTCGATTTCACCCTTTTGTACTGTACCGGAGGTGTTTTCAACGGGCCCGTCAGACCCGGCCGTTTTAACAGATCCTGTAGTCTCGATCGCTCCAAGGACCGCAGTCGAATCAGCCATACCCCAGAAAAATGCCGCAATGAAGAGAAGGGTGAGGATATGTGTACCGGGGAAGCCGCGGTTGGATGGGGCTTTACACGCATCAGAATCTGCTGCTCCACTGCTACGACCGCCGGTGGGAGTTGTTTTTGACCGAAGAACTTCTATTTTTTCAGAGTAAAAATGTACCATTTGACCTTCCCCTCGGAAATTTCGGAGAGCTTCTTTGTTGAGTTCAAGGCATTACTGGTGGCCGGTAACCGACCCTCTGAGTCTATATAATCACGCACCATATCTATAACATCTCCTGATGATAAAAATGTATCAGAACTTACCAGGTAAAAACGCTCAAAGCGGGGGGCATCGTCGAGGCGGTACGCGGTGTCGAGCAGTACAGGGCCTTCATCGGCGAGTTCGGCGGACTTGTCGGTTGAAGAGGGTGAATGCAGGGTCACTACTCCCCTGCCGTCGACAGAAAACAGTACCCCATATTCGGCCCGGGGTGTGAGAAAACCCAACTGCAGCAGATCCCCCTCGGAGGCATGGTCCAGCGGTTTTAGGAGTTCCGTCTCTCCATCTTTGGTCCTGCGAAAAACCCGGATCCCCGGCTCCATATTTTCCATGCCCTTAAGTCGAATCCCCGACTCAAAAGATTCGAAAGATTCGTAAGCCCCCTCCATGCCGCCGGCTCCGTTGTTCAAACCCGGAAGCCCAAGATAGGAAAACTGCCCGGAAAAAAGAATAAAAAGGGCCAAGGCCGCTGCAGCTGCTGCCGGAAATACAACCCTCGGTAAAGCGAACACCGGGTGCCATACCGTGCTCTCCGAATTCGTCTCTGCTTCCTCCCGCTGACGGTCCTGCTCCTCAGGGGCGGTATCAATTGTGTCAGCGGCTTCAGCCCGCCTTCGAATCTTCGCCGCCATCTCGTCGGCGGAATAGCGGCTTAGGATTTTCCGGTTGGACTCCTCGATTTCAGTTTCCGCCTGTTTCATTTCCAAGTCAAACTCCGGATCTGTCTCCCGTCGGCGGTTAATTTCCTGAAGTTCCTCTTCCGGAAGCTCTCTGAGAACATATCGTTCAAGTTTCCAATCAGGAAGTTTCGGCATGTGCTACCCCCTCGAGTTGTATCGCTTTCTTTTTCAAAGTCCTCAGCCGCTTGCGGACCCCCGAAACCGAGAGGCCCGTCTCCCGGGCCACCTCCTCGTAGGTCATTGAGTCGAGGTAGTACATCACCGCAATCTCCCGGGTGGAAGGTTTGCCGAAAGCCTTGCTCTTGAGATTCGACTCCTCGGATTGAAAGAGCTGATCGAGAAAATCTTTCACCGCCGTCTGTTCGGCAATATCCTCGCTTCCGGGAATCCCCTCAATCAAATCCGGATTAGTATCTGTTTTTCTCCTGGATTTTGAGCGGATCATATTCAAAGATACATTAGTAGCAATACGATATAACAAACTCGACGGATACGTCCCCTCAAGTCGGTGCTGGTTCTCCAACAATTTAACAAAAACCTCCTGCATGGCATCCAGCGCCCGTTCTTCATCCTTGAGGAGAAACCTGCAGCGTCTGAGTACCATCGGCCCGTATCTCTCGTAATACGCGGCTATGTCGATCTCCATGGGATCCCTTCCACATTTCAATTAATATAACACCGGCGAAAGCCGGATCTGTCACTTTAAACATACTGCATATAAGGAAATTAATAATTACTTTATTACAAAAATTCAATCTTATAGTGGCATAGCGCCCGTTGCAGAGGGTATGAGAATCCGATGGAAAGGAGAAGTGGCAATCCGTCCGGTTCGGCGGTCTGGCCGCTCCAGCTTTACCAAGCCAGGTCATTCATAACTCCAAAACAGGGCCCGGTCCTGAGGTTCGAGCAGGTTTTCGATGGCAATCACAAGCCAGGCGGTGGAGGCCGCCAAGGGATACGTGCTGAATTGATGCGGCACCTCCACCGTATTGTTGGGCACCTTCTGGTTTAGTAGCCATACTCATCTTTTGAATATAAATAAGCCCATCCGTCGGCAGCTGCCTTCGGACGGGCGCTGGTTTTATTATCCGAATATAACTTGGTTGAGAATGTTTTCGCAGAGTTCCTGTTTTCCGCTGGTGTGCTGCGGTTCGCCCCGGCTCTCCGCGTATGCGGCCAGATCTTCCAGGGTCAGTTTACCCTGCTCGAACTCGCGGCCTTTTCCCGAATCAAATGAGGCATAGCGCCGGCTGCGCAGTGCATCAAGGCGACCGTCGCGCATAATTTTGTCTGCCATTATCAAGCCAAGAGCAAAAGTGTCCATTCCGCCGATGTGGGCCAGAAACAGATCTTCCGGATCGGTTGAGTTCCTTCGCAGTTTTGCATCGAAATTGAACCCGCCGCCTTTGAGTCCACCGCTCTTTAATACTACCAGCATCGCCTCGGCCGTATCGTATACATCCGCGGGGAACTGATCGGTATCCCAGCCGACAAACAGGTCACCGCGGTTCGCATCGATTGAACCCAGCATACCGGCGTCGGCGGCTACCTGCAGATCATGGGCAAACTTATGTCCGGCCAGGGTTGCATGATTGGCTTCAATATTCAGAAGAAAATCCGAATCGAGACCGGTAGCCTGCAGAAAACCAAGTACCGTGGCGGCATCGTAGTCGTACTGATGGGTAGTCGGCTCCATCGGTTTGGGTTCGATGAGGAAATTTCCCTTAAAGCCTTGTTTCCGTCCATAGTCACGGGCCAGCCCTAGAAAGGCGGCCAGGTGTTCTTTTTCGCGCTTCATGTCGGTGTTTATCAGGCTCATATAGCCTTCACGCCCGCCCCAAAAGACGTAGTTTTGACCATTGAGGGCCACATTTGCATCCAGGGCGGCTTTTACCTGGGCTCCGGCGTGGGCCAGTACATCAAAATCCGGATTCGTAGCCGCTCCGTTGGCGTAACGGGGGTGGGTGAATGCATTAACTGTATTCCACAGCAGTTGTACCCCGGTAGCCTTCTGCCGCTCCTGCAGCAGCTCGGTTACTTTCTGAAGATTTTTCTCGGATTCCGCAGGTGAAGCGCCCTCCCACGCGGCGTCTCGGTCGTGGAAGCAGTAATATTCAAGGCCAAGTTTGGTAGTAATCTCAAAGCAGGCATCGGCTTTATTAACTGCCGTTTTATACGGATCGTCCGTTTCCCATGGATGGCTGATGGTACCTTCCCCGAAGGGATCAGATCCTTTTCCGGTAAGGGAGTGCCAATAGGCCAGGCTAAATTTGAAGTGGTCTTTCATCTTCTTGCCGGCGATCTCCTTCTCCGAATCATAAAACTTGAAGGCCAAAGGATTATCCGATTGCGGCCCCTCATACTTAATCTTTCCGATACCTTTGAAAAACTCTTGATTCCCAATGTAATACTCCGACATTGTATCCTCCTCTTAAATAACTGTGTTATGTAAACAGAGGCGTAAGCGCCTCAATATAACGGGTATATTGTGTGTAGGCCGGCTGATACGCGCTCACATTTGATGCGATCGGCCGGGTGTATTTATCGCTGTCAAACTGTACATGTTCTTTGACAATCTCCTCCAATGAGGATTCTCCGCCGCCTAAAGCCCACAAAGCCTGGAGTGCCGCTCCGAGGGCGGCCGCCTCTTCGGTAAGCGGACACTGCACCGGAGTGTCGAGCACATCGGCAATTATTTGGCGCCATACCTTTGAGTTGGAGCCGCCGCCGATTAAATGTACCGATTCAGGCGATAGGCCTTGTTCGCGAAAGGCATCCAGGCCCAGCTTTAGTCCGAAGGCGGCCGCTTCCATGGCGGAGCGCAGCATATGTGCCTCACTGAGGTTGCTGCCGTTCATGCCGCAGAGACAGCCCTTGCCGTAAGGAAGGTTCGGCGTTCTCTCTCCGTTGAAAAAGGGTAAAGTGATGAGTCCCTCCGAACCCGGCGGTACGGTTTCGGCCAGCGAGTCGGCTGCTTGCACGCTTTTCTGTAATAAGCACCGAAATTGTTCGACGGCAACTGTACAGTTCATTGTACACAAAAGCGGCAGCCAGCCGTTATTGGAAGAACAGAAGGCACTCAGCCTCTGTCCTGGGTCGACCATTGGCTGGTTGCGATAGCTGTATACTGTGCCGGAGGTTCCCAAACTGATAGTAATAATGCCTTCGCTAACCGCCCCGGTTCCGATAGAACCCATCATATTGTCGCCCCCTCCGGATGCAACCGGAATGCCGGCGGGAAGCCCGAGCTGTTCCGCTCGTTCGGGTAAGAGGCGACCGCCAATTGCATGGTTCTCGATAAGCACCGGCAGTTTCGAAAGCAGGTCGTTGTCGCTGTCTATGGCTTCGAGCACCGATTGTGACCATTTGCGCGTATAGATATTAAAGTAGGCGGTTCCGGAGGCGTCGCCGGCTTCGGTGTAGTACTTTCCGGTAAGGTAGTAGTTGAGGTAGTCGTGGGGCAGCAGAATATGCGCCAATCGCTGATAAGCCTGGGCTTGGTGCCGTTTAAGCCAGAGAATCTTTCCGGCAGTAAAGCCCGGCAGGATCGGATTGCCGACTTGTTTTATTAGCTGATCCTCTCCGCCGAAGGCTGCAGTTATCTCTGCGCACTCTGCGGCGGTTTCGGTATCGTTCCAGAGTTTTACGTTATAGACCGGTGCACCCTCTGCATCCAAGGGGACACAACCGTGCTGTTGTCCGCTGACCCCAAGGGCCACTGCGCTCTGCTTTATCCGGGGATCAACTTGAGCGAAGCATTCTTGCAGGGCCTGCAGCCACCATTCGGCTTTTTGTTCGCGGCGTCCCTGATCGTTGGAGATGAGATCGTGAGATGAACGCCCGATTGCGGCAATACGGTGGTTTTCAATATCATAAAATATAACTTTTGTACTTTGAGTGCCGTTATCGATTCCAACAACTGTTTTCATGCAGGCCTCCTTAATGCTTATATTCATTTTTAGATAATAAACTTAGAAAGTGAATGGACAATATTGAGGAAGCATGTATAAAATTGACATATGCTTATCAGAGACGTCGTATTTGTATATCAAATGAAGCGAAAAGCCGAGATCAGATGGCATGGTCGGTACCATAAGCATGAGAGCGGTGAGTTCGAGTTACATTATTTCATTCAAGGGAACGGCAGCTTTATAAACGGAAACAATCGGGATGCCATCAATCCCGGCAATCTGTTTGTTACTCTTCCGGAGGAATATCATTCGATAGTGGCCAATGATCTCGATCATCCGGTTTCATACTATGCGATACTTTTTCATGTAGCGCCTTCAGAGGAGGTATGGCAGCTGCTGCAAGAGCATATAGACAGTCGCAGCGTGTATAAAATCGGCACAAACTACCGCTTTTTCTTTGAGGAGATCAAAGAGAAGGGCATGTCGACCCACGCCCTGCTGAAGCGGTCGGCGGAGTATCAATTCATGAGCTTTCTCTACCAACTGTCCGACGGTTTACAGCAATTTCACTACGGTTCGGAGAGCAATCAGCATATAGAAAAAGCACTGCGGATACTGCAAAACGCGGTTATGGGAAATATAAGTTTAAGCGAGTTGGCCCGCAAGCTGGATCTTAATCAGTCATACCTGGTTCGGCTGTTCCGGCAGAAGATGTCGATGACGCCGATGAAGTATTACCGTAAGTTAAAAATTGAGGCGGCCGTTTCAATGCTCATAAACACCGATCAACCGATCTACACCATCAGCCGCAAGTTGTATTTTTACAGCGAATTTCATTTTTCAAAGGTGTTTAAACAGCATACGGGTTACAGCCCGAGTGCGTACCGCCACAATTTTTATCAGCATATAGGTTAGGCTCAGCCGCCGGCAGCCTTCAGGGCCTGGTCCAGGTCGGCGATGATGTCGTCGATGTGCTCGATGCCGATGGACAGACGGATCAGCTCCGGTTTGACGCCGGCGGCCAGCTGCTCTTCGGTGGACAGCTGGGCGTGGGTGGTGCTGCCGGGGTGGATGGCCAGGCTCTTGGCGTCGCCCACGTTGGCCAGGTGGCTGAAGAGCTTCAGCCCTTCGATGAAGCGGCGGCCTGCCAGGCGGGCGGCTTCAATGTCGGCGGCCGGGTTACCGGCAGCCGGACCGCCGGCGCCTTGGGCTCCGCTGGTTTTACTGCCGGCTTTGTTGTCCTGCTTGCCTTTCACGCCGAAGACCACCATACCTCCGTATCCGTTCTCCAGTACGCGACCGGCAGTTTCGTGAGACGGGTCGTTCGCAAGTCCCGGATAGCGTACCCAGGCCACCTGCGGGTGTTTTTCCAGGTGGCGGGCCACTTTCAGGGCGTTTTCACAGTGGCGCTCCATCCGCAGCGGCAGGGTCTCCATGCCCTGCAGCAGCTGCCAAGCGTTGTCGGGGCTGATGGCCGCGCCGGTGTTACGCAGCAGTACGGTACGCAGCCGCACGGCAAAGCAGATCGGTGCGTTCTCTCCGGTATCCAGGGCCCATCGGATGCCGTGGTAGCTGGGGTCGGGCTCGGTGAACACGGGAAAGCGGGATGTGCGTTGGGTGGAGTCGGCGGCCCAGTCGAACTTTCCGCTGTCGACTACCGCCCCGCCGATAACCGTGCCGTGGCCGCCGATCCATTTGGTCAGCGAATGCAGCACGATATCGGCGCCCTGTTCGATAGGCCGCTGCAGGTAGGGCGTTGAGAAGGTGGCGTCGACTATAAGGGGCAACCCCTCCTTGTGGGCGATCTCCGCGAGGGCGGGGATGTCGGCTACATCGAGGCCTGGGTTGCCGATAGTTTCGGTGTACACTGCCTTGGTTCGCTCGTTGATGGCCCCCGCTACGCCCTCGAGATCGCCGGGTGGGACGAAGTTCACTTTGATGCCCAGGGCCGGCAGGGTGGTACTGAACAGGGTGTAGGTGCCGCCGTACAGGTTACTGGCCGAGACGATCTCATCGCCCTGACCCGCTATGTTCAGAATACTGTAGAACACTGCGGCGGTACCGGAAGCCACCGCCACTGCTGCAGCCCCGCCTTCCAGCAGGGCCAGCCGTTCCTCCATCACTGCCTGGGTGGGGTTGCCGATGCGGGTGTAGATATTACCGGGGGTTTCCAGGGCAAACAGTGAGGCGGCGTGTTCGGCGCTGTCGAAGACGTAGGAGGTGGTGCGGTAGAGCGGTACCGCCCGGGAGCCGGTAGCGGGGTCGGGAACTTGTCCTCCGTGCAGGGCCTGGGTTTCGAAACGATAGCTAGTAGTGCTCATTTTTTGTCTCCTTTCGCAATGGTATGGGGTGCCGCCTTCCGGCGGCCGGGTATCTCTTCAAGCTCACCCAGGTTGTAGGGGGTGGCCTGGTAGACATAGTAATTCAGCCAGTTGGTGAACAGCAGGTGGGCGTGGGCCCGCCAGCTCGCCGTCGGCGGGGCCTGGGGATTGTCGTCGGGAAAGTAGTGGCGCGGGACGGTGATGTCCAGACCCTTAGCCACGTCGCGACGGTACTCGGCGGCGAGGGTGCCGGTATCGTATTCCAGGTGGCCGGTAATGAAGATCTGTCTTCCCCGGTAAGCCGAAACAGCGCAGATCCCCGCCTCTTCCGAGGCGGCCAGCAGGTCCAATTCAGGGCGGGCGGCTATATCCTCGGCACGAATTTCGGTGTAACGGGAGTGGGGTACGGGAAAATAGTCTTCAAAGCCGCGGAACAGGGGCATATTGTTGTCGTAACGCCGGTGTTGGAATACGCCGAAAAGCTTTTTCGATAGTGGATACTTTGGTACCCCGTAGTGGTGATAGAGTCCAGCCTGGGCCCCCCAGCAGATATGCAGGGTTGAGTACACATTGCGGCGGCTGTAGTCCATAATGTCCGCCAGCTCCTGCCAATAATCCACCTCTTCAAAGGGAATGGTTTCTACCGGGGCTCCGGTAATGATCATTCCGTCGTAGCGCTCCGCTCGGATATGTTCGAGGGAGGTGTAGAAGCGCTGCAGGTGCTCGGCATCGGTGTTTTTGGATTCATGCGAGGCGGGATGTACCAGTTCCACATCCACCTGCAGGGGGCTGTTGCTCAGCAAACGCAGCAGCTGGGTTTCGGTGGCCAGCTTTGTGGGCATAAGGTTAACCACCGCAATCTTGAGGGGGCGGATATCCTGGTGGCGAGCCCGTTCTTCGGTCATCACAAAGATGTTTTCCTGTTCCAGGGCGGTTTTGGCGGGCAGGGTAGTAGGAATATTTATCGGCATAAAGGCCTCCTTACTGCGACGCCCCCTACCGTATACGCCGGGGGCGGGTGGAAGGAGGCGGCGGGGTTATTGTGCGTACATCATTGAAGGTAGGTTGTGTTTCGTTGCGTAGAAACAAGTCATAGAGAAACAGTAAGGTAATTTTTAGAAGAAGGCAAGCCCCTGGAGCGACTTTTTGGGGGAAGATTCAAGGTTTCTGAAAGTGCGAAAAAATGTGCTCCACAATTTCCAGTCCGCCGCGGCGTCCGGTGTCGCTGAAGGAAGGGACCTCTGAACTGCTGTTTTCGGGAGAGTAATACTCGATTTGTATTTCCGCGTCGACACTTTCCTTTATGAAACTTTCCATACGGCCGCTCACCGGAGATTTTAGGGCTCCCCGGCGGGTTGATTCGGCCCGGACTTTGAGTTTATCGCGGCCGGAGGGGGACTTTCCTTCGATACTGAGCTCGACTCCCTCCACCTCGGTGGTGCCCTGGGCATCCCGGCGGCTCAGATTCTTTATGTGTACAATTTTTGCGCCGTTGTAGGTTGCGAAAAATCGGGGTGTATCACCAATCTTCAGAAAACCGAGAAAGCCAATAAACGAGCTTCCCATCCAGGGGATCTTGGCTATCGAAAGCATGAAGGATGTGCCGGGGCGGGTAAAGTTATTGCTTTGCATCCAGATCCAGGATTCCGGGAAGGAGGTCCCCCAGTCCTTCTCGATGTAGCCGCGGCCTCCGGTAAAATTGACAGACGTGCCGTTTACCTGGAACTCTCCTTCAAGGCCGTGGTCCATGGAGACCAGCCCGTGCTTGCATTCCATCCGGGGAACAAAGCTGTAACGGCCCATGATACCGGGACTCAGCAGGCGTGATGGGTAGGGGGCAGGGTCTATGAACTCAATGCGGCCCCTCAGAGTGAGTTCCGGGTTATCAATGTTCAGATCGATATAGGAGTTGTTGAACTTCGAGTTTCCGACCTTCACTTGAAACTCTTTGTCTGAGGCTTCAAATTCTTCCAAGGGATACCGGATAAAATGAGTTTCTCCGCTCATTCCGTCGATTACCTGTATAAAGGCGTAGCGTTCTTCCGGGCGGGTGCCGAGGGCTATACCGGGGATAATGGCATATACATGCTGCAGGTCCGTGGATACCTGTTTAAAGTACCACCCTTCAAAATACCCAGTGTAGGAAAGGCGGCCTTGAAAAAATGACGGATTGTAGAGTGTGCGGAGTGAGTTCATACTTAAGAGTATAAAAAAGGGCCCGGCGTTGTGCCAGGCCCGTAGAATGATTTTTTAGTATCCCTCAAGGGGTGTAATTTTTCCGACGGAGTTGATAAGTTCAGCTTCCTCCGGCGTAAAGTGCTTTTTCTGGTATCTGTTTCCCAGAAAGCGAAAAATAAAGAACATTGCCACTATGCCGACCACCAACAGGATCCATACGCTCGGCACAAAGGACGAAAGCAGATACAGTACTGCCGAAATACCAGCAGGTACAAGGGCGTAGGGGATCTGTGTTTTTACGTGGGCAATATGGTCGGAACCGGCGAATATGGAGGACATGACCGTAGTATCGGAAATTGGGCTGCAGTGGTCACCGAAAATGGCTCCGGCAAAAACCGCTCCGATAATGATGTAGATCAATTCAATTCCTCCGATTTCATAGGCCAAAGGAACAGCGATCGGGGTGAGAATGGCCATGGTGCCCCAGGATGTTCCGGTGGAGAAAGAGATAAACATGCCGACGGCAAAAATCAGGAAGGGCAGCATGCCGGCGGACATCCAGCTTCTGGTGGCATTCACCACATAGTCTGCGGTACCCAGCTCGCCGCTGACGGTGCCGATGGACCATGCCAGTACCATAATTACCAGTGCCGGAAGCATGGTCTGGATACCGGAAAGGATGGTCTCTTCAATCTGTTTGAAGCTCATTCGCTGGATGAGAGCCAGAACCAGGCCTACTAGGGACATTGCGAAGGCCGCCCAGGTAAGTGCGACGTCTACCGCGGTGTCGGCCAGGGCATCCATAATTGTTTTCCCTTCGGGTCCTCCTCCGGTGTACCACAGGGCCCACACGCCGACGCCGATTAGTGTAACCAGCGGAAGAATAAAATAGAGTACGTTCGCCCTTTCGGGATGGACCGGTGTTCCCAGGTCGTTTTCAACCGAAGAGAGGGGGGTGTCACCTTCGCGGATAAGTTTTCCCTCTTTCAGTGACCGCAGTTCCGCCTTGGCCATGGGACCGAAATCCTTTCCGAAAATAATCATCGGAACGGCAATAAGGGACAGCAGGCAGTAGAAGTTCCACGGCATCGAGTGCAGAAAGGCGAAATAGGGCTGGGTCCCTACAATACCGACGGTAGCAAAGGCAGCTGCAAGCAGGGAGACCTGATAACCGATCCAGTCTGATACTGGTCCAAAGGTGGCCATTGGAGCGGCGGTCGCATCCATTACATAAGAGAGTTTTTCCCGGGATACCCGGTATTTAGCGTTGATATCCTTGGAGGCGTTACCGGTAATAACCGAGTTCGCGTAGTCATTAAAGAAAACGACAATACCGAGGATCCAGGTAAACAACTGAGAACGTCTGCGATTGTTGATCTGCTTTTCCAATGCCCGGGTCAAGGCAATAGAGCCGCCGACTTTGTACATAAAAGCGGCGCCAACACCAAGCAGAGACGTCAGGACCAGAAAGCGTGCGTTCCAGGAATCGGTCATAACATCCTTCATCCAGGTGAAAGTAGTTCCAACGGCGGCAAAGGGATCACCTCCGTTAAAAATCAGTCCTCCAACCCAGATACTAAAAAACAGAGAGATCAATACACGCCTTGTGATAATCGCCAGCCCGATTGCCACAAGGGGAGGGATAATGGATAGAAAACCAAACATACGACTCTCCTCACTATAAGATAGGTTTAATCTATTGTTGCACTACTATTGGCGTGTGTCAAAAAAAATCTTGAGTGAAGAGCTAAAAAACTGTATTATAAGCTTTTAGTGTTTAAATAATGAAATATTTTTTATAAGAAAAGTAGTGTAAGGCAGCGTCGCTTAAATGGCCCAGCTTGCTGAGAATGGTGGTGATTATTGGCGGAGGTGAAACTGTCGGAAGTGTTTTATACAGGTGAATTGACAGAAATTCCCGCCACCCGGGGTGCCGGATAAAAATTCACCGATACTGCCTCTCTGATTTCTTGTTGGACACCGATTTCCAGGTGTCTGAGTGCAATTCCACAGTCAAGCCGCTTTGAGTACCGGACTTCGGCCCCTCCACTGTCCGCTCCAGCGGTTTCAACACTCAACTCCCGGCCGTCATAGCGGAAAATCCAAGGTTGCCGGTTCATCGCCGACGGGGCAATTCGGGCTGCCTCGGCAGCGGTGCGGGCCCAAGACGGCCACTCTTGAAGGGGGGTGCCTGCGTACAGCTGTTCAATGGGTTTTCGCTTTCGGCTGCCGGCGAATCCGCTCATAAGTTTCTCGGTGAAGGAATAGGAGTCCTTCGGATAGCCGAGGGGTGATACCGCGACTAAATTCTCCTGCGCGTTCAGCTCCAGCTTGCCGGCAGCGGCCTTTGGATCGAAGGTTCCCGAAACCCAGCAGGTGCCAAGCCCTAAGGCGGTTGCTTCGAGTACGGCCGCCTCACCGGTATACCCCAGCCGTTCGTAACTGCCGGGGGTTTGTGGTTCGGCGATGAATGCGAGGTAGGCGGGGGCGCCTTTGATGACCCCATACCCGCCGCGGATGCCCGAGAATATGGACCCGTCGTGGGTGCGGACCAGGGCTATTCTGGCGCCTCTTGTGTTCCGGTTCAATTCATCGATGAGCTCACTCAGCGAATCGAGTTTCTCTTTGTCGATGGGGGTGCTTGAATACTTCCGTCGGGAATGGCGGATAAATATGGCACGATACCATTCTCTGTTTTTTTCAATCATTGTGCCGAACCTCCTACTCCCCTTATATAAGCTGCATCATTGATTGGCAAGCCCCTGGGTAAT
>CAZDFY010000067.1:9363-18256 GCA_964504785.1 uncultured Sediminispirochaeta sp. | reverse complement strand
CTCACTTTAAATATTGCCATGTTTAACGGGATTCGAGCTACCCAGTTGGATTACCAGGGGGGGCGGATTTCTTATGAGCAGGCCAGGCAGCAGGTTGAGCGGAATGTGAAAAAGAGTTTTTACAATCTGCTTCTGATGCAGGAGAACCGGCAGCTGATGGTAGAAAATATCAATGCCGCCGAGCGGCGTTATGAACAGGCGCAGATAAATTATGAGAATGGTATGGTGCCGGAGCTTACGGTGCTGAATGCGCAGGTAGCCTATGAAAATTTGAAGCCCCAGCTGAAGTCCATTGATTTAGGGTATCGCCAGGCGATTCAGGGGTTCAAGATGACCCTGGGAATTCCACTTGACAGTGAGCTTGAGCTTGAGGGGTCGATTGATGCCGAGCCGGTGAAGGTAGATGCGGAAAAGCTGATCGATGAGCATCTTACAGGACGCCTTGATATTCAATCAATGTTGAATGCGCTTACCGGGTTGAATAATCAGGTTGAGGCTACAAAGCTGCAGGCCTTTACTCCTTCTCTGATTTTGGGGTACAACATGGATCCCGCCTTTTCCGGTGATCCCTGGGAGGATCCCTGGTTTGATGATATTTCGAATGACTGGAGTCAGCGCAGCGGTATGTTCAGGATGACGATCGCCATGTCGCTTGAGGGGCTGCTGCCCTTTTCTCAGACCCAGGTCGGGCTGAGGGAGCTTGAGGATAATCTTACGAAAACAAGAATCGGCCTGATGCAGGCAATTGAAGGGGCCCAGCTTGAGATTGAATCGACGGTGCAGCAGCTGGAAAAATCGAGGGACACCATTGAGACCCTGCAGCTGAATGTGGAGCGGGCGCGAAGGGCCTATGAGATGGCCGAGGATGCGTATAACGCCGGAAGCCAGGAGTTGCTTGAGGTGCAGAACGCGGAGATCGAATTAAAACAGGCGCGACTTGAGGTGTTGAAAGAGAAATACACCTATTTGTCTGCACTGATCGATTTGGAATACCAATTGAATACAAATATAGAACGGATTATTGAAGAGTAGAGGAGAGAGGGGATGGGAAAGAAAGCGTTTAGAATAATTGTTGTGGTGCTGCTGGTGGCGGCACTGCTGGCGATAGGGATTTACTTCGGATCGCAGATGTTCGAGGGGCCGGCCGGCGGCAGCGAAAAAAGTGGCGAAACAAGCAGCGACCAAAAGGGCGTACAAGCTGCAGGACAAGGCAACAGTCAGGGTCCCGGTCAGGGCGGTGAAGAACAGCAGACGGTGTTTGCCGTCAGTACTATTCAGTCTATTCGGGGGCAAATCAAAGACTATATCGATGTAAACGGTGATGTGGTCACTAAAACAAAGGTTGATACTTATCCTGACACTGCGGGAAAATTATCAAGTCTCTATGTAGAGGTAGGCGACCGGGTGCGTAAAGACCAGGTTATTGCCGAGGTAGATCCGTCGAGACCGGGGATGCAGTTTTCCGCAAGTCCTGTAAAGGCGCCTATTAGCGGGATGATTACTGCGCTTCCGGTACAGGTGGGAAGCACGGTGTCCCAGCAGATGACGGTGGCCCAGGTAAGTAAGATGGATGACCTGGAAATCAGGGTTCATGTGGCCGAGCGGTTTATTTCTAAAATGCAGGTGGGACTTCCTGCGGAGATCACCTTCGAGGCGTATCCCTCTCGGAGTTTCACCGGGCGTGTGCGGGAGATTAGTCCTGTGGTGGACCCGGTTTCACGAACCCTGGAGCTGAAGATTTCCCTTTCCGACGGGACGGATGTACTGAAGTCGGGGATGTTCGGCGAGGTGAAAATAATTACTGAAGAAAAGGCGAAGGTGGTGAAGATTCCCTCCGAGAGTCTGGTCCGTCGGTTCGGCGAGGACTTTGTCTTTGTGGTCAACCGGGACGCGGCTGCCGGAACGGACACATCCGGCACTGAAGCAGAGACCGAAGCCGGCAACGACGAAGCCGGCAGCGAGGAAAGCACTAAGCTCGGGATTGCCGAGCGGAGGAAGGTGAGTGCAGGGATCGAGATTGACCAGAAGCTGGAGATTCAGTCCGGCCTGGAGCCTGGTGAGGAAGTCGTGTACCGGGGGCAGACCCTGTTGGAAGACGGCTCGAAGGTCCGGGTGGTTGAGCAGGTACAGCCGCTCTCTGAATCCGATACGCTGGATTAGGGAGAAATAAGGTATGAGTATAACGAAAACGGTTGTTCATCGACCGACAACGATTTTCATCATTTTTGTGTTGGTCATCGGCCTGGGGATTTACTCGGCCACCGACCTGTCCCTTGACCTGTATCCGGAGATAGACCCGCCGATTCTGGTGGTATTCACCGATTATGAGGGTGCCGGTCCCGAGGAGGTTGAGAAGAGCATTACCCGTCCCTTAGAGGGGTCTATGAGTAATGTGAGCAGTGTGGAGAACATTACCTCTACTTCATCGAAGGGCAACAGTATGGTGATGCTGGAGTTTTCCTACGGCACGAATATGGCCGAGGCGGCTAATAGCGTCCGTGACAGTCTGGAGTTTGTGAAGGGGTTTTTACCGGGTGAGGCGGGGACTCCAATGATCTTCAAGTTTGACCCTTCAATGATTCCGATTATGGGCTTGACCCTCTCGGGTCAGCGGACGCCGGAGGAGCTGCGGCAGATTGCCGAGGACATTGTTCAGCCCCGGGTTGAGCAGGTTGAGGGTGTGGCCATGACCAGCCTCAGCGGCGGCCGGGAGAGGGCCATCCGGGTAGAGATTCCCCAGAACCGTCTGGCGGCCTACGGCCTGACCATGAGTCAGGTGGCCAATATGATGCGGGGGCAGAATGTGCAGATTTCTGCGGGGAGCATTACCGAGGGCAGCAAGAACTATCTGGTGCTGACCAGCGGGCGGTATGACAGTATCCGTGAGATAAAAAATACGGTCATCTCCTACAAGGGGGGGACCCCCAATCCGATGGGTGTGCCCTCCGAGGTGAAGAGCATCCGTCTGAGGGATATTGCCAATGTCTATGACGGCTATAAGGACCCCAGCAGCTTGGTGTTCATAAATGGTGAACCCGGTGTGCAGATCGTGGTGCAGAAGCAGAGCGGGACCAATTCGGTGCAGACCGTCGAGCAGGTCCGTACCCGTCTTGGTAAAATCAACAACGAAGTGCCCCAGGGTATTGTGGTGGAGGAGGTGTTTAACACCACCGATATCATCAAGTCTTCCCTGAACCAGGTTTCCTCCAGCGCTATTCTGGGGGCGGTATTCGCGGTTCTGATTCTGTTTGTATTTCTCCGGAGCCTGAAGAGTACCTTTATTATCGGCCTGACGATTCCCATTAGCCTGGTGGTTACCCTTCTGACGATGTACTTTTTCGACCTGACCCTTAATATTATGACCCTGGCGGGTCTTGCCCTTGGGATTGGTATGCTGGTGGATAACTCCATTGTTATTCTGGAGAATATTTACCGGTACCGGGAGAAGGGGGCCAAGTTGACGGCCTCTGCGATTTTGGGTACCCAAGAGATGATCAACGCGATTGTTGCTTCGACGTTGACTACGATTTGTGTGTTTGCGCCGGTTGCACTGTTTAAGAATCAGCTGGATGTGGTAGGTGAGTTGCTGGCAAGCCTCTCCTTTACGGTTGTAATTTCGCTGACCAGTTCGCTGGCGGTGGCCATGATGCTGATTCCTGTGCTCTCGAGCCACTATCTGCCGATAACCAGCCGTAAGCAGCGGCCCCTCAAGGGTTTTATCAAGAAGCTGGACGATGGGATGAACCGGCTGTTTACAGGGCTTGATCATGGGTATCAGCGCTCGCTGGTGGTGGTCCTGAGGCATAAGGTTATCACTATTCTGGTGATAGTCGGCCTAATGGGGGCGGGGGCGTATTCTTTAAAAGATGCCTCCTACGAGTTTCTTCCAACCCAGGCACAGGACTCGGTGCAGCTGCAGCTGGAACTACCGATCGGCACCAAGCTTGAGGCGACCGAGTCGGTGTTGAAACAGATGGAGGAAGTGGTCAAATCGGAAGTAAGTACGTACGAAAAGCTGATTATGGAAGTAGGTGGACGGGGGTTCTTCGGCTTTGCCGGATCGGTGGAGACCCACACCGGGAGCCTTCAGGTACAGCTGCCTCCCTTTGACGAACGGGTTGAGACGGCGGATGAGGTAAAACAGATTCTGCGGGACCACTTTAACGATTTTCCGGGGGCGGTTTTCTCCTTTGGCGGCGGAGGAGGAGGCCCGATGGGCAACACAAATCCCGTCGACATTTTGGTAAAAACCGAGGACCTGGAAAAGGGTAAGCAGATTGCTGAGGATATTCGAGATCTTATCGACCGTGAAATTCCCGAGGTGACGGAGCCGACGGTGGACCTAAAGGACGGGCTGCCTCAGATAGAGGTTTTTATCGATCGGGACAAGCTTTACTCTCTGGGGCTCAATATTGCAACTGTGGGCCAGGAGCTGCGGGCCAATATCGACGGGATGGTAGCATCCCAGTTTCGTGATGGTGGAAGCGAGTTCGACATAGTGACTATTCTCGACCGAAAGGACCGTGATTCCATGCCTGATCTGGACAAGGTGTTTGTGATAAATAACAGCGGCCGACGGATACCGCTGGCCAGTTTTGCGCGCTACGAAAAAACAACGGGTCCGGTCAATATCAACCGGGAAAACCAGAGTCGGGTAATTCATGTAACCGGTGGTACGGTACCGGGGGCGGCCCTGAATGAGGTCGTGCAAGAGGTGCAGCAGCTGATTCGAGAACGGATACCCGCCGACGAAGAGGTGATAATTGAGTATTCCGGGGAGTATCAGGACCTTGTAAAATACGGGCAGCGCTTTATCTATATCCTGCTGGTATCGGTCTTTCTGGTATTCGGGGTTATGGCCAGTCAGTTTGAGTCTTTCCTCGATCCCTTTATTATCCTGTTCACCATTCCCCTTTCGCTGATCGGGGTTATCGCCCTGTATTTGCTTACCGGTGAAACCTACAGCTTGCTGACGGCGGTGGGGCTGGTGATGCTGGCCGGTATTATTGTAAACAACGGTATTGTGTTTGTAGACTATACCAACCTGCTGCGAAAGCGGGGAAGAAGTATTCACGATGCGGTTGTTGAGGCCGGAGGTAACCGTCTCCGTCCGATTCTCATGACTACCCTGACCACCATTTTGGGCTTGATTCCAATGGCGTTTTTTCCCGGTGAAGGGGCCGAGCTGGTCTCTCCTATCGGCAAGTCGGTGGTCGGCGGACTGGCGGTGGGCGCGCTGCTGACCCTCTTCTTTATTCCGGTAATGTACGCAATTTTCAACCGTATGTCGGAAAAAAGGATTATCAGAAAAAATCGAAAGAAGGAGCAGCGTCGACAAAGGCGCCGCGAGCTGCAGCAAGAAGGCGCGATTGAAGGGGGAAAGGCATGAAACGGATAGAGATTATTGCCAACCGCTCGGTTGAAGAGGATCTGATGGAGGGCTTTGAGAAGGCGGGGGTTGCACAACACTATACTAAAATTCCTATTGTAGTTGGGGTCGGTAATTCCGGCCCCCGAATGGGGGACCATATCTGGCCTGAGGAAAACTTTATGCTGATTATTTACTGTGAAAATGAAGAGGCCGAGGGAATTCAGAGGGTAGTGGTCGAACAAAAGGAGTTTTTTAGAAACGAAGGGATTAAAATTTTCGAAATACAGATGTAGCTGCGTCGGCCGGGCTGACTGCCCGGCTTCCGGCTACACCTGCGGTACCTGGGAGCTTATCTACCCGGCTGGGGGGGGGCGGGCCGGCAGCCGGCCGGCCCGTCGGGATGGGGTTTTGTCAAAAATACTAAAAAATCTCCTAAATTTGGATTTCCTGTTGTAACTGGACGAATTTTGTGTATATGCTTACCATATAGGTATGAAAATGAACGGCAAGCTACAGGCGGAACCTTCTTCACAGGAGCTGCTGCGGACAATCTTCGGTTATATCAACAAAATCGCAAATGAGCGGGATGTTGAAAAACTCCTCATCATGCTGGCCGATATGGGGCGTGACCTGGTGACGGCCGACCGCTGTACGGTGTGGCTGATAGACCGCAAGCGCGATATCCTCTGGAGTAAAGTTGCCCACGGGATCGACCGCATCGAAATAGGTTTGGAAAAGGGAATCGCCGGATATGTTGCCGGCCATGGCGAGCCCCTCATTATCAACGATGCCTACAGTGACAGCCGTTTCGACAAAAATGTAGATAAAAGGACCGGCTATCATACCCGAAACATCCTGGCCTTGCCGATCCGTGGTTCCTCCGGAGAGATAATTGGTGTGTATCAGGCAATCAACAAAATGACCCCCTCCGGCACCTTCAGCGACACCGATAAAGAACACCTGCTCTTGGCGGCTACGTACACCGGCAGCCAGCTTGAAGCGGTTTCCCTGCAGGAGGAGATCGAAAACACCCAGAAAGAGATCATTTTCACCCTGGCGGAGACCGGAGAAAAGCGCTCGAAGGAAACGGGAAACCACGTGAAACGGGTGGCCGAGTACTCCTATGTACTGGCACTCGAATACGGTTTCTCCCACGAAGAGGCGGATCTGCTGAAAAACGCCTCACCCCTGCACGATATTGGCAAAATTGCCATTCCCGATGCCATATTGCTCAAGCCGGGGCTGCTGACGGATGAGGAGCGTCACGTCATGAAGACCCATACGGCCCTCGGCTACGATATGCTCTGTCATTCTGATCGGAATTTACTGAAAGCGGCCGCCATTGTGGCGGACCAACACCATGAAAAATGGGACGGTACGGGCTATCCAAAGGGAATAAGTGGTGAGGATATTCACATTTACGGGCGTATCACCGCGGTCGCCGATGTGTTTGATGCTCTCGGCTGCGACCGGGTATACAAAGATGCCTGGCCTATGGACAAGATCGAAGCGCTGTTCCATGAAGAGCGGGGCTTTCATTTTGCTCCGGATCTTGTAGATGTATTTTTCAAGGTAAAAAATCGTTTGTTACAGATTCGGGACCTCTACTTGGATGAGGAGTGATTTACATTTTATTTTTTAAAAGATGCTCTTCGTGACAAGTGTTCCTGGGTGGCGTCGGATTGTTCCTGTGCCTGAGTAAGGATGGATTTCTCTCCGTGGTTGAAGGCGAGTTTCCATGCGTTATAGATATTGCGGTCCCGCAGCATGCCCAGCAGCACCCGGGGGTCCTCCGGGTCCACAACCGGCACCCGTCCCAACTGAAAGTCAAACACCCTCGGCAGTACTTCAATCAGTGTTTCGTCGGGAAAAGCGGTGATCATATCGGTAGTGCACACATCCTCCACCACCGTCTCCCGGGGCCCCAATCCCCCGTCGAGGGCTTTTTCGTAGTCCGTGAGGGTTACAATTCCAAATAAGCCGCCGTCCTCGTCCAAAACGGCAAAACCGCGGCTGTGGGCATCATCGCAGAGTTGTTTCATTTCGTCCAGAGTTGTGGTGCGGCGAACGGTGGGGTGGTTGCGGGTCATCACATCTCCAACCGAAATAGTAGGTACAAGACGGGAGTTGATAAGGCGCAGAATGTCGATTCCCCGGCGCATGAGTTTCTCGGTATAAATGGTTTCACGACTCAGGAGTTTAATCCCCTCCGTGGAGATAAGTACGGTCAGCATAAGGGGGACCATCATTTTAAGGTCCCGGGTGAGTTCGAGCATCATAACGATGCTGGTAAAGGGGGCCCGGGTAACCCCGGCGAACATTGCCGCAGCCCCTACCAGGGCGAAGGCCCCGGGGTCGCTTGCCGGAATAAAATAGCCGGCGGCGTAACCGACGATTCCTCCGGTCATTCCGCCGATAAAAAGGCTGGGGGCAAAGATTCCGCCGCTCCCGCCGCTGCCGATGGTGCTGGAAGTGGCTAGTGTCTTTAACAGTGCCAAGATCAATAAAACCCGAAGGGGGAGGCTGCCCCGTAATACGTGATCGAAGCTCATGGTGCTGTTCCACGGTACCTCTCCGTAGCCTACTCCAAAAATATCGTAAGAGTAGAGGCCTATAAGACCGACCGCAAGCCCGCCGATGGCAGGCCGGAACCAAACCGGCACCCCTTTCATGGCATCAAAAATATTTTCAGAAAGTTGAAGTGTTTTCATAAAGAGAAAACCGGCGAGGACTATTACTATTCCCAGGGCCGCATAAAAAATGAGTTCCTCTATGTGAACAAGGGAATAGAGGGTGGGTAAGGCAAAAGAACCGTCGATTCCAATGACCATGGTGGTGACCACGTTCGCCGTGACGGAACTGATGATGATGAAGGGAAGCCCGTAACTCATAAAGGAGGTTGTCAAAAGCTCTGATGTAAAGAAAATCCCCCCCAGGGGAGCGTTAAAGGTGGCGGAAATTCCTGCGGCGGCCCCGCAGGAGACCAGGGTCCGCAGCCAGGCTGTAGGCAGTTTCAGAAGCTGGCCGATGGTGGAGCCCATGGCGGCCCCGATTTGCACGACCGGTCCGGCACGCCCGGCGGACCCGCCGGAGCCGATGGTAAGTGCAGAGGCAAAGATCTTTACAAATACCGTTTTCGGGCTGATGCGTCCCCCCCGCTTGGTGACGGCGAACATAACCTCGGGCACACCGTGGCCCCGTGCTTCAGAGGTGCCGTAGTAGATGATCAGGCCCACCAAAAGTCCGCCAATTGCCGGCAGGGGGACTGCCGCGAAGGGGCCTAAGAAAGAAAAAAGATCCAGGCCCTTTACAAAGAAAAGTATCTGGATCCATCGGATAAGATAGATGAAACCGACGGAACCTAACCCGCTGCCGAGGCCTACCAGTACGGCAAGGAGTATTCCGAAGGAGAAGTGAGGTGAGTGGGATTTTTTTTGTACATTCACCCTTTCAGTCATACGCTCAGATGATTATACCTGTAAATCCTCCTCTGGACAATGGAGGTTTTTACCAGGGCTTGAG
>CAZDFY010000067.1:0-9263 GCA_964504785.1 uncultured Sediminispirochaeta sp. | reverse complement strand
AGGGCTTGAGTGCGGGGCTGGGGGTACTCAAGGAGGGTTTTTAATTAACAGAGTTCACGGGCCAGCTTTTCAAGGAGCGGGCGGTTGGAATCTATTAGTTCTTCCGCTTTTTCCTGGAGGCAGTCGATGTTTTCCGGGCTTGCATCATCCATCGACCGGTCGCATCCGCTGAGGGGTACATTCAGGCGATGATAACTTACCCTCGGGTGGTATTGAAGCTGATAGTCGACACATTCGGATTGGCCGCTGTTCATCATGGAGGCCAGGGGGACCCCCTTTGACGGCAGCACCCATTCGACAAAGCCCCATTTTGATACCTGCTGGTAGGTAAAACGGCGCTCCGGTATTCCCGTGCCGAGGGACAGAATTCTAAAGTGTTTTGCCCTGGGGTAAATTTTTTGGGCTTCGATAAAGGCGCACATTGCGGGGTTGTTGGCAAACATGCTCCCGTCGACAAGCACATGGGGCCCCTCGCCGTCTACGGTTTTTACCTGAATCGGTTCAAAGAAGGTGGGAGCGGCTGAGGAGCCCATGATGGCGTCCCGCATATAGAAATTTGGGTCGTTTCCCCTTTGGGCAAGGCGGCGGGGTCGCTTTTTTATTATTAGGGGGTGGGCTTCGGCCAGATCGTAAGTGGTGACCAGTACATTGGATAGTGCATCCTGAACTGTCCGTTCCTTCAGAATAGAGTCCAAAATTGCGTAATAACGACCGGAATTGTACTTTTCTGTAAAGGCCTGGCGGACTGTTTTTAACTGATTAAAAATCCAACGGGGAAAAATCTCTATTCCCTGCTCAATATAGATCCGGACCAGATCGCCGGCGGTAAACAGGGGCTTTTTTGAGTAACGGGGTTTTTCATTGCCCGCTGGGTCATGGGGGTCGTAGTTCGGCGCGTAGTGGGGTGCGCTTAGCCCGAGGGCTATGATGGAGCCCGTCGAGGTACCAGCCATTAAATCGAAGGCCCGGCAGAGGGGCAGGTCCTTCTTGTGGTGTGAAATGAGTGTTTCAAGTTCATTGAGTACAAGGGCGGGAATGATTCCGCGGATTCCCCCGCCGTCTATCGACAATATGTTTACCTGTCTTTTCAAATATCGATTGATGGTGATGCTCATTTTATTACAGAAGACACTAGAGGCCGGTGATCTGTCAACACTGAAAAAGCTTTAAAATCCTGAAAACCAATGAAAATACCCTCGGGCAAGCAATTGGACAATTATAAAATTTGACTTGTGGGCCGTTACGTTGTATTTTATATATTCAAACAAAGGGTAATTTTCTCTTTTTTTGCATAACTAGAACTATACTCAATTTTATGTGACATGCGGGGGGATATGCAAGGATCATTGATGGTAAAGAAGGGCTTTCCTGCGGTTCATTTCTATGACCAGGATTTTGTCGATATGTACGAACAAACCTGGGCATGGGTACAGGATGCCTGGTATAAAAATAAAGATCAAGAGACAAACGGACTGGAAGCGGCCTTTCTTGTTCATCCTGATAGTTCTACTATTAATCAGTTTGAGGCGTGTTTGTCTACCTTCTTTCTGGCCTATAGTAATAATATCTTTCCTGCAGCCAGTGTTCTGGACAATTTTTATGGGAAGCAGGAAGATTCAGGGGCGATTAGAGGTGAATACCGAATCGAAGATGGCGCACCGGTGTTTAGTGATGATAATCCGGAGAGCGTGCAGCCTCCCCTGTTTGCCTATGCTGAATACAATCTTTTTCATAAGGGCGGGAATAAAAAACGGCTTAAGGATATTGTTCCTCGATTGCAGAGGTACTTCAGCTGGCTGGAAGAAAACTTCCGAGATGAGAACGGGCTTTACAGTGTGCCCCAGGAAGCTACCCGTATGGGAAACAGTCCGCGGGACAATGCGGCCTACTATGTAGATTTTAATTCGCAGCAGGCGATCAATGCCCTCTATATGTCTGCCTTGGGGGATATTCTGAATGATAAAGAGATCAGTTTTACTTACAAACGCCACTATTTTTCTCTGAAAACCCGAATAAACTCGCAAATGTGGGATGAGGAGACCGGTTTTTATCACGATCTTGATGAGAAGGGCGATCGCTTGTCCTCAAAGACTATTGCCGGTTTCTGGACCCTGCTGGCGGAGATTCCCAACGAGGCCAAGGCGGTCCGCTTGATCGATCATTTGAAGGACCCCGAAACCTTTGGAATTGAACACCCCTTCCCGAGCCTTTCGGCGGACGACCCCTTGTTTGATGAAAACGGCGGGGGGTATCGCGGTTCTGTGTTCCCGGTATTTAATTTTATGGTGGTCAAGGGGCTTGAAAAATATGCCCGTTACGAGCTTGCCCGTGAGGCGGCTATTCGCCATCTGTACTATATGCTGGATACGCTCCATCCCGAAGGGCGGGATGACGGAAATGTGTGGGAAGCCTATCACCCCCTCAAGGAAGGACGGGCGGAGTGGCAGGGGGAGGACGACTTCCCTCGGCCCTTGTACTTGCCCTATGTCGGCTTATCTACCATTACCCTCATAATTGAGAATGTCCTGGGGCTGTTTATCAGCCTGCCGCGGAAGACGGTCGATTGGATAATGCCGACTTTGGAGGTGATGGGAATCGAAAACCTCTCGCTTAAGCGCAATATTATTTCGATCCTTACCAACAAGAGTAACCGCGGCTGGGAAGTACGGCTTGAATCGGAGAAACTTTATTATTTCACCATAAATATCCTTGATGAAAATAAGAAGAAAACCCTCCCGATTCCATCGGGTAAATGTTCAATGTTAATAGAGAAGATGTAGCTATGGGATGGATGGGAAAACTTATTGGCGGAACCCTCGGTTTTGTAATCGGAGGGCCCTTGGGTGCAATTGCCGGAGCGGCCTTCGGTCACACTATCGATAAAAGCGGTGAATTAAGCGCCACTGAGTCCCCCTTCGACGGGGGGTCGTATGGGGGTGCAAATCCCTACGAGCGTATGGGCGGGGCCTTTGGCCGCCGTGTGTCCACCCAGCAGCGTGCGCAGATGACCTTTTTTATCGGGGCCTTCTCGATGGTGGCTAAGGTTGCCGCTGCCGATGGTAATGTGTCTCAGGCGGAGATGAAGCGGATCCGGGAGTTTATGGACAACGACCTGCAGCTTGATCCGCAGAGTAAGGGCGTGGCAGAGCGCATTTTTCATACCGCCTTGTCCCAGGACCAGCCCTACGAGCAGCTCGCCCAGCAGTTTTACGGGGAGTTTCGCAGTCAGTCCCAGATCCTTGAGCTGCTAATAGATTTTCTGTATAGAGTTGCGGCGGAGGACGGAGGAGTTACTCAGAACGAAGAGGACTTGATTCAAAGGGCCGCACGAATATTCCAGTTTTCTCAGCAGCGGATTGATAACATCCGCAGGCGTTATGTTGCCAGTGCTGAAAAACACTATGCAGTACTGGGGGTCAGCCCCCAAGATTCCAACGATGCAATAAAAAAGGCCTATCGCAGTTTGGTGCGGGAGTATCATCCCGACACCATAGCCTCCAAAGGGCTGCCGGAAGAGTTTAATAAATTCGCGGCCGACAAATTTCGTGAAATCCAGGAGGCCTACGAGGCGGTACGGCAAGAACGAGGTTTCTAAGCGAGGTTTTTACTATGCACACCGCCGAAGATCTTTCCAGCGAACTAAAACGCCTGGATCGCCGGGGCTACAAGGCGTATAAAGATATCGCCGGCCGCTGGGATTTTCCTACTTTTCAATTACATATCGATCATGTACAGGGCGACCCCTTTGCTGCTCCCTCCCGCTTACGGGTACGGGTACCGATGGAGGTAGCCGGTTTTCCCGATAACACGTATCACAACCGCAGCCGAGAGGTCGGCTTAAGAGACTACCTTACCCGTCAATTCGGCAATGCCTGCCGGCGCTACGGAAAAAAGCGGGGGGGCAGTGGAAAAAGCGGTACCATCGGTATTGATATGCCGGGGCAGGAGGTGATTGAGCGGACCAGCGTAATTGTCAACGGCGATTTTGTTGAGGCCCGCTTTGTTGCGGGTTTGCCGGCATTTGGGCGGAAAATTGCCGGGCGGCTGGCCGAGGAACTTCTGCTTGAACAGGTGCCGCAGATTGTTGAGAATTCCCTTGTGTTCGGGCGGCTGGACCGCGTAGGGGTGTACGAGGCGGTTGAAACTGCAGAAGACGCGGATGTGCTGCGGGATGCCCTTGGCGGTCGCAGCCTTGTGGCCTTTGTGGCCGAGGGGGCCATACTGCCCCGTCGCAGCGGTGTCGACGAGAGGCCGATGGACCGCGGCGAGGCGGTCCCCTTTACTTCTCCCGAGAGCTTTCGGGTGGAAATCGACTTGCCCAACCGTGGGGCCGTCAGCGGTATGGGGATCCCCCGCGGGGTAAGTCTAATCGTCGGCGGAGGGTACCACGGAAAATCGACCCTTTTGAATGCGATCGAGCAGGGTGTGTATAATCATATTCCCGGCGACGGCCGGGAAATGGTGGTCAGTGATCCCCTGGCCTGTAAAATCCGGGCCGAAGACGGCCGGCGTATCGAAAAAACCGCCATCACCCCCTTCATATCCAACCTTCCCTACGGCCGCGACACTGATGCGTTCAGCAGCGAGAACGGAAGCGGGAGCACCAGCCAGGGGGCCAACATTATCGAAGCGATTGAAGCCGGCGCAAGGGCTCTGCTCATCGATGAGGACACCTCCGCCACCAATTTTATGATTCGTGACCACCGCATGCAGGAGCTGGTGGCAAAGGACCGCGAACCGATTACCCCCTTTATCGACAAGGTCCGACAGCTCTACGATGAGCGGGGGGTGTCCACCATACTGGTTATCGGCGGCTCCGGGGACTACTTCGATGTAGCCGACTATGTGGTTTCGATGAACGCCTATGTTCCCGATGATGTCACTGAGGAAGCCCGCCGAATAGCCGGGAAGTACCGCAGCGAGCGTGCCCGGGAGGGGGGCGAGCGCTTCGGGGCTTTTGTCGAACGGGCGCCGGTACCCTCGGGAATCGACCCGAGCCGCGGGAAGCGAGATGTGAAGATAAACATCCGCGGACCGCAGATTATCGACTTCGGTACCGAGCGTATCGATCTGACCGCGGTGGAACAGCTGATCCATACCGGACAGGCCCGGGCAATTTCCGAGGCAATGGTGAGGGCTCGGCGAAAAATGGACGGGAAGCTCAGCCTTCGCGAGCTGCTGGACCAGATTATGGCGGAGATCGATGATCGGGGATTGGACGCCGTCGGCGGAAAAAAGGCGGGCGATCTAGTCCGGTTTCGCCGTCTCGAGCTTGCGGCCGCCCTAAACCGGCTGCGTTCCTTCGAAGTACGGCAGCTCCCTTCGCCATAACAAAAATGAGGGTTACGATTCGTTTTTATGAAGAGTTAAATTTCTTCCTGAAAAAGGACCTGCGAAAACAGACGATTCACACGGAGGCGGCCCCCGGGCAGACGGTGAAAGACCTGATTGAGTCCTTCCGGGTGCCCCATGTCGAGGTTGATCTGGTTCTGGTTGACGGCAATTCTGTAGACTTTTCCTACCAGTTACAGGGGGGTGACAGAATTTCCGTGTATCCAGTCTTTGAACGCCTCGATATAAGCGAGCTTACCCATTTGCGGCCCCAGCCGCTGCGGAAACCCCGTTTTATCGCCGATGTGCATTTGGGTACCCTTGCCCGAAGGCTCAGAATTCTCGGCTTCTATACCGAATATCACAACGACGCGGAGGATGAATATTTGGCCGCCCGTTCTGCGGAGCAGGGCCTTATTCTCCTGACCCGCGACCGGCAGCTGCTGATGCGAAAGATTGTAGACCGAGGTCTCTACGTAAAGGCTACCCAGCCCTTTGAGCAGGTGAGGGAACTTGTCGCGCGGCTCGACCTTTATTCCAAACTCCACCCCTTCAGCCGCTGTGTGGTGTGCAACGGACTGTTGCGGGACCTGCAACCGGGGACGGAGCAGTGGCGGCAGTCCAAACAACAGGTCCCGGAGGGGGTCCTAAAATGGTGTACGGTGTATCGCCGCTGTGAAAGCTGTGGAAAGGTCTATTGGAAGGGAAGCCATCTGAAAAAATTAGACCGGCTTTTAGCGCAGCTGGAAAAAGACCGACGGGAAAAATGCCAACAGGAAAAACAGGTCTACTAAAGACGGCACGGGACATCGGTTTTCCCACCAGGAGGCCCTTAGGGGCTACATCACTGTGCGGCCCTTAAAGCTGCGGGCCAGGGTCATCCGATCGGCATATTCCAGGTCGCCCCCAACCGGCAGCCCCGAGGCGAGCCGTGAGACGGAAATTCCCTTCTCTTTGAGCAATCGCTGGAGGTACAGGGCTGTGGTGTCGCCCTCGACGGTGGGATTGGTGGCCAGAATAACCTCCTGTACCGGATTATTTGTTACCCGGCGCATCAGCTGAGCGATGCTCAGGTCGTCGGCACCGACCCCGTCCATAGGTGAGATTGACCCGCCGAGCACGTGGTAGAGGCCGTTGAACTCCCGGGTCTCCTCGATGGTATGGATATCCTGGGGCTCTTCCACTACGCAGATCAGTGAGCTGTCGCGGTTGGGGTTCGAGCAGATCTCACATGGGTCCTGCTCGGTATAGTTTCCGCAGACAGAACACTTGATGATTGAACTGTGAAGGGTGCTTAGCTGTTCGGCGAGCCGGCGGCTGATGGCCGGGTCCGCCTTCAGAAGGTAGTAGGCTATTCTCCCGGCACTTTTCTTTCCGATACCGGGAAGGCGGCTGAAGTTTTTTATCAGCTTGTCGAGGGTAGTCATGTTCCTCGTCCTAGGTCCCCATAAAGCCGGGGGGAATGTTCATTCCGCCGGTAAGATTACCCGCCTCTTCCCTCAGTTTTTCCTTCACCTTGCCGGATGCATTGTGGAGGGCCGCCAACATAAGATCTTCCAGCATCTTTACATCGGAAGGGTCTACTGCTTCAGGCTCAATATGAACGCTGAGTATCTCCATCTGTCCGTTCATTTCGACTTTGACCATTTCTCCACCGGAGGTACCGGTAACCTTTATATCTTTCAGCTTTTCCTGCATTTCACCGAATTGGGATTGCAGGTTCTGCAGGTTTTTAAACATATCCATTGGGTTCATACTTCCGCTCCATCAACAATTTCTCCGCGAAACACTTTTTTTACCAGTTCTACCTGATCATCTTTATTGTCGGGTCCTGCTTCTGCGGTTTCACTAGTATCCCGCACCTCGACTTTTATTTCAAGGCGTGTCCCCAGGACCTCGGTTATCTTGTCTTTTAAGACCGACACCTCTTCCTTCAATTTACGCATTGCATAGTTTGAATCACATGCCAGCCGAAGATGGTCGCCTTCAATCTTCCACGTACATACCTTCCCGAGGGTTGAGGCAAGGGTAGGACTTTGCTTGACCTCGTCTATTACCTTCTCTATCTCATTCTTCCCGAGGGTACGGGATACAGGGGAGGCCGGAGGGTCTGCCTGAAAGGCGGAAGCCACATTGACCGGCGAATCGGCCTTTGCACCCTGGATCTCCCTAGGCTCCTCACTATTTACTTCACCGTGTGGCGGCACCGGCCTCGACTCCAACGTCGAACCCTGCTCTGACCTCTGCCCCGCAGCGGCAGGAACGGCTGCACCTTCAGCGGCAGCTTCTGTAGTTGTTGGATCAAGGGAAGAGTGAGGATGAGGGGGAGTTGGGGGTGCTTCGGCAGCCGATTTTTGTGCTGTTTTATTCAGCGGACTTTTTTTTTGAGCCTCTTGGCTAGGGCGGGGCCCCTCATCTGCGTGGTGAGCGTGGAGAGCGTACTGAGGAGCACCTACTCCACCCCGTTCCTCGGCGGGGGGCGGGCCTTCTCCGGCCAGCTCGGCGCGCAGCGCTTTTATCTTGGCCATGAGCTCCCTTGAGCTCAAGTGTTCACTCAGTGATGAGAGTTTGCTCAGCATCAACTCAAGTTCGAAGCGCTGGTTCAGGGAATAGCGGATGTCCCGGTAGAGTAACAGCAGCTGTTCAATTGCATACTCAAGCTGGGAGGGCGAAAAGGCCTCTCGTACCTTTTGCGGAAACCGGTCGGGGTGGTAGCCAAGGATAGTTTCCCGGTCGATTCCGTGACGCAGAAACAGCAGGGTGCGGTAGTATTCTGCTAGGTCTATAATAAACTGTTCCACCGACACGCCCTTTGCAAGGACCTCTTCGGCCTTTGAAATTACCTGGGCGCTTCGCCCGTCTACCGTCAGTTCAACCATCTCTCCGATTGAATCGATACCTACCAGCCCCAGTTTCTCCTGGATCTCTTTTAGCGTGATCTTCTGATCGGAAAAGGAGGCGATCTGGTCAAAGAGGGTGTAGGCGTCGCGGAGGGACCCGGTGGCCTCTTTTGCAATCCAGAAAAGCGCCTCCTCCTCGGCCTCTAAGCCCATATCTTCAACAACCTGCTGCAGCTGGGCCTTGATGTGTTCGAGTGCTATAAGACGAAAGTTGAACTGCTGGCAGCGGGAGCGAATAGTGGCGGGGACCTTGTGGATTTCGGTGGTTGCGAATATGAAGACAATATAGGGGGGCGGCTCTTCTATAGTTTTCAGCAGGGCGTTAAAGGCGCTGTTGCTGAGCATGTGGACTTCGTCGATGATGTAAACCTTGTAGCGGCCGCTGTTGGGGGCGAAAAGGACCTCATCTTTCAGTTCACGGATATCGTTGACCGAGGTGTTGCTTGCCCCGTCTATTTCGATTACATCGAGGGAATTGCCCCGGGCGATTTCTCGGCATTGTTCACATTCTCCGCAGGGTACGGGAGTGGGGCCGTTGGCGCAGTTCAGCGCTTTGGCAAGAATACGGGCGGCGGAGGTTTTACCGACTCCCCGGGGGCCGGCAAAAAGGTAGGCATGGGCGATACGACCCAGCTCAATAGAGCTTTTGAGGGTGGATACGACAAAATCCTGACCTACAACTTGTTCAAAACCCTGGGGGCGTTTTCTGGTGGCTGTTACTTCATACGGCATACATACCTCGAATGGAGGAAAAAAACCCCTTCAGCTCGGACCAAGTAAGCTGCGTCTCATAAGCGGGCCGCTTACCGCTGCTACCTTCCGGTCCTGACGGAATTGGGCGACTGCTTATAGCACAGAACCTGGCAGTCAACACTGAAGGGGAACAACGGAGAGAGAGGGATTCGAACCCTCGGTACCCGGATAGGGTACATACGCTTTCCAAGCGTACTCCTTCGGCCTCTCGGACATCTCTCCTCATACGGAGAGAGAGGGATTCGAACCCTCGGTACCAAGAAGGTACAGCGGTTTTCG
>CAZDFY010000066.1:13534-18646 GCA_964504785.1 uncultured Sediminispirochaeta sp. | reverse complement strand
CAAGAATTTTGCGATTTGCTTCAAGAACAACAATCCCCGAGTTCTTCACTACATAACCATACGAAGTAACATTTTCTGTCTTCTCGACTACCTCCGATTCAGTATAAATCATCAATAATAGCTTGTACTGCTTTTTCTCCGGTAGTTACATGGTGAACAATATATTCATATTTCTCCAATTCCATTATTTCCAATATAGCGATGAGAGCTTCATCTTCGACTAAAAGTATTATTTTCTTTGGTCCATTCAAATTCCATAGTCCATCATAGAATTGTATGTACAAACTGTCTGGAAGGACCAAATAGACCATGTGCGGCTTTACTCCTTCACTAAACCTATTGGATATGCTTTGTGGCTACCCGGTTGTAAGGGAATCTTTCTATAGAGTTGCCAACCAATTCTTCCATTCAGAGAAAAACTCTTGTTTTGCTTTTCCTGTTACATCCTCATAGGTGGCGCCGGGAGTAAGAAACCCTAAGACTTGTTCCCATCCATATTCCGCCTCGAGATACTCCATCATCTTATAGGCGAGGGAGTACCCGCCTACATTGGCAAACTGTATCGCGTTGGGTGTGCTGAACTCCTCATAAGTAATATCTCTATGAGAGCGTACGGCGGAAAGATCGGGCTTCTGTTGGGCAAGATAGAGGGCAAATCCTTCTTTCAGCCAATACCCCATCTGCTTGTGCTGTCTATCGGTAAGCACATGCACAAACTCGTGTACCGCCGCCTGCTCTACAGATTCCCGGGTATGTGCGGGTCCCGGATTCTCAGGCGACACAATAAGGACACTATCATTCGTGTTCTTGCCAATATACCAGGCCGGCAACAGCACTCCCGCAAAACCGATAGTCTTACGTTTCAAGGCCCAGGCATTGGGGTAGATAATCACATCTATACCTTCAGCGTCGGCATCGCCTAAGTAGGAGACAACCCGCTCTCTGCTGTCGGCAATTCGTCCTGCTATCCGCGGCACCTCATCTTTATCGGCCTCTACTGCATAGACAGTTATTCCTTCCGCCTCATACATATTCATACCCGGTGTGTTCGGGCTTATCATGGGAGAAAAATTCAGCAGTCCTATTCCAGCAACAACGCCTAAAATCCAAAACATAATGCCTCCAAAACGTCTCATTCTTAACTCCTGACGGTGTAGTATGATGAAAATATGACAGATGAGGCTGCTCTAATCTATCCTACTAAATTATGAAATTGTGAAATATGCGGATATCAGTAATTAGTATGAGGGGTACACGGAAATGTAGAGATTTTGAGTGGAGGTTATTCTCCCTTAAAAGCTACGTGAAAACTACGAGATTATAGCCCCAAAGGGGCAGGACGTGTTACAATATCCGAAAAAGAGAGGTATACCCGATATGAAAACCTACGATCTGAGAAGCGATACAGTCACCCTACCCTCCCGAGAAATGCGTAAAATAATGGCAAAGGCCGACGTTGGTGACGATGTGTACGGAGAAGACCATAGCATCAATCAGCTAGAAGAGTTGGGCGCAAAAATCACCGGTAAAAAAGAATCCCTATTCGTCCCCTCCGGTTCAATGGGAAACCTTATTCCCCTTTATATAAACGGAGGACGCGGAAACGAAGTACTCTCCCAGGTGAACAGCCATATTTTTCACTATGAGCTTGCCTCTGCTGCTGCCCTGGCCGGAGTGATGCCGGTGGCGGTTAAGGGAGAACGTGGAATCCTGCGTCCAGAGGAACTCGAGAAACATTTGCGCCCCCAATCATACCTTATGCCCCGAGTTACCATGGTAGAAATTGAAAATACCCATAATCGCGAGGGTGGTACATGTTATACCTACGATCAACTCAAGGCGGTGAGTGATTTCGCCCGAAAATACGACCTCTCTCTGCATATGGACGGAGCACGAATTTTCAATGCCTCCATTGCTACCAGGGTACCGGTAAAGCGGATGTGCTCGCTGGTCGATACAGTTACCTTCTGCCTGTCGAAGGGCCTCGGAGCGCCGGTGGGAAGTCTTTTATGTGGTCCCGCAAAATTTATCGCCGAAGCCCGTAGGGTGAGAAAAATGCTGGGAGGGGGAATGCGCCAAGCCGGTATTTTAGCCTCCGCAGGGATCTACGCCTTAGAACATAATATCGATCGTCTTAAAGATGACCACGACCACGCCAAGGGCATCGCCGAAACCCTTTCTGGATTAGACTGGGCGAATATTGATCAGAAGAATGTTGAAACAAATATTATCTATTTCGATACCCCCGGTCATCCCGCTGAGCAGATCACCGCGCAAATGAAGAAAAAGGGTATTCTCTGCAGTGCCTTTGGAAGCCATGCAATACGTATGGTAACCCACCTGGGTATAAGCCGGCAGGATGTTGATGAAATTCGACAGTTACTGCGGGAAATTAAGGTGTGATGCATGCTCTTAAATCAGTTTTTGTTGTCGGAGGCTTAAACGAAGATATAAAAGCCCGCCCCTTCTCTACGTGTACACCACGTACTTCAAACCCCGGGCGGGTGTACCGTGCCCCGGGAGGAGTTGCCCGGAATATAGCCCATTCACTTGCACTACTCGGTTCTCCCGTTACACTGTGCAGCGCCGCCGGTAGGGACAGCGGGGGCGATTCGGTCCTCTCAGCTACCGCTGCCGCGGGAGTCAATACCACGGCGGTGTTCCGCCTCACAGACATCCCCACCGGCACCTATGTGGCGATCCAGGATGAAACAGGAAATTTGGCTGCCGCCGTATCCTCAATGGAAATTATGGACGCTCTTACCCCAGCGCAGCTTAGTTCAATTGAAGCGCCCATCGCCTCAGCCGCCGCACTTGTCATCGACACCAATCTTCGCACTGATAGTCTGAACCATATCGTCCGAATTGCCCATCGTCATGGAGTTCCCTGCATCGCCGAACCTGTCTCTGTAGAAAAATCAACGCGTCTTTCAGAAATATTACCCTATTGCAGCTGGATATGCCCTAACTCCGACGAACTCTGTAAACTGTTTTCACTCGATTCTTCTGTTATACAGGGTGTTATTAGAAATATTGTAAAACACCCCCCTCTAAAACCGACAATCCTCCCTTCGGCGGCCCCATACCCCCCAGTGGCACTTGATTTCGGCTCTTTCACGGCGGCCCTTACTCCTTCAACAGGAAACTCAGCACCCCACATACTTGTCACTCTGGGTGAAGAGGGAGTACTGCTGCTCAGTCGCGATCCCAAATGCAATGGGCGCACTACCCTATCTCCACCCAACAAATACGAAACACACCAATGGTGGGCTTGGTGGTATCCCCCTGTCGATGCTGAAGTGGTAGACTCAAACGGCGCCGGCGATGCGTTCATCGCCGGCTTCACCGCCGCTTTTACCTCTCCCCGCCTCTTGCCCAAGGAAAAGACCTTTAGAGACAATACCGAGGAGAACCGAGGTACTACAGTAGCTGAAGCGGTCCAGCTGGGTCAGGCGGCGGCGGCCTTGACACTTGAATCCCCCCATACGGTGACACCAAATTTAAGTGAGCTCTGAAGTAGGAACTCCCGCCGGGACTTGCTGATCAGATATATTACAATTACACTGAAATGAAGGAGTTCAACCATGAAAAAAAAGGAATTACCTATAGATTATTCAAATGAAGTAGCACGAGCATTTTCCCGAGGTCAGCCTTTGGTTGCACTGGAATCAACTATTATCTCCCATGGTATGCCCCATCCTGAAAATGTTTCAACCGCTGAAGCCCTGGAAGATACTGTCCGTCGAAACGGAGCAGTACCTGCAACTATTGCAATTCTTGACGGACGCATCAAAATCGGCCTGTCAAAAGAACAGATCGAATTTTTAGGTAAAGCAGATTCTATTAAGAAAGCAAGCCGCCGCGATCTGCCGGTCATTTTAGCTGAAGGGTCCCACGCAGCTACCACAGTTGCGGCCACCATGATTGCCGCATCTTTAGCCGGTATTCACGTATTTGCAACAGGTGGAATTGGAGGAGTACATAGGGGGGCTGAAACAACTTTTGATATTTCCGCCGATCTGCAGGAACTCTCCCGCACCGACGTGGCGGTGGTATGCGCCGGTGCGAAGGCAATTCTTGATTTGCAGCTCACTCTTGAATACCTGGAAACTTTAGGTGTCCCGGTTTTAGGGTACGGGACCGATGAACTGCCGGCCTTCTACTCAGCCAGCAGCGGCTTACCCGTCGACCACCGGGTGGACTCCCCGGAACAAACCGCCGCTATTCTTGACTCAAAATGGAGATGCGGACTTGAGGGAGGAGTATTGATCACCAACCCGATACCGGAAAGGTTTTCTATGGAAAAAAAGAAAATTGACAACGCTATCGAAATAGCCCTGGCGGAGGCCCGTAGAATCGGTATTTCGGGTAAAGAACTCACTCCATTTTTACTGGAAAAAATAAAAGAGAATACCGGCGGTGAGAGTCTGAGCGCCAACATAGAGTTAGTAAAAAACAATGCTGCGGTGGCGGCACAGATAGCCCTTGCCTATGCAACCCGGACCTCCTAAACGGTTGAGCACAGTGTCTCCACATCAACCGGGATAGAAATCTCTTCAACTCGGCATCCCCGCACATACACCAACATGCTGCGCGCCGGCAGTCCGTATAATTCCTCCGCGGCCCTTCTGTAAACAGCCATCTGTGCGGCATACTCCGAGGGTCTGCATACCCGGTCGGTCTTAAAATCAATTATCAGCACCTCATCCCGGCGCTGCAGAAGCAGGTCTATTTGCCCCTTCACCAGATACTCCACCGCTTCTCCCTGCCGCTCATCCCTTCCATCCAGCAGCAGCAGGAAGGGCAACTCCGTTTCTGTCACTGCAGACAAAGCTTCCTGTCCCAGTGGTGATGAAAGAAAAGCATCCGCCAGCTGCCGAGCCTCCCTTTCCACCTCCAACGCCTGCTCCGGCCCCAAGGAAGCGAAGAGAGGGGGAATCTGCACCTGCATGGGCACCTGCATGGGCCCCCACGCCTCACGCTCTCCCTGACTCTCTTCTTCACTCTCACCTTCACGCTCTCCTTCACTCTGCGCATCCCCCAGCCCCTGAATTTCACCCTGCACCTCACCCTGCACAAGCGCTTGCCGGCGGGTCAACTCATTTTCGATAT
>CAZDFY010000066.1:0-13434 GCA_964504785.1 uncultured Sediminispirochaeta sp. | reverse complement strand
CCCTGCACCTCACCCTGCACAAGCGCTTGCCGGCGGGTCAACTCATTTTCGATATACCCGTGCACAAGTTCGCCAAAGGCTGCTGCCCCATTTTTCTCTGAAAGCAGCGAATCAATTGCAATCGCCGGAAGCTCCTCAGGACCAGCTTCACGGCTGGAATCACGGCTGGGCTTAGAAATAGCATTCCGGTTGGGCTTTGGGCCGGCTTCAGCTTTTTTAATAACTTCAGTTTTTTTGACAGCTTCACCTGTGTCACCTGATTTCTCGGCGGTCCATTCCTGATAACTTTGATTTGCGTCCTCGGCGGTCCGTTCCTGATACCTGCGGTTTATTTCCACAGCGGTTAGTTCCCGACGAAAATAACTCCGTTCAACCACTGGGGCGGAATCAAAAAGTCTTTCCGCCGATGAAAGGCTTCTGGCGCCGGAGGCACTGCGACTCCCCTTGATGACCTCTTCAGTTACATCAGGAATAATCTCAAGTTCCCACCCTGTATCGCCCATGAGTTCTTCAGCGGGGCCCGATCCGTCCCATCCCAGGGCGGACAGGGTAATATTGAGCAGTACATTTTTTCCCGAACTTTTTTCAAGATTACGGTTCTTCCCATGGTGATATCCCGATAAGATTAAATGGTCCTCCGCCCTGGTACAGGCTACATACAGCAGGCGCTTGAGCTCCGCATAGTCCTGGAGTTCCTCCTCTTCCTTCGCCGACTGGGCAAAATAACTTTTGATTTTTGAACCACTTTCACCGCCGGATAGTGCCGGTCCGAAGGTTTCATCCCACACATATAAATTTCCGTCACCCCCGCTCAAACCGGAATTACCCATATCCGCAACAATTACTATGGGAAACTCAAGCCCCTTTGATTTGTGAATACTCAGCAGGTTCACCCCGCCTGTGCGGCGCGGGATTATTTCTATATCTTCAAGTTTTTCAAACTGCCCAAGGTTTTCCCTTAAAAAATCCAGAAAGGTCGCATACCCCTCTCCGCGACGGTCACTTCGGCGAGCTAATTCGACAAGGGAGTCGTAAAATTCCAAGTACGCATGGTAATCCGGATTCCGCAGCACTACATACCGATACCCCGCTTCATACCAAAGGTATCGAATCATATCTTCAATCGGAGCGGTACGCGATAACTCCTGTAACACCTGATAGATTTTTTTCGCCTGTTTATACTTCTCCCCCTCAGTCGCATCTCCGAAGATCCCCTCATCCCCGAAAAGAGAGAACGCCCTAATTGCCCCTTTCTCCTCAGCAGTATCAGGCCCCGGTTCTTGTTTTTGGAGCAGAATACGGGCAACTACATCATCAGAGAGATTCACAAAGGGCGAACGCAGCAATGCAGCATAGGCATGCATGTCCTCGGGATACAGCACCAGCTGGAGAAATTGATATATATCATTTATTGGCGCTTCTAAAAAAAGACTGCGAGTACTCTGAACCACATAGGGAATCTGAAGATGCCGCATATAACGCTCAAAATTGATCTGGTTCCCGGAACTTCGCATAAGAATCGCCACATCATCGTAGGTAGCCCGACGGGTAGCTGCTCTCTTTCCAGAGGCAGGGCCAAGGGAAGCGTCGCGGACCTGCAAACGGCCGGCCCCAATGACGTCCTTTATGTAGTGTACAATATGCCAGGCCTCCGCCTCCTTTGAATGAAGCGGTTCCTGATCGGGGGACAGCGGCTCCTCCGAAGGCTCCGGGCTTTCCAAACTCCCCGGGCTTTCTCTCCCTTCTTCCTCTTTGCTCTCTTTGTAGGGTTTATACAACACCCGTACCGTTGGGGTAAAAGCCTTGTGCTCTACAGGGGCCTCCAGAGGAACAAACTCCGCCTCAAAGCCCATACCTGGCGACGGTCCTCCCTCTGTTAAGCCGTCCTCCGGCTTCATCACTTCGGCAAACAGGCTGTTAAAAAACCTGATCAAACCGCAATGGCTGCGATAATTGTTCGGCAACTGCAACGATTCCCCACCGGACACCTCCAACTGCCGCTGAAGCTGTTTTAATACCCTCACATCAGCACCCCGAAAGCGGTAAATCGACTGCTTTTCATCACCCACAAAAAAAAGTTTCCCCGATTCAAGTTCCTCCGGCCGGGGAGGCCCGTCGCTTCGGCTGTTTTCTTTCTTTTCAGCTAATAAAAATAGCAACCGACGCTGCACATCATTATTATCCTGAAACTCATCTATCATGATGTGAGAAAAAAGGCCTTTATAGTAGGTACGAAGCTGAATATCTTCCTGCAACAATTTAACCGCCATCTCAACAACATCCCGGAAGGTAAGCACTCCACTGCTGCGTTTTGCCGAATTAATTTCCCGCTGAAAATCATTTAAAAGCGAATACAGGCGCCGGTACAACTCTTCATTCTGAAAGAGCATCAGAATCGGCGCTAACTCTTTGGTCGCCTCCTGCCACTCTCCAATTTTCTCTTTCGCTTCCAGAAGCATCGGGTCCTTAATAGCGCCCCCGGGTTTTGAGATTTTTACCCCGCAGATATCCGACAGAACCTCCCACTTTTCCTCCTTCACCGCTGAAACCGGAGATGAAAGGGGGGTAAGCTTCTCTCTAGTTTTCCGTACACTGCTCTTGTCGGGCAGATCGGAGTGTAGAAACCAGTCGTTCACGTGCTCCATTTTTCCAGCGATGATGCACGCCTGCTCGCGCATATGCTTACATTGCCGGTCCAACATATCTACAAAATCGTACTCCACCGCCAGATGAAATTCCTTTTTTGCCAGGGGTTTCAACAGCTTTTCCAATACCGCTTTAGTGCCAAAATCGGCGGAAAACTGTTCGAGAGCGGAATTGTCCGAGTGTTCCAGTAAAAAGGAGAGGGCCCTTTCATCAACCATTTGGGCTGCGCTGTACTCATCTTCACGAAAATCCCCGGAGATACCGAAACGCGCCCCCGCCCCACGGACAATCTGCGAACAGAAACTGTCGAGGGTAGAAATATGCGCCCCATCAAATTCAGCCACCGCAGCGGAAATACGCTCCCGCCGCTGCCGGTCCTCCTCGCCATCAAGCCGTTGGATTAACAAACGGTAGATTCTCTCGTACATCTCGGCCGCGGCCTTGCGCGTAAAGGTAAGGGTAAGAATTCCATCAACCCGTGCCCGTCCGCTTACGATCAAATGAAAAAAGCGCTCCGCTAACACGGTGGTTTTTCCCGATCCGGCACCGGCGGTAACTACCGTATTTTTCTCCGCCAGAACCGCCGCTTGTTGATATGCATCAAGTGTAGCCATTACGCCTTACCTCCGGAATTCGCACATTATATTTTCGCCTGCACACTGTACGAAACTCGCATCCGTCGCAACTCTCAGCCGCTCTATACACTCCCCGGCCCAGGTTCTCCGCGTACACGCTCACCGCCGATACAATTCTCTCTTTCAACTCCTGAAACTCCTCCGGCGAAACCATCGGCTTGGGCTTTTTCCCCGTTGTTTCGATAGGGGCTGAGGGGTCGAGGAGCATGTGTTTATATTCGCCCTTTTTCACACTGTAATAGGCAGTGCTCGAAACGCGGTACTCCTCCTTCTCCAATGCATAGGCGTAGAGGGGAAGCTGAGAGGTAGAAGGAAGTGCATCGGGCAGGTACACCTCGGCCCTGCGTGGGGCAAAGCCCTTTTTATAGTCTACTATGACCGCATGCCCCTCCTTCCTTGAGACACGGTCTACCCGGCCGTGGATACCGCACCTTTCATCAATTTCAGCATGTAAGTTGTCCTCCGCCTTATCAAGCTCGTATCCGTGATAAAGCTTCGACTCCTGTTCAACAAAAACCGAAAGGGCTTTGAGGGTCTCCCTTTGGAGCTCCTTCCATATCGGATAAATAAAATCCAGTCCATAACAGCCCCTGCTATCGAACTCGGCATTACAGATCTCCTCGGCGAAACGAAGATATTCCCCGCGGTTCTCCCGCTTCCATCGTCCATCCCGCTCCTGGACTCTCTTGCACAACTCGGAGAGAATCCGGTGCAGCATAGTACCGACTGTAAGGGGATCATCCCATTTGGTGGTATAATCGATTTCACCAATCTTCAGCCCGCGGTTTAGAAGATATTGGAAGGGGCAGCCGGCGTACTGATCAAAGGAGGAAGGGGAAAACCAGAAGCGTCCATCCTCCGCCCCGAGTCTTCCCCGGGCAATCTTAAAAAGGTGCGCCAGAAGCTCCGGGTCTTCCACCGGTTCTTTCGAATAATCCCTGCCCTTTGCGGTGAAGGCGGTATTTCTTATGGAGGCAAACCCATTCTGCTGTACCGGATACAGCCGGGATGGAAAATCCTGAGAACCGGCCCAGTACGCCTCTTCCTGCACAAAGATATCCCCACGGTCTATCTGAGGGGCTTCAAACTGGGGTTCTCCAAACTGAAAGCCTTCTAACCAGGGGCCTGCTAAACGAGGGTTTTCGACCTGGGAGGCGGCAGCTGCCTCGGGGGGCTCTGAATCTCCGCTTTCCGTAACTACCCCGGCGGAGAGCAGTTCTCCCGGCGGCAGCTGGGGCCCTGAAAAATCAAGATCGCTGCAGCTGAACACTACCTGCTCTCCGGATTGGGCATAGGCTGAAAGAAAATCCGCTGACATATCCCGGGCCTCACGCTCCAGCAAAAGAGAACGGTAATCTTCACGTAAAAAGCTAAGTTCCTCCTGCCTTATGCGGGTATGCCCCTGGCCGGCCCCAGGCAAAAAATGGTACCGAGGGGTAATTCCTGCGGATACCCGATACGGATACACCGGTACAGCTTCTTTCCTCACCGCGGACACATAGATTCTCTGATTCAGCAGGGTAATCCAAAGCCCGTAGGGGTCGGAGATATCTATTCCTCCGGCTTTCTCCGAAGCCTCCTGCAGCTCCCGTACTACCATCAAGCAGTACTGTAAAACTCTTTCCGTTTCAGGGTCCCAACGGTCTACTTCAAAAAAAGTTCTTATAAACTTATGTACCCGTTTCTGCAACTCCGAAAAATCCGGTGCCTCCATGAGCTGGGCGATTTGGTGCCTAAAGTTCCGGTAAAGCGAACGAAGCTCCTTCTTCCCGGAGAGTTTCAATTTACGGTCAAGCTCGTCTGCAGCTGCACCGTCCCCTTTCCAGGAGCGCACATAAAAGTGGTCGATTGCAAACCCTATAAGCTCCCGCCACCGATCGGCTGAAGCAAGCGGATAGGCAGGCTCGAGCACAATGCGTTTTAGATGCTCAAGACCGAAGCCATTCACCGATAAAGCCGAAATACGGGTAAAAAGTCTGCCCGCCGGATATTCCGAAAGAGTACGGCCAGATCTAAAATCAAGCGGAATATTTCTAATCTCCGCCTCTTCAGCCAAATAGGGGGCCCACGCCTCATACTCAGGCAGGCTGATTGCAATATCCCCCGGATGCACTCCCCGATCCAATAGCTTATTGAGGGAGGAAATGACATATTCAAGTTCCCTTCGTGCTGTGGGAAAACGAATACAGCGGGCCTGCTGCAAAGCAGGTTCGGAGAAGTAAGTTATAAACCCCTCATTCTCCTCCACGAGCCTGCGAAATTCACTGTAATCTTCGATAAGCTCGGGGTAAAAAATGTGATACACCTGTTTCGGCTGTGCCCCCTGGGGTGGAACAAAAGCCGGTTCGAACAGTTCCGCCCGCTCTAGAAACTCCAGATAACGGGTGTAAAGGGTCCTCAGGTCATGCTCAAGGGCGGGGGGAACTGTATCGGGGTGTGCATCAAGCGCCTCTACCGAATACTGTGACTGGGGCAGGGACAGTGCCAATTGGCGCTGAAAACCCGCGCCGGCATTGCCACCGTTTTCCTCCCCTCCCTCTCCAAGCAGGTACTGCAGTAAAGGCCCTCGATGTGCATGTTCATCCAGCAGCTCGGCGGCGCACAGGAGTCTATACACCCCATTCGCCGGCTGCCTGGTCCTACCGGGAGAAAATTCCCGTTCCTTCAGCCTGTCCCAGGATATAAAACGGTCACGTCGAATCGCCCGTTTTACCATTCCCCCTTTGCCTGCGGTCCGGGCCATGCTGGACATCCGTCGAAGCACCTCCTTTTGCCGGAACTCCCCCGCTACTTCTGAAGGAAATACAAACAAGTGCCTCTGCTGATCAATATATTTTAAAATTGTGTCGCTTACTTGATCATTATACATGTTAAGCTCCCATATTCTTACTGCTACCACTGAAAACTCTTTTTTGCAAGCTCTTTAAATCGAGCCATGTGCGCCGGCCGGTTTTTTGAGCAATCCAGAACTTATATATAAACATGTTTTTGCCGCAGCTTTTATACCGCAGCTTGCAATTTTAGTTGGGGCTCCCTTACAATTGTAATTATGGATTTACAATTAAAAGACAAAGTAGTTATGGTGGCAGGTGCAAGCCGCGGGTTGGGCTACTCGGTAGCCAAAATGGCCACCCGGGAGGGAGCGCGTCTGTCCATCTGCAGCCGTACAAAACCGGACATCGAAGCTGCCGCTGAGTCCCTGCATGCGGATAGCGGCGCGGCAGTGCGCGGGTTTTCGGTAGATATGAGCAAGGCCGAAGCAATCAATGATTGGGTCCACGATACCCTGGAGCTCTACGGAACCATCGATGCGGTGCTGGTGAATGCCGGCGGGCCGGCGGCGGGGACCTTTTTCGACTTCGAAGACGCGGAATGGGAGCAGGCTTTTCAACTGACTCTGATGTCGGCCGTTCGACTTATCCGCGAGGTAGCCCCGATTATGAAGAAGAAGGGCAAAGGCTCAATTCTAACTCTTACCTCGATTTCGGTTAAACAGCCGATCGGCAACCTGATTCTCTCGAATGTAATGCGCACCGGTGTTACCAGTCTGGTAAAATCGGTATCAAACGAACTGGCCCCCCACGGAATCAGAGTGAACAACATTGTGCCCGGCTATTTTGCCACGGACCGCCTGAAATCGCTGGATGCAAAAAATGCCGAAGCCCGGGGTATTCCAGTCGATGAGATGACCGGCGAGCGTCAGAAATCAGTCCCTCTGGGTAGAGACGGCGACCCTGAGGAGTTCGGAAAATCGGCGGTTTTCCTCCTATCCGAGGCGGCCGCCTATGTAACCGGACACTCCTTTGTAATTGACGGTGGAATTTTACGCTCTTTGATGTAAAAATTCGTTAAAATAGGTATTTTTACGTATACCCAAAACAGCTCTTTGCAGCTACTCTCAAACTGACAAATAAAAAATGAACAGGTATGGGAGTAACACGCATGGCGATTATAGAGTCCCAGGGTTTATCAAAAACCTACGTAAACGGGGTGACCGCCCTCAGGCAGGTCGACTTACGGGTTGAAGCCGGCGAAGTATTCGGTCTGCTCGGCCCTAACGGGGCCGGCAAGACCACTGCAGTCAGAATTCTCAACGGCACCCTGCAGCCCACCAGCGGCAGCTACCGCGTACTAGGGGAATCGAACGGTTCCACCGCTATCCGGCAGAGGACCGCTACCCTAAGCGAACAGGCGGCGATGTATTCTCATCTTTCGGTCCAGGAAAACCTTCTCTTTTTTTCCGACATGTACAGTATCGACCGCGGCACAGCCCTCGGACGGATCCAGTACTATCTGAAGCGCATGGAGCTCTGGGATAGGCGGGACGACAAGGTTGCAACCCTTTCTACCGGCCAGAAAAAGCGTATTCAGATAGCCCGTACCCTCCTGCATGAACCGGAGTTGATCTTTCTCGACGAGCCGACCTCCGGTCTTGATCCCGACGCCGCCGACAAAGTAAATACCCTCATTCGCACATTGGCAGAGGAGCAGCACACGGCTATTTTCCTCTGCACTCATAATCTGCCCATGGCGGAGAAAATCTGCGACAGCTTCGGCTTTCTCTCGAGGGGAGAGCTGATAAAGCACGGAAGCAAAGCCGAAATAGTGGAATCAATTCAGCGCGAAAAACAGGTCGAAATCGTCACGAATTCGGGGCAGTTTACCTATCCAATTAAAGCCGATCAGGAAATCAACACCCATATTCAGTCGCTAATCAGTTCCGGCCATATTATTACCGGCGTAAGAATCCCCCAACCATCCCTCGAAGATGCCTATTTTCATTACATCGAAAGGAGTCAGCATGAACTGGTTTAGAATTCGGGCGGTGATCCGCAAAGATTTAAAAGAGGTAGCCGGTATGAAAATGGTGGTACTGCCGATGGTAGTGGTACCGCTGCTGCTGTGTATCATCATGCCCGCGGCTATTTCCATTACGGTTTTTACCTACGGGATAAAATTCATCAGCAATGTTGAGATGATGGAACAGATCATTCCTCTGTACGATATTCCCGAAGTCTTCTCCACCATTCCTCTGCAGATTCAGTATATTTTTCTTAACTATACCTTTCTGCCGCTGTTCATGGTTATACCGGTCATGATCTCTTCTATTGTCACGGCCAACTCAATCGTTGGGGAAAAGGAGCGCCACACCCTCGAAACTCTGCTGTATACTCCCATCACTCATAAGGAGTTTATCACTTCAAAATTACTGGGTGCTTTTCTTCCGGGATTTGTCCTGACAGTAACCGGTTTTCTGTTCTATTTTGTGGTGGTAAACGGGATTTCCTATTACTACATCAACGATTTGATGGTTCGCAGCCCGATGTGGCTGGTGGGAATTTTTGTGGCGGCACCGGCACTTTCACTGCTGGGCCTCACTATTACCCTGCTGGTCTCGCTGCGGGCAAAAACCTACCTCGAAGCCCAACAGATGTCGGCTATGGTGGTAGTGCCGCTGGTCCTTCTCATAGTCCTTCAAATCAGCGGAGTAATTACCTTCCATACCGGCTATGCCCTGCTTTTCAGCCTGGCGGTACTGTTGATCGATTGGTGTGCAATGAGCCGGCTGCTGCCGCGCTTTAAGCGAGAGAACATCCTGTAGGTCCGCCTGCGCTGCAGCATCCCGGGCCTGCCTCAGCAGCCGCCCCGGTCCATGGAGCGGTCGGAGACATCCTCCAGCCGCTTTACCTCTGCCGAACGTCCCTCCTCCGCCAACTCCTTGTAATAGGTGTCGGCGGATTTTTTCGGTTTTTTGGTAATCCGAATGCGAATACGTCCGTCATCTTCCAGGGCCCGTTCAACCCTCTCGACCGGGGCTTTTTCGAGGTACAGCCAGCAGTCGGCACAGCACTTTTGGTCCAGGAATTTTTTCAGGTTTTCCACATCAACCCAGCCGGCCTGGGTACCATGCACCAAAATTACATCCCGCGGTTCTGTGGTATCCGATTGTCTCTCTGCAGTCATTGCTTCACCTCCTTACTTTTTAATTCAGGCACCTTCAAAATGCTGATTTTGAAGGGTCCTCAAATTATAACAACTATACCCGTTATACCCGCCCAAGGTGAACTTTTTTATACTCCCCAGGACTCAATCCCTCGGTTTTTCTGAATACACTGCTGAAATAGCTCAACGATTCGTAGCCACACTGCTCGGCAACCTCCGACAAGCTTAGTTCGGGCTGCTGAACCATCAGATCTTTGCTGCGGGCAATCCGAAAGGAGTTTACATACTCAAAGGGTCGGTGGTTCATTGTTTCCTTGAACAGGTGGCAGAGGTGCTGGGGCGTTACATCGAGGGTCGCCGCCAAGTCATCGATGGTAATGATATCCTGGTAGTGATGCTCAATAAAATCAAACACCGGCTTCAGGCGGGAATACTTTATTACTACCGGCTCGTCATCACTATGGTGGGCATATTTCATCAGGGTGATAAGAAAATCATACACCAGGGAAGAGCATTCCAGCCCCTTCAGGTTGGAATCAGAGAGCAGATGAAAAAAGGCCACCCGCATCTTGTTCACGAGCTGCTCGGCGTGCACCACCGAATAGACCCCGGACTCCCTTAACCCGGCCACATCCAGAATCGGCGGCAGGTTCTTCCCTCCGAAGGTAAACCAGTGGACCTTCCAGGGCGAGGTGACCGGATAATAGCGGTGGGAGACCCCGGGATACAGAAACATAGCCTGATCAGCCCCTACCACATGCTTCTGCCCGTCCACATGCAGTATTCCCTCGCCCTCTTCGCACTGGATCCACTGGTAATGGGGAAAGCCCTTCGGCCGGTTGTGGGGGTCCATCTCCTGATGAAAATCCACCCCTACCCCCAGGAGATAAAAGGGGAGTTTGAGTTCCATTTCTGTTAAAACAGCAAAGGCAAATTTTCCCATACGCGTGTTGCCCACAGTATAAACCGGGCATCTTAAAATATCTACAATTACATTCAAATCTTATCATTGACCGAAATCAGAGTCCGGCGCATAATTTTCTTACGATAAGTAATTATTAAAGGAGGATCTTCGTTTATGAAAAACAAGATTGTTGTTAGTGTTCTCGCCGTGTTGTTCGTTCTCGGCATGGCACCTCTGTTCGCCGGGGGCCAGCAAGAAGGCGCCGCCGAAGGCGGCCAGGCTGCTGATCAAGATGTGGTCGTATACAATTCCTACTGGGCCGATCCGGAACCGAAGCGTGTTGAAGCTGAACTGATGGAAATGTTCAGGGAACAGAATCCGGACGCAAAGGTCATCCACAGTACCGTTGCCCATGAAGATTTCAAGCAGGCCATCCGCGCCTACCTCACCTCTTCCGCACCCCCCGATGTACTGACCTGGTTTGCCGGTAACCGCGCCCGTTTCTTTATCGATAAGGGCCTGATCATGGACATCAGCGATGTATGGGAAGAAGCCGGCTGGAACGAAAACTATGCAAAAGGTTTCCGCGCCATGAGTTCAGTTGACGATAAGCAATACTTCCTGCCGGGCAGCTGGTACTGGTGGGCAATTTACTACGACACCCGTGTGTTCGATGAATACAACATCGAAATTCCGGAAACCTGGGATGAGCTGATGGCGGTATGTGAAAAGCTGAAAAGCAACGGGGTAACTCCCTTCACCGTCGGGACCAAATACCGCTGGACCGCCGCTGCATGGTTCGACTACCTCAACATGCGCGTCAACGGCCCGGAGTTCCACATCAACCTGATGCTCGGAAAAGAGAGCTACGACGACCCCCGTGTTTTGAAGGTGTTCAACGAATACTGGGGACCGATGATCGACAAGGGCTACTTTGTCGAAAGCCCCGCGTCCTACGCCTGGGCCGAAGCAATTCCCTTTATGACCAATGGAGACGCCGCCATGTACCTGATGGGCGACTTTATCCGGGATTCCTATCCTGAAGAAGACCTGCAGTACCTGGACTTCTTCCGCTTCCCCATTATCGACCCGAACGTACCGGTCGGCGAAGATGCACCCACCGACGGCTATTTCATTCCGAAAAAAAGTCAGAACCCCGAAATGGCAAAGAAACTGCTCAAATTCTTCGGCTCGAAAGAGGTGCAAGAATATGTGGCCAAGGAGCTGGGACGTCTGGTAACCAATAACAAAGTCGACACCTCGGTGTACAATGAAAATCAGATGAAGGGTCGCGAAATTATCAACAAGGCCGACTATGTAGCCCAGTTCTACGACCGCGACACCACCCCTGAAATGGCCGACAAGGGCATGAACGGTTTTATGGAGTTCTGGCAAAACACCGACCAGGCTGAAGAGATCACCGATAAGCTGGAAAAAGCCCGCCAGCAGCTCTTCGAAGAGTAAGCATTTATTCAATAGACTACAGGCCGGCGGCAATAGCCGCCGGCCTTTCATAGCCCTATTCATAGCCCTATTCCTAGCCCTAAGGAGGTAGCGAATGCTGGATGCGAAAACCCGGTACAAGCTTATACCCTACGCCTTCCTCGGTATTCCCGTGACCATTTATTTGATCTGGATCATCGGGCCGATGCTGTACAGTTTTTACCTCAGCTTTACCAAGTGGGACGGCTTAACGAGTCCGGAGTTTATCGGAGCAAAGAACTACCGGATGCTTTTTCAAGATGAAGTTTTTTACATTAGTCTCTCGAACAACCTTGAATGGATCATTTTGTTTATGACTGTTCCCATCGTACTCGGACTTACGTTGGCGATGGTCCTAAATAAAGACATCCCCGGAGCTAAAACTTTTAAGGCCAGCTTCTTTCTCCCGATGGTCCTGTCCCTGGTGGTCTGCGGCCTGGTATGGTCCTGGTTGTACAGCCCCCACAGCGGGCTGATAAACGAGGTGCTGCGCCGTATCGGCCTCGGTAAATTAGCCACAGGCTGGCTCAGCAATCCGAAGGTCGTAATGGAATCGGTAATTGCCGTTGCCATCTGGCGGCAAGTGGGCTACGTGATGGTACTCTACTTGGCAGGCCTTCAGAGTGTCGATCAAAACCTGCTGGATGCTTCCGAAGTAGACGGAGCCAATGCAGTGCAGCGCTTCTTCAACGTAATTATGCCCCAGCTGGCCCCGGTCACGGTAATTGTTATCGTCATCAGCATCATAGACTCCCTGCGCGCCTTCGACCTGGTATCGGTCATGACCCGCGGAGGGCCCTATAACCAGTCCAGTGTGCTGGCCAACTTTATGTATATTGAAGCCTTCAACAACTACCGGATGGGGTACGGCGCCGCGATTGCCGTTATCATCTTTATCATCAGTCTGATGTTTATCATGTTCTACCTCACTAGAATAGCCCGGGAGGAAACCAATGCCTAGACAAACCACTATTCCTCCAGCGGTTAAAATGATTCTATATTTGTTTTTAGTTGCAGTGACCCTTATCTGGCTTGTTCCTATTTTTATCGCCGTCATCACCAGTATGCGCACCAACGCCGACATCATGTCCCATGGTTTCTTGGCCATGCCGAAAACTGTTGACCTAAAAAGCTATATCGAAGCGTGGCAGCGAGGCGGATTGCACAAATACCTGCCCAACAGTTTTATTATCACCATGCCCTCTCTGGTGCTGACCCTGCTGCTTTCCTCACTGGGGGCGTATGCCCTGGCACGCTTCAAGTTCAAGGGTCGTACCTTTTTCTATTTTCTGTTTGTCGGCGGGACCATGTTGCCCTTTCAGATTCTCCTGCTGCCGGTGTTTAAACTCTCCGACGCATTGGGAATCTACGATACCTATCTATCTCTAATTGCTATCCACACCGCCTTTCAGCTCGGTTTCTGTACTTTTGTACTTCGCAATTATATGATGACCGTCCCCATCCAGGTAATGGAATCCGCCCGTATCGACGGCTGTACAGAACTCGGCATCTGGGGGAAAATTATGCTGCCTTTAACTCTCCCGGCCTTCGCCGCAATTGCTACTTTAGAGTTTACCTGGATTTTTAACGACTACATCTGGCCGCTGGTACTCATCAGAACTGCGGAGAAAATGCCGGTAACCACCGGCCTGGCAACCCTGCAGGGACAGTACGTGCAGGACTGGACGGTTATCATCTCGGGGGCCCTACTGGCAACGGTACCGACCCTGATTGTATTTATCTTCCTGCAGCGTTACTTCATCGCAGGTCTGACACTCGGTTCGAGTAAATAGAATAAGTTTTGGAGAAGAGAATGCAAAAGCG
>CAZDFY010000065.1:0-18848 GCA_964504785.1 uncultured Sediminispirochaeta sp. | reverse complement strand
CCTGGGTTTGTCCTGCCTGGGTTTGTCCTGCCTGGGTTTGCCCGGCTGTCTTGTCAGGGGCGGACCGTCCAGCCTGCTGGGCTTGGGCCGGCCCGCGGTCTTCTGAATTTGCATCGGCGGAGCTGCTAAAGCCTTCGGAGAAGCTGTCTGCAGAGCCCGAGCCGGAAGTGCTGCCGGGGCTCTCCGAAAAGCCCCCGCCGAAGCCGTCGGTGTACTCTGATTCCGATTCTGAGGTGTCGGCCTGCACGCTAAAGCCGCTGTCAAAGCTCCCCGTGTCGCTGTTGGAGTTTTCGTCTCCGGTTTTTTCGTCGAAAAATGAGAATCCGCTGCTCTGCGAGCTGGATGTGTCTGCCGTGTCGCCGGTCCCTTCTCCGGTGGCCTCTCCTGTAGCCTCGCCGGTTTTATCCGGCTGAGAGACGGCGGTGATCTGCGTTGCCGCTCCGGCTTCGGCGGATACGGGGGGGTAGTTCATTACCTGGTTCATTCGTTTGATGAAGTCGGAGAAGGAGTTGATTTTGGCGACTTTCTCGTATTCCTCTGTTATGTGCTGCTGCAGATTGTCCATTGATTTAAGTATTTCCGGATGGGTAAGATCACCCTTTTCCTCGCCGCGCACAACGATGTCGAAGAACTCCGTGCCGGAGAAATTTTCCCGCAGAAAGCGGTCGGATTGACGTACCGGAGAGTCCTTTTTGAAGTATTCAATTACTGCATTATCACGGATAACTTTTGTACTGCCGTAAATGCCCCCAATTGCCACTATAACGGCAAGGAAGAGGACCCTCAGTTTACGGCGGCTGAAAAAATGGTACAGCCCCATGACAATTTTGTGGTTTGTTTGGTCCCGGTCCTGTCCGTTTTCGTGGGTGGTATCGGGGCAGGCCTGGAGGCTCTGTTTTCGTACAAGCAGGAGAGATGGTATGAAGATTATCGCTACCACCACCGCCGCTAATACTCCGAAGGCAGTGAAAATACCAAAATTGCGCATAGGAACTACTTCACTTGTAGAGAGGGCCCCAAACCCGGCTAGGGTGGTGAGTCCGGCCATAAATACGGGGCGGCCGATTCTGTTCATGGTTTCAAAGACAATTTCTTTATGTTCTTCATTTCCGACTTGTTCCCGGCACTGGGCAAGTTCGTCGTAGTAGTGGCTTATTATGTGGATTCCATACGCGCTGCCGACGGCGATCATCAGCACGGGAATGACGGTGGCTACCATCGACAGGGGGACCCCCAACAGGGCCATGGCCCCGACGGTCCATATAGTACTGAGAATTACCGTGATCATTGAAATAATCACACCCCCTATCCGCCGAAAGGAGAGGTAAAGTGCAAGAAGTACGACAATCACTACCAGGGGAATCAATGTGGTGAGATCTCCCTTCATGTTGTCGGTAATAAGCACGGTGATGGCAGGGTTCCCGGCAATATGATACTCAAGGGGAGGGCCTTCAATCTCTTCCATGGCATCTTCTATCTGATAGTAAAGTGTGGATCGCTGGTGGGCTTCAAGGCCGTCCTCAAAGGTCACCAGGATTTGGGTGGCGGTAAAATCCTCTGAGTAAAGGGTTCCCTCATAGATGTCCCAGTTAAATAGCTTTTTCTTTATCTGCAGGATCTCTTCTTCAGTACCTTGAAAGTTCTCCCCAACTAAAGGAGAGACCTTCATGCCCTCTTGGGTTCCCTCAATGAAGTCGGTGTTTGAGAGGGACATCACACTCTCTACATTGTCGAAGGAGTCAAACTGGTCGGTAAGTTGTTGGAGCAGGTGCAGGTGTTCTGCTGTGAAGAGGGTGTTTTGCTCGAATTTAATACCCACTCCCAGGATCATACTGCTTCCGAAGAGGTCAGTGGTTTTTTCGAAGGCAAGGGCCTCGGGATGGTCTTCCGGAATAAAGTTCATTACATCGTTGTCGAGCTGTGTTTTTGGGAGCTGAATTGCAAAAAAGATAGTTACTCCCAAAATGAGTATGATGTTAAGCCAAGGGTAGCGGTAAAGTTTTTTCATTGCGTACTCCTAGTACAATGGTCCTATCTCAGTGAATAAAGAAAAATGGTCAGCATATGTTCAACTAATTCGTAGGGTTTGTAGGCCTCGTCTTTGACAAAGGTCTCTTCCAGAGTGGATACCCGCTGCATAAAGCTGGTGGCTACATGTATAAATACCACCGCTGTTTTTTCTACATCGAGGTCCGGTCGGATCGAACCGTCCTCGATCCCTTCTTTTAACAGGGTTTCGATTATCTGCTGGATCTCATTGATGAGGTCGAGACAGCGATTTGCTGCGGGAAGGTTGTTGGCGATTGAATACGAGTAGCGTTCTATTACAAGAGAGAAATAGATGTATTCCGGCTCTTCCCGGTAGAACTGCATAAATGCCTTGCCGACGGCTTGGAGCCGCTTGAAACCCCCGGCCTCTCCTTTGGAGGCAGTTTGAATCAGTCCCTTTATTTTAGAAAAGGATATGTGCAGCAGTTCAAAGGTAAGCTCTTCACGATTTTTGAAGTAGAGGTAGAGGGCGGCCTTGCTGAGTTCCGCCTCCGCCGCAATATCCTTCATGGTGGCGTGCTCAATTCCCTTTTCCAAAAAGACCTTTTTGGCTGCTTTGATGATTGCCTTGCGCCGTTCTTCTCGCTCACGCTCCCGGCGTTCACTGATTCCCATTCACATTTCCTCACCTTATGTGTAACTTGCATGAAAGTACTTTGTATGACCAGTGGTAATTTACTGACCAACGGTCATTAAAAATATAATAAAGCAAAAAAGCAAAGTCAAATTGAAAAAGAGTGTTTAGTAGGTGTTCAATGAGGATTTTGTGTCGGACTTGACCCGGCATGGGTAATTGCCTACTCTTTAGTATCCACACTATAGGAGTCGGCCATGCAAGAGACCCTCTATAAGGCCATATTCGACCATATAAAAAATCCGGTAGTAGTTGCAGATACGAATGGAATAATAGATATGAACAGCGCCTTTCTCTCTCTTTTCAATTTCTCGGAGAAAGTGCAGGTGCTGAGCAATTCCTACTATACAAATATAGTGCAGGAGGTCATTCAGTCAGGCTCTCCCTCTTGGAGAGAAATAAGCGACAGCACAGGCCGGCTTTTAGAGGTAGAAGTTTGTCCGTCCCCTCTTCAACCGGAAAACCGCACTTTTCTTCTGGAGTTCAACCAGTTTCACGACGAGGCCCTCTATGAGGAAATGTCGATTGAGTCCGGTTATGGGAGAGAGTTGTTCAACAGCCTCCCCGACGCGATTGTTGTTTTAGACAACCACGGTAATATTATCGATATAAATCAGAGCTTCGAGGCTGTATTTGGGTACTCTCGGTTTGAGGTGATAGGACGTGACATCGATAAGCTTGTAGTCCCGGAGGAGAGCTTCGAGGCTGCCCGGGAGCTCTTTAAGCGGGTGGTGAATCAGGAGAGAGTAGAGGCCCACGTAAAACGGGTAACAAAATCCGGAGAACTGCTTGATTTCCTCGCCATAGGCTACCCGGTCATTATCGACCGGAAAATTGCTGGAAACTACGTGATATATAAAGATATAAGCCGGGAAAAGGAGACTGAACGAAAGCTGCAGGAGAAAGAGGAGTTTCTGGAGCAGATCTTTAACCGTTCACTCTATCCGATTGCGATTTTGGATGACAATGAACTGGTGCTTGATGTGAATCTTGAATTTGAAAAACTCTTCGGATACGGGAAAGATCAGCTTCTAGGAAAATCTATTGTCGACTTTATTGTTCCCTCGGACTTAAAAGAAGAATCGGAGTACTTTAGAAAGCAGGTGTTTGAGAAAGAGGCCATGGCTGCTAAAACAAAACGAAAAAACAGCCGGGGAGAGTTAATAGATGTGGAGGCCGTGGGAAGTCCCGTTATTATTCACAATCAGGCAGTGGGAATGTTTGCCATGTACAGGGACACTCGGGTAGAAGATAAGGCGCTCTTTGATCTGAAAGTGGAAAAGGCCTATTTCAAGCAGCTCTTCGAGAATACCCCCAATCCGGTAGCAATTGTAGACAAAGATGGAAAAATTGTTGATGTGAACACTCCCTTCGAAAGCATTTTTGAATATCAGCGAGGGAAAGTAGCAGGGCACGGGCTCATTTCCCTCTTAGTTCCGAAGGAACGCCGGGATGAGGCGGAGGTCTATGCCCGGAGTGTGCTTTACGAGGGAAAGTCTTTTCAGTATGAGACCGTGAGGAAGAGCAGCAGCGGAAAAAACCTTGAGGTCGAGGTTATCGCCTTTCCCATCAATATCGACCGCGATCAAATAGGCTCCTATGTAATTTTTCAGGATATATCCGAGAGAAAACATAAGGAGCGGGAGATTTATTCGCTCCTGTACTCTGATCCCCTTACGGGCTTGTTCAACCGAAAATACGCCTACGAGAGGCTCGCAGAACGCTTTCAAAGGGCTGGTTCCAACAATGAAAAGGGGGAGGAGTCTATTGCAATTATCTACATCGATCTAGACAAGTTTAAGGAGATAAATGATCATATGGGCCATCGTATGGGTGATGCGGTACTACTAGGCTTTGCCGAAAGGATGAAAGACCGGTTTAAGGGTTCCCTGGAACTGTGTCGGATCGGGGGCGACGAGTTTCTGGGAATCCTCCCTCGGTCCACCGGTATAGGCGGTTATACCGAGGCTGTCGCCCGTCTGTTTGAAGAGCCTCTTATTATCGGTACTACTTCTGTCGAGGTAAAAGTGAGTGCCGGATATGCAGTGCACCCGAAAGACGGGGAGAGTATAGACGAACTGGTTTCATCGGCCGACGCCCGCATGTATCACGAGAAGCGGCGCAAGAGGATACTCGAAAACCCGGTCCGCAGACAGATTTCGTTAAATGAGATAGAACCCTTAGCTGGAGGTGGTACCTCCTCCGGTGCCTCCACCAGCGCCTCCTCAGGCGGGATTTTTCCCTCTGTAGAAGAGAAGGGTGTGGGCAACGAGGGCGGTTAATATTATTGCACCGCCGAGCAAGGTTGTATTGGGTGGTCTGACATTCAAAAAGAGCCATACCCAAAGCGGTCCCAGGACAGCTTCGAGGATAACGATGAGGCCTGTGATCGATGAGGTGAGTTTGCCCGACCAGGAGGTAAAGAAAAGAAAGGCAATGCCGGTTTGAAAAAAACCGAGGTAGCAGAGTATCAACAGTGAAATAGGGGTGACCGAGAGAGACGACACAAAGAAGAGTGAGATGAGTGTCGTAAAAGCCGAAGCGGTAGTTATTGCCGGCAGTAAGGCAACACTCTTGCGCTTTCGTATAGCGATGGTACCGGCTGCAAAGGCACCCGCCTTTGCCAGTCCAAAAAAATTACCTGAAAGGCCGCCGTTTCTTAAGGAGGGAATCATGATTACAGTTATGCCTAGAGCAACTGCCAGGAGGCCGGCAATGGTTACTCTTTTGAGTGGTTCTCCCAGAAGCAGCCATCCGAGGAACACTATCAGGATAGGTGCAGTGCCCTGAATGAGCAGCGAATCGGCTACGGTAGTATTCGTAATAGAGAACACATAAAACATAATTGAAAGGCTGAAAAATATGGTTACCCACTTGCCCTGTACAACGGTTCGGTAATAGGAGGGGAGAATTCGGGGGCCCTCTTTAATTAAACTCCAGGATAAGAGAAAAATCGTCATGAAGAGGGACCGCCAAAACAGCACCTGCCATGCTGATGCCTCTACCAGGCGCAACCCAACGCCGCCGGTACTCCAGAATACCGGTGCAAGAATTGTGAACAGGAGCGGCCGGAGGCGGTCTGTATCTTTCATCAGGGCGGCGTCCGCTTACTCGTTTTCCTGGTTCAGATGTTCCGACTTTATTATTTTTGAAATATTGAGGATATGGTTGCGCATCAGGTTTTGTGCCTGTTCCTCGTCCCTATTTCTAATTGCCGTTAACAGCTGTTTGTGTTGGGCCAGCGCTTTTTCCGATTCACCCTCATTGTTATTGAGATGGGCTTCACGCTCGACCTCTAAAAGATCTCCGCACATATTTACAAAGTGCTTGAGTACCCGGTTATCGGCGGCCTCGGAGAGGGCATAGTGAAAATTGTTGTCTCCGTTCAACCCCGATTTATCATGATTGATCTCATTTTCCATTTGATCAATTGCCGCTTGCATGTTTTTTAGGTCTTCATCGCTTCTTCGAATAGCTGCCAGCCGGGCGGCCTCTATTTCAAGGAAAAGCCGCATCTCCAACAGCTCGATGATAAAATCGCCGTTTTTCAGCAGCATTTTTGAAAAGGGAGATAAAATATTATTCAGTGATATCTCCTTGATGAAAGTCCCGCCGCCGATCCCCACTTTAGATTCTAGATATCCCATCATTTCCAGTGCCCGCAGGGCCTCACGGATTGAGGTACGGCTTACGTTCAGATCTTCCGCCAACTCCCGCTCGGGCGGAAGTTTCTGCCCCGGTTTCAGTTCGCCCTCATTTATTAGATGTTGAATTTGTTTTACGATGCTTTCATACAGCCTGATTTTCTTTACAGGCTCTAAAAGTGTTTTATCCTCATTGTCTGAACTCATATATACCAACTTATATAGACTGATTTTGGTTTAGTATAAACTTAAGCTCAGAATTTGACAAGTAAAAGGTTATATGGTGGTACCATTAGACGTTATTTCTGGTATTCCGGCCGGCGAGTAGTGCCAATGAAAAATAGCAGGCAGCCCCTATAAGGGTAACCGAGGTGTAACCTATACTCATGGCGGCAATCATCGCAAGTACACCTCCACCGAGTGAGGTAATGCTGTTGAAGCCGATCATCCACGGGTAGAGCGATTTTCCGTTTTTGAGGGAGGTGATCGATCGCAATAGGAACGGAAAGGGAACCCCCATAGGAAGAAACAAGGGAGCGGTTAATACGATGGTGAGTATCAGCTTTAACCCGGTTCCGCTGTTTTCAAGTTTAATCAGAAGCGGCCCCAGCAGAAAGGCCGCCGTTACCGCCAGCGCCGAAATACTCGTCACTACCAGAGCAAACTGTTTCGGCGTGTTGATTCGTGCAGATATCAGGCTGCCGATTCCGCTTGAGACGAGGATCACCGCGAGCACCACCGTAAGTGCCAGGGTCTGGTGGTGCCAGAATATAATGAATTTCTGCAGGACCCCTATTTCAACCAGCATGTAGCCAAACCCTATGAGGCCGAATGAAATCAGTGCCCGGAAAGCTGCAGATTTCTCTTGAATTTGATTCATAGAGCGATTTTTGTAGGTGAACAAGAGGCCGATACTCAGAAGCAGCAGGAGTACTGTACCGGCCACGATGAGCAGTTCGGAGGGCAGCCCCTTCTCCATTCTGTAAAAGAAGGGCGAATCATCATGTACAGCCGAGATATCTTCAGAGTTCTGCTGTATGTACTCCTCCAGTGCAATATCTCCCCGTGAGAGGGAATACAGCAGGGGCTGAAACTCCGGACGCGCCTCTGCTGCCCCGCCGCTATTCGAGTTGGCGGATGCGGCAACCTGTAGTTGGCGCTGCGGCTGCCCGGGAATGAAGTTGGTAGAGCCGCGCACCGGCAGATTATCGAGGATAGCCTGAAATCCGGCTATTTCGGGGGCGGTGAAGGGGTCATTTTTGATAATCAGGGTTGGATTACGGTCCGTACCGATTGAGATGATGCGCTCCATGGCCTCTCGGGGTGAAATTCCCCGTTCTCCAAAGGCGGTTACCGCGTTGGAGATGAGGCGCAGCAGCTCATTCGGATAATGAGTGATGATAATGAGAGAGCCGCCCGGCGCCAAAGAGTTCAGATAGTCATTAAAGGCATTGCTGGTAAATAGATAATTCTCGCTGAGGGAATGATTACTGAAGTTGCGGGCGCTTTTGATGATCGGCAGCCCCATTAGGATGGTATTATACTGTTTTTCCGAAGAGCGCAGAAACGAGCGTCCCTCGTCCTCATACACCGCTACTTTGGGGTGATCATTGTAGATGCCGCCGTTGTATTGATCGTAACTGCGAACCACATCAATGAAGTCGGGATTGATCTCGATTGCGTCAATCTGTTTGAACCCGGATAAGAGCAAGGTCACCACGTCGATGCCTCCTCCGCTTCCGATTACCGCCGCCAGTTCTTTGTCTTGTTCTTCTGTAACCAGAAGGGGTATCCCGCCCATATACTGAAGCAAAAGACTGTTTGCCAGGGCCTGGCTCACTTGGCCTTCGCTCATTTTAACCATTTTTGTGCCCGCTGCTCCGTCTATAAACATAGTTTTGAACAGCGGATTTTCTGTTTCGACGAGGTCGACCCGCCCGAAGGCCGACCAGCGGGTTTCGGTTATCTGAGCCTTTGACGAACCGTTGTTCAGCATTACGGTCATCTCCTTCTGCCACGTGCGTGTCGGCAGAAGGTGGTCTTCAGATCCGAACCAGAAGCCCCCGAGGGCTAGTGCAAGTGTCACCACAGCCAGCAGTAGAGTGCTGCGCCGCCGGCGATAGTACATAAAGTAGAGTACGAGGCCGGCTGCGGCGAGCAGCAGCGCTGCCAGGGCAAGGGATATCACCGCACCCCCTGCGTTGAGTGCCAAAAATGAGAGCAGAGAACCTACTGAAGCCCCGCTGAGGTCGGCCGCATACAGCGCGGATACTTTCATTCCCGACTCCTGAAAGATGAGGACCTGGAATACTCCGACAGCAAAAAACACCAGGAAGGTGAAAATGAGCGAGGGAATGAGGACCGTGCCCATGCTGTTGATTGTATACAGCAGCAGCAGCATGGTCGGCGGGAAGAGTACAATAAGTGCCGTCAGCAGATGGCGCCGGTCAGTTTTCACATAGTAAGTCAGTACCGCTCCGAATCCGCCGCCGGCTACACTCAGGGAGATAAGGATATACACGTAGCTTTTTACAAATAGATACGAGAACAGGCGGGTGAGGGATACCTCGAATGCGAGGGAGGCCGCACTCAGCACAAAGAGCGCTGCAAGGATTAGGCTCCTTTGAAGTGTGGTAGTAGGTATTTTTGGTCTTTGGTATGACCAATTCATGGGGTAATAGTAAGGGGCCGGCGCCTTGCTGTCAAGTGTAAATCACTTTTCGCTTTCGCTAAAAGCAATTTACTGTTAAAATGGTATGATATTTAGACAAAATGCCAATTAAGTGTACAGGCTATAGACTGTGTAGTTGTCAGAGGTGGAAGTATGAGTATAAAAGGAAAATTACTGGTGCTGATTGGAATTTCCTGCGGAGGTATGCTTGCCGCCCTAGGAGTTACCCTGCTTCTCTATATGCCCTTAGAGAAAATGCAAATCGAGCAGAAGGTATTGTTTGAGCTCGAAAACACAATTTCCGGGCTTCAAAGCGAGATTACAGCACTTGCTGTTGAACCGCTACAGAAACAGCGTGAGCGTATTGAGAAGAAGTACCGGCAGTCCTCGGAGCTGTTTAACCAGATGCAAGGCCTTGAAAGTTTATCCTCGGCAAACGAAAAAATTGCACTTTCTTTAACAACGGTGGAAGGCTTGCGGTACAGTGTGGAGGATGAACTGGAAACATTCGAACGTAAATATACCGAGGTTCTCAATGATCTGCAGCTGTTAGGCCGGGATGTGCATGTCTCGGTATTTACACTCTACAGCGAGAGTGCGGAAAAGCAGAAAGACAGAAATTATCGGGTGTTGACGGCGGATTTGAATACGTTAATGAATCAGGTGCAGCTGCTCAACACAAGCTTAAAGACTGTAGGAGATGTGATGCGGGCAGAGTTTACTACAATCGATCAGCAGATCAGAGAAGTCCGTCAGGGGATAGTAAGGACTGCGGTGCTGATGTTCATACTCATAGTAGTTGGCAGTATTGCAGTTGCTCTGCTGCTGGCCGGAAGTATCAGCCGGGCTATTGTGCACCTTTATAAGCAGATAAGGGTACTCGGGGAGGGTGATCTTACTATTTCAGTAGATATACGTAGTCGGGATGATTTGCAAAAACTCGGAGAGCACATGAACGGTTTTATTGGAGGCCTTAATCAGTCGATACGTACAATAAAAACTGCCGCAGCGGATACCATCGACGTCAAAAACAGTCTCCTGAAGACTGTAGAGCATACCCAAACCTCTGCCGAGAGTATCGGTGAGACCACCACTACCATAGGTTCGCAGGTTGAGGAACTGAATTCCCGATATTCCGACTCTATTGGGTCCGTTGAGAATATGGCGAAGCACTCTGAGAGTGTGCTGGAGATGCTTCAGGACCAGAGGGCAATGGTGGAAGAATCGACCGCTTCAATAACTGAAATGATATCCTCGATTAGGAGCGTTGCCGAGACTTCGGAAAAACGGTATGCCGCTACCGAAAAATTGAGAGAATCGAGTCGTCGCGGGAGTCAGAAACTCACGATGACCACCGGATTGATTCAAGATGTTACTGCAAATGTGGACGATATTCGGGAGGCTACCGGCGTAATTAGAAATGTTGCAGCCCAGACCAGTCTGTTGGCTATGAATGCAGCCATTGAGGCGGCCCATGCGGGGGAAAAGGGGGCCGGTTTTGCAGTAGTTGCCGAAGAGATCCGAAAGCTCTCTGAAACGACTACCACCAGCTCTACTCGGATAGGAAAAATTCTGACTGAAGTGATTGAGAAGATAGAGCGTACCTCTGAGGTCGGAGAACAGACCCGGCTGGTGTTTGATGAGGTGAGTTCAGTTGTGCAGGAGGTGTCCGATTCACTCACCGAGATAACTGAAAGCATGCGGGAGCTCAGTGTAGGAGGGGAGCAGATCCTAGAGGCCACCAGCAAGCTGCAGGATTATTCTGTAACCCTAGGGGAGAGAGGTCAACAGATGGGCGCAGCCACGGAAGAGCTCACATCAACAATGAATTATACTAAAACTACTTCCGCCGAGGTATTGGACCGCGTTTCCCGTATAGGGGGAGAAGTCGACAGCATCAATGAATCAATGCGCTCTGTCGGCGATTTGACCCATAGTCTTGATGAGATGACAGGACGGGTAGATGCAGCGGTAAAGGTTTTTACTACAGAGAAGGGGGCAGAAGAATCGAACTAGAGGCTCGGCGGGGAATTATTCAGACTGCTATATACAAATTTTTAAAAGTTTTTCTTGACAGCTGCTGAAGGTAGTGGTTTAATTATTATAAAGGTAATACCAAAAGACAAAAAACCGATAGGAGTTAACTATGAGTGATTTTCGTGATGTAAAAGGCAAAGTGGCGATTGTAACCGGCTCTGCGCGGGGTATCGGCAAGGGAATAGCTGAAACCTTAGCCAGTGAAGGTGTTCATGTTGTGATGGCGGACCTTCTTGAGCTTGTGCATGATTCCCGTAAAGAGATTGATGAAAAATATCCCGAAAGTAAAGGATTTTCGGTTGTACTAGACGTTTCAGACGAGAATGCAATCAAGGACCTGGTTGAAAGAACTGTCAAAGAGTTCGGCAAATTGGACATCATGGCCAATAATGCCGGTATGCATGCACATTCAGGAAACGTGTGGGAGACTGAAGAGAAGACTATAGACCGAGTAATGGCGGTCAACTTCAAGGGCATTTTCTTTGGATGTAAGTATGCCGCCCGCCAGATGATCAAACAGAAGAGCGGTACGATTGTGAATACCGGCTCCTTTTTTGGAAAGGTCGGTCATCCGGGTTCTGCAACCTACGGTGCCACCAAAGCAGCAGTGCATACTATGACCCAATCGCTGTCGCTGGAAATAGCCGAGTACGGTGTAAACGTAAACGCCCTCTGTCCTGGGCTCGCAGCCTCCGAGATGCACTGGGGATTTGTTGAAGCCGATGCAAAGGCTCTTGGAATTACCTTCGACGAGATGAAGGAGAAGGAACTCAAGGAGATTCCCCTGCATCGCTATGGCTACGGGAAAGACTTGGCCGGGGCGATTATGTGGCTTGCAACTCCTTCCGGTGAATATATCACTGGTCAGCTGATCAACGTAAACGGTGGACTCGATTTTACCTAAAAAATGAGCATAACGAGGAGGATAGTCTAAGGCTATCCTCCCTTTGATTTTTTTGTGTGTGAAGGCAGTAACTAAGAGAAAGGGAGAAGAACATGAATGCTGCATTAATATTGATTTCATTTAGTGGTAGGGGGGCTGTATATGCAGCAAGCTGAAGCAGCTGTGAGTTCGCCGGAACAGCGGATTCCACTAAAAAAACGATTGACCACTGCGGCTGAAAAGCACGGACTTATTTTAGCCTTTTTTATTGTGGTTGCATTTTTTTCCATCGCGTCGGAGAATTTTCTGAGCTATAAGAACGTCATGCTGGTCCTCAGACAGGTTTCAATACTGGGAATTATTGCAATCGGAATGACAATTGTAATAACCGTAGGTCATTTTGACCTTTCCGTCGGTTCTCTGGTTTCGCTTACTGCGGTTGTAGTTATTAGCATGCACGATGTTGTCGGCCCTGTTCCGGCTATGTTAATAACAATTGTAGTCGGCCTGATTTCAGGGGCCTTTATAGGGTATCTGGTGGGCTATTTAAAGCTGAATTCGCTCATTATAACCTTGGGCATGCTGGTAGGTTTACAGGCAATAGTGCTTATCTACACCGGTGGAAAGTACACCCGTATAGTTGCACCGGATGAAACCTGGTTTGGAGTAATCGGGCGGGGGTTTGTATTTGGAGTACCTCTTCCAGTTATAATTCTCGGTGTGCTGCTCCTTATTTTTTCAATTATCCTGCTCAAGACGGTATTCGGCAGACAGGTATTTTCAGTTGGTGGAAACCCAATGGCCAGTAAGTTTTCAGGTATATCCGACAAGAAAATTATTTTTATGGCTTTCCTTATTTCCGGAGCTTTGACTGCGATTGCAGGTATAATAATGGGTTCGCGCTTAATGGCGGCCCAGAATTATCTTGGACAGGGGTACGAGTTTCAGGTAATAGCCGGAGTTATTCTGGGCGGTGTGAGTCTGACCGGTGGTGAAGGAAATGTGTTCAAAGCCTTCATCGGCATTCTCATCATCGGCATTCTTAAGAACGGTTTTCTGCTCTTGGGGTTTCCCTACTATTTCCAGTGGGTCGCACAGTGGATCATTGTGGTCGGAGTAGTATGGCTGGACGTGGCTACTAAAAGAGGGAAGGTGTTAGGATGATACAAAGAATATATACTTCATTAAAAAAGCAGCCGATTTGGCTGATCCTGCTGGGCATGATATTTCTCTCCAGTATTTTTGTTTCCGACTTTTTTGCATTCGGAAATTTCAAGAACGTGCTTGTACAATCTGCTGTTGACGGAATGCTGGCTTTGGGCATGACCTTTCTGATGATTAACGGCTATTTCGACCTTTCTGTGGGTACTGTTATGGGATTTACTGCAGCACTGGCAATCGGACTGCAGCCCTATGGTTTGGTTGTTGCTGTAGTAGTTGCGCTGTTGGCGGGGGCCGCAATTGGTGCAATCAACGGGTTCTTTGTGGCAAAGGCAAAGATCAACGCCTTTATTGTAACTCTGGGTTCGTTTATCGGGGTGCGCGGGCTTATCTACATCTACACGCAAGAACAGGCGTTGGTTGGCGAGGTTATGGATTTCGGTATGTTTGGGGCAAGTGATTTCCTGGGGCTGCCGACTCTATTTGTTATCATGTTTGTGTTGATGCTTATAGCCGAGTTTGTATTGCGAAAGACCCCTCACGGCAGAAATACCTACGCCATCGGCGGTAACATCGAAGCGGCTGAAAACTCTGGTATACCTGTGGACAGGACTATTTGGATGAACTTCATAATCTGCGGGTTTACTGCTGCTATCGGCGGAGTGCTGTTGGCCTCACGTTTGAACGCCGCAACTCCTACTCTCGGTTGGCCGGACAAAAACTTAATGACTATTGCAGTAGTGGTTCTAGGCGGAACCAGTCTGGCCGGCGGGTATGGAAACATAACCAGAACTCTCGGGGGCTTGTTCACCTTTGGAGTACTCTACAACATCTTGAACTTGCTCGGTGTACAGAGTTACTACAATACCCTGATTACAGGCATAGTGCTTATACTGGTTGTGTACATCGACGCACATATTAGAAAAAATAGAGTGAGTATTGGATAAAGTTACACGGGTGGTTGGTGAAGTGTAGAAAGATATCGTTGATATCTAAGAAAAAGCGTAGTGCATATGCACGCGCAACAAAAGGAGCGTTCTATGAAAAGAATGGTAATCGTTCTGTTGGTTCTGGCAGTGGTAGTAAGTGCAGGATCAATGGTCTTCGCTGAAGGTCAGCAGGAAAGTGCAGAAAAGGATGATGGTACTATCCTTATTGGTCATACGGCGAATAACACTGGTATTGATAGTTATCAAACTACCCACGATCAGGTATATCGAGAAACTATTGAAAACACGGATGGGGTTGAAGCAATTATTCTCGATGCAAAGGGCGAAGTAGCCAAGCAGATCAGCCAGATCGAAACCCTCATTCAGAAGGGTGTAGATGCAATGACTGTATGGCCGGTAAACGGAAAAGCCGTTGTCCCTGCAATAAAGAAAGCCTATGACGCCGGTATTCCGGTGGTTATCGTCAACTCACTGATAGATGAATCAGGGTACGAATATGCAGTTGGTTTTGCCGGTCCGAATACCTACACTGAAGGTGAAAATGCTGCGAAGGGCATGATCAAAGCCCTCGACGGAGAAGGCGATGTGGTAGAACTGATGGGACTTCCCGGATATGTGACTGCAATCAATCGTTCAAATGGATTCCAGGATTACATCAAAGATAATGCGCCGGGAATCACTATTCTGGCAACTGAACCGACCGACTGGAACCGCGCCAAAGCGACCCGGGTAATGGAAAACTTAATCGTTAAATACGGCGATCAGATTGACGGTGTGTATGTAGCTGATGACAACGTCGGAATCGGTGGTCTGAATGCGCTGAAAGAGGCCGGTATGGCCGGTGATGTGGTTATGACCAGTGCCTGTATGTTTGGTGAAGGCTACGATGCAATGGAAGAAGGCTACATCATGGGCTCTGTATATCAGTCGCCTGCTGAAGATGCTCGTAAAGCGGTTGAAACTGCTATAAAAGCTGCCAAGGGTGAAGAAGTTCCGTTCTGGAACTACTTTGAAACTCCTGTAGTAACTCCTGACAATATGGACCAGTTCGAGCGGCCTAACTTCTAAGCTAACGGATTTTTACCGTCTGCGGTACTCCGCAGGCGGTAATATTTTTCAGAAAAGGGGAAAAGATCAGATGGATGAGACGGCGATAACTACAAAGATGGTATTAGAGGCAAGCGGGATTTCAAAATCATTTCCAGGGGTGAAAGCTCTTGATAATGTGAGCATTTCTCTTCATGAGGGTGAGGTCCTATCCTTAGTCGGTGAAAACGGTGCGGGGAAATCTACACTCACAAAGATCCTCTCAGGTTTATACAGGACCGACCATAACGGCGGTAGTATAAAACTGAGTGGTGATTTGGTCCGTTTTCAGAATTCGAAGGAAGCCAAGGATAACGGACTAATTACAATTTTTCAGGAACTTTCTCTGGTGAAGGGATTGACCGTAGCTGAAAATATTTTTCTAGGAAACCTCCCGCGAACAAAATTAGGCTTAATAAACTGGGGTGAATTGCGGGACAAAGCCAAGGATATCCTCAGTGAAGTCGAGCTTGATGTGTCTCCCGATGAACTGGTGGGTGACCTGTCCATTTCGAGACAGCAGATGGTGGAAATAGCACGGGCCCTTACTCTTGGTGCAAAGGTAATTATTTTTGATGAACCGACCTCTTCGCTTACCGAAACGGAAAAGGATGTGCTTTTTAAGAATATTAATACCCTCAGAAAGAAGGGGGTGGGGATCATTTATATTACCCATAAAATGGATGAAGTATTCGAAATAAGTGATCGAATTACTGTGTTGCGCGATGGAAAGAACAGCGGGGATCTAAAAACATCCGAGGCGAAACTGGATGATGTAATTAGTCTTATGATTGGCCGGGTTATAGACGACTATTTTCACAAAAATGAGGCTGAGAAGGGAAAAGAAATTCTCCGGGTAGAAAACCTCACCTCGCCTGGGCTTTTTGAAGATATTGGTTTTTCCGTACGACAGGGAGAGGTAGTGGGTCTTTACGGACTTGTGGGAGCCGGACGTACCGAGGTTGCCGAAACTATTTTCGGAGCCAGGAACTACGATTCCGGAAAAGTCTTTATAGAAGGACAAGAGGTCAAAATAAAGAATACCGGGGATGCGGTGAAGTTGGGTATAGGTTTTGTTCCTGAAGACCGAAAGGAAAAGGGCGTAGTATTGAAGATGTCCTGCCTCGAAAACACCAGTATCGCAAAACTTCCATGGATGAACACCTACGGATTTTTACAGGAAGCGGAAGAAAGACGGATATTCAGCGACTACAAAGAAAAATTGTCAATATCTACTCCCAATCGGCAACAGCAGGTTGTCAAATTGAGCGGGGGAAATCAGCAGAAAATCGTAATAGCAAAGTGGCTCTGTCTAAACCCGAGGCTGCTCATACTCGACGAACCTACCCGCGGTATCGATGTAGGGTCTAAAGCGGAAATCCACAAGCTGATTGCAAAACTTGCGGAAACCGGAATAGCAGTAATCGTTATTAGTTCTGAAATGCCGGAGATTATGGGGGTGAGCGACAGAATCGTAACCATGCGGCAGGGAAGCATATCGGGTGAGTTTAGCGGTGATGAAGTTACTGAAGCAAATCTAATAAAAGCAATTGCGCATGTAAACTAACTAGAAAGTGAGGATTTGAGTATGGAAAGAGTTAGATTGGGCGTGCTCGGGATGGGGCGTCAGGGACAAATACACTCGAAAAATATTGCCTATCGTATACCCGAGGCGGAGCTCGTCTGTGTGAGTGATGTGACTGAGGAGCGTGCCCGACAGGTGGGAATCGACGGAGTCGATGCATACGATGATTATCGGCGGGTCATCGACCGAAAAGATCTTGATGGAATAGTGATTGCTACCTCTACCGACACCCATGAAGAGGTGATCAAGGCTGCCTCAGAAGCGGGGCTTCACATGTTCTGTGAGAAGCCGATCGCAACTACTCTTAAAGCGATTGATGAAGTACTGTCTATTGTGAATGCATCCGGTGTGAAATTCATGGTTGGATTCAACCGGCGTTATGATCCCACCTTTAAGCATGTATGGGAGCTTGTGCAGAACGGAATAGTTGGTAATCCGATGATTGTGAATATTACCAGCCGAGACCCCCAGCCGCCGCATCTCGAATATTTGAAGGTATGCGGGGGTATCTTTTTTGACACCACCGTTCATGATTTTGATATGGCCCGGTATCTTTCGGGAAAAGAGATTCATGAAGTCTATGCCACAGGAAGTGTTCTTGTGGATGAGCGAATAGGAGAACTAGGCGACCTCGATACCACTATGGTAACCCTCAAGTTCGAAGGCGGAACAGTAGGATCAATCAACAACTCGAGGAAAACCGGGTATAGCTATGACCAGCGGGTCGAGGTGTTCGGTTCAAAAGCCTGTGCCTTTGGAAATAATGAGACCCCTACCCGCGTGGAATATACCAATCCGGAGGGTACCCACAGCGATGTGCCCCTCTATTTCAATATAGAGCGGTACCCGGAGGCATTTTACGGAGAGATCCAGGCTTTTACAGACTGTATCAAGAATGATGCTCCGGCACCGGTGACTGGAGAGGATGGGCGAAAAGCCGTGGTCTTGTCGATGGCCGCCCGTAAGTCGTATGAAGAAAATCGGCCGGTTAAGGTCAGCGAGATAGGATAGGAGTTGCGTGGTATGTACGGTAAAAATAAAATCGGCATATGTGCCTGGTCTCTGCCGATCGACGGCCCTTATGCCTGTAAATTAGCTGCGGACATTGGTCTTGATGGAATTCAACTGGATATAGGCCCTTATGAGAGGGGATTCCCCCTTTCCAGAGGTTTTGTGCAGCAGGCCTACATGGATGCTGCTGCGGAATCAGGTATCAGTTATCCCTCAATGGCTGCGAGAGTGTCGGATTACTACAGTATGGTTGCAGCACCGGGCGAAGGGGAGCACGAAATTGTGAAAACCGGTATTGCGAAGGCAATTGAGGCCTGTGGAAGTATGAAGATTCCTCTGCTGCTTATACCGAATTTCGAAAAGAGTGCAATCAAAAACTATCGTGACTTTGACATTGTAGTAGAGGTAATGAAGTGGGCCTGCGATCTTGCCGCCGAGAAGGGCGTTATTATTGCAGCGGAAAATACCCTTTCGGTGGAAGAGACAGTAAAGCTTATCACTGGAGTTGACCGCGCTAACTTCAAGATCTACTTCGATTTTCAGAATTATTATCTCCACAAAGAGTATTACAGCCCCGAAATCCTGGAATCACTGTTTCCCCATGTGGCGGAACTGCACGTAAAAGACGGCAGGAACAAAGACCTGAGCGGAGCGTTGCTCGGTGAAGGGGACGCACACTTCCATGAGTCTATGAATGTGTTGAGGGCCCGCAACTACTCCGGGTGGATAGTTACGGAAAATTACTATGATGTAGCGCCGCTGTGCGGCGAGAATGATAATCCTGTTGAGTTAATCAAGAAGGATCTCGCAACGCTGAGGAAGGTTCTTTCTTAGCGAAAGGCTGAACATGTAAGGTTTGGCATGGTGGACCGTTTTTTTGGATAAATGGTCTAATAATATTATTATAGGAGTTTTATATGGGTACTTTAGGAACAATGGCAACGGATGCTGAAATCCGCATAGATTACGACAAACTGCGAAAAGACCGCTTGCGCAAGATGCAGGAGCAGATCAAAAAAGACAAGCTCGGCGCACTACTGGCTTTTGATCACGATGCGATCCGCTACATCACCAGCACTAAGCTCAACGACTGGATGAACAACAAGCTGGCCAGGGCAACCCTGGTGTCTGCCGATC
>CAZDFY010000064.1:0-19287 GCA_964504785.1 uncultured Sediminispirochaeta sp. | reverse complement strand
CCCTTGAAGTCTCCCGGCTTAATCACATTGCCGTACTTGCTCTGGGCGGCTTTGATCTTGTCAATCGCAGCGTCCCATTTATCGAACAGCTCCTGCGGGGTGTGGGCGTCCATCTTCTTGTAGAACTCTTTTGTCCGCTCGAGTTTTTCGATCCATTTGTCGCAGCGGAAGCTGAACTGATGCTCGTAGGTTGCCTTGTCGTACTCAGCACCCATGTACTTCTTGTACAATTTGGCAATGTCGTCATAGGTCGGAATAATTCCGGTCGGGGTTTCATAACCGCCGAGTTCACCGTGAACACGCTTTTCAGCCCAGTGGAGCCATACCTTCTTGGCGGTCTTCGGATTGATGAACTTACCTTTCTCATTCTTCAGAAAGTAGTTGGTGGAGTAAACTTTTGGAACATCTTTCATTCCCTCAACAAACTTGATGTTGTTGAGTGTGTACTCGCCCAGCGGGTAAGAGACAAAGTCGAGGTTGGCCATAGGGCTTGCCTTTCGTACACCCTCGGCTCCCAGAGTGGCAGAGGTAGTTTCGGACTCGAGGGAGGAGGCCTTAAGAATAATACCTTCTTCCCAGTTGTGGGACTCTTCTACCGGAACAGTGGTGTCACTGTCGCGTCCGCCGTACAGAACACCCTGTACCTGCACGCCCTTCTTGTCCTCGAAGCCCTCTTTGTCGAAGTTGTCGAGGTAATCCAGGCGCATGGTGTAGCGGGAGTTACTGTGGGCTATTTGGATCTCTTTGCCCTGGGAATCTTTCTTTCCTTCGTACCAGCCGGATCCTGAGTGGTTGTCACCCTCCTTCGGAGTCTCCATGCCCATGCCAATCCAGTACGGGTTGTTGTCGGGACCACGCAATACGTTGGAGAAAATCAGTTCCTGGTTTTTGAACAAGTTCTCGAAAATGACCGGATCATCTTCGGCGTTTACCTCTTTGATAATACCAAAAATACCCTGTTCAACATTTACTGCTCGGAACTGGCCGTCGACCTTACGGAAGTAGGCGATGTCGTCACCGACAACCTCTTCCCCCGGAATCATCGCGGTAGAAGTTTTACCACATGCTGAGGGGAAGGCACCGGCGAAATAGGTTTTGCGGTCTGCATCGTTATCGGCGGCGGCCATCAGGAACATATGCTCACAGAGCCAGCCTTCTTGTCCGGACTGGTTGATTGCAAGACGCATGGAGTGCTTTTTCAGTCCCACGGAGTTACCGGCGTACTGGGCGTTCATTGAATATACAATATTGTTCTGGGTATCCATATAGATCCGGCGTTTGTCCAGGTTTACCGAACAACCACGGTCGTCAAGCTGACCGGCGGAATGGATAAAACGATAAATATCATCCTTCTCTTCCTGCCCCTTCATAGCTTTGAAGTGTTCGTAGGCATTACGGTATAGAATCTGCTCGGAGTGCAGAACGTACCAAGAATCGGTAAACTGTATACAGGGGCGAGTAAACTCGGAGAAGGTAGGACCTTCTGCAAAGAACTTTACCACCGCATCTTTGCCTTCCATAATGTTTTCGGCAATACCGAGGATCTCTGCCAGACCTTCTTCATACTCAACGCTGTTGAGGGATTTCATTCTTTCAAGGTTTTCCTTGTATACCATAAACTTGGTATTTACCTTGTCCCTCGCTTGATCACCGTAACCGTCCCAGTGAATAGTTTGACCGGGTTTTGCCAGCTTGTGCTCTTCCCCCAGTTCAACCGCCATCTTCCGTACATAGTTTTCGTCAGCCTCGCTGTCGTCACATACATAGATGGTTTTAGGGTTACAGTGCTTCGCAAAGTACCCTACGTGATCGTAGACCTTCTGATTCTCAAGGGCCATCAATTTTTGATAGCTCTCTTCACTCATCTTGGCCTTTAGTACATCGTCATATTTAGGATCCATACACCTCTCCTTGTTATTTTATCGATGTTCAAATATTGGTTTGAGGGTATCTTACCTGCTATGCTTGTTTTATTGCAACACCTCGCACCTCCGTACAGGCCTATTGACTAGCAAAAATTTCAGATTTATTCTATTAATTATGAATATTGCCGTATGGATAGAAAGTACCCACTCCTCATACTGGACTATAACTCCTTCACAAATTGCATATATGAAAAGCCGCATTCCCAGCGCAGAGATCCAGCACGCCCGATCGCCGGAGGAATTTGCGGAGTTTCTACCGAAGGCCGAAACCGCAATAACCTGGTTTTTCAAACAAGAGTGGCTAGATAAAGCCCCGCATCTGCGCTACCTGGTAACACCGGCAGCCGGGCTGGACTACTTTGAGGCGGAAATTCCTCCTCAAATTCAGGTAATAAGCTCACACTTTCAGGGTAAAATAATAAGCGAAACGGTGATCGGTATGATGCTGGCCCACAGCCGGCGAATTACCGAAAGCGCAAAGAGGATGCGCCGGGAGGAGTGGCCAAGGCGGGAGATCACCGACCGGATGAGAAGGCTGAGCGGTTCCCATGTAGTGATACTGGGCTTTGGACACATCGGGGAGTGGATTGCACGAAGAGCAAAGCTGTTCGGATGTCAAATTACAGGGATAAAACAAAACATTCATATTCCCTCCCCGGACTTTTTTACGACGGAAGATCGCCTAGAATCGGTGGATCGTTTAGACACGATTCTTCCCAGTGCCGACCATCTGGTGATAGCGCTGCCCAGGACCCCCCGGACAGACCATATTATCGGAGCCCATGAACTTGAAATGCTGCCCCGTAAATCGGCCCTGTATAACATCGGCCGCGGAAACGCGGTACACACGGGAGCCCTGGCGGATGCCCTTTCCTTGAAAAAAATTGAGGCGGCGTATTTGGATGTTTTTGAGGAGGAGCCCCTCCCTTCAGATTCTCCCCTGCGCCGTATAGAAAACTGTTATTTAATGCCCCACAGCTGTGCCGCAGCACCGGACTACCTAGACCTGTTTATCGACGAGTTTTCAGCCCGCTACCGCAAGCTCCATGAATAGTTTAAGATGAAAGCTGGGTTAACTGGGTATTTGAACGGGTCAGTTTGTGGGCCAGCAGCTTAGAGAGAAAAATTCCGTAGTGGGGGTAATTTTTCATTGCCTGTACAAAGGATTTTCTGGAAACCCGTACCAGTTTTCCATTTTTATCGGCGGTCACTGTGGCGCTGCGGCGATTATTCAGCAAAAAGGACATTTCACCCATAAAGACATCCGCCGGAGAAAGTTCACCTACTGTTTTTCCGCTATGGGTGACCTTAAAGTGACCACTGGAAATATAATACAGAAAATCCCCCTTCTCTCCTTCACGAAATACCACATCTCCCTTGCGGGTAAAGAGTACCTCATCTCCGGCAAAGCCCTCAGGTGTTCCCCGCTCCGAATACTCGGGGTGCTGAAATGTAAGCTGGACCTCGTTTCCCTTTTCGTTATAACTTAGCTCAGCTCCAGAGAGTTCCGCCATCTTTATACCGCGACCATGGGGCCGCATGTGATCCTGCCCTTCAATCTGTGTACGCACTTTACTTACATCGAAACCTTCCCCCTGGTCCCTTATAAGAAAAGAGGAGGAGTCCCGGCGGCTTTCCCATTCAAAATGGACCCTCTTGGCTTCGATCTCCGGGTCTTTACAGCGCTCTAGAATAATATCCACCACACTTTTTCCGCCGGAGAGTTCCTCGTTTTTTTCCTCATAGCTTATACCGCAGTTTCCATGCTCTATTGCATTTATCATAAGCTCCGAAAGGGCCATCTGTAAGCCGAACTTATGCTCAGCAGCTAAATAGCCCTGCTGCATTAAACTGGTAACGGCAATACCGGCATAGACGGGAACCGCCAGAGGATCATTGTCTATCTCAAATGAGCCCGAAGAGTGGCTTGAAAGGTGAGTAGCTAATTCTCTCTGAAAAATCAGCTGGCGGTTTTCTACAATAATAGATACCGATTTTGAAAGGTGACTTACAATTCTGGACTTATCCAGCATCACCAGCAGGTTGAGCTCCCCGAATTCCTCAATAATTGTCCGCTCGTCCTGGGTTTGCCCGTCGTACACACCAATCATCCCGAAACTATGGAGCCATGCGTCCTTTTTTACGGCCTCCACAATTTCACGATAACTGATTTTCGGATCGTTGCAGTTAATGATCACCACTTCGGGCAACTCAAAATTAAGCGATTCTAGAGCCCGCTCCTGGGTAGCGACCATCTTTACAGAATAACCGCTGGGTTTGCGCTGTTCAAAAGCAGTTCTTACTTTTTCGCGAACAGTACTCTCCGAGTTTATTAATACAACCAGTCCCATATATCCTCTTATGCGTAGCGGGCTATTTCGCCGGTTTCTAGCTCGATAAAATACCCCGTGCGCAGGCAGGTCTCAAATAGAGAAGAGTTCATTTGATAGATATCCTCTTTGAACCCCCAGCGCCGTTCCTGTTTCATCCGGACTTTATACCCGCTGCTGCTCTTTTCCAAGACATCCACGTACGTTTTATACTCCCCGTTTCCCTTCACAATGTAATGCTTCATGCTAACCTCACTTTCATTGCGTCCTGTAGTTCCTGTAGTTATTTTCGGCCATAACGGCGGGAATTTAAGCTAATTTGAAGTAGTATGAGCAGCTGCTGTTTCCGGGCGGAAATATACGGGCATCCAGTGTACAGATCCTGTAATTCTAGTATAAAACTGGTATTTATTTTGCATCGTTTACAAACTATAATTAGGTTATTAGAAATGACAAAATTGTAGATTATAAAGGTGTTAGTGTTTTATTGAAGGGTTTTGTGAGTGATTCACACTGCAGCCATTGTGCTCTAATGGTTGATGGGAGTTTTGTAATTCAACATATCTCCTATTCACAGAAGGCGTGTCTTGAACAGACACGGACCGCCCTCAATCACACCCGCCTCATCGGTAAAAGGTGTTATGACGCCCTATGGAATTTGACTGCCCCCTGCGGGAATTGCCCTATCCAAGACTACACAAGGGATAACTTCGATTTAATTCATTCACACTTTCAACAGGGCCTTCTTCCTCTTACAGAAAAGATGGTAAGTGAAAGCATTATTCCCCTGGCAGTTGACGACAAGGAGTTATTTATCGTTCTGATCGAACCTGATAATGAAGATGGGGATTCAAAGGACCGGGGGTATGTGCTTCATTCACACTACCATAGACTGTTTTACCGGCAATTTTACAACTACCGCCTCACCCACACGGAGCAGGAGGTGGCCATCTTCATTCTTCAGGGCCTGTCCTCCAAGGAAATTGCCCACCGGCTATTTATCTCAAAAAAGGCGGTAGATTTTCATCGCCATAACATACGAAAAAAACTCGGCTTAATTGGAAAGCGCCTTTCCATCAATGACTTTTTACAAAACCTTGTGGAGGTACCGCCAATGAGTGATAGAAAGTCTGATTCCCACGAAAAAATTAAAGGCCCCGCTATAAACACCGCCGCGGAAATCCGCCTTAAAGAACAGCGCCATCGAACCACAAATTTTCTGAATATGCTGAGCGGTATGATGCGTTTGAAGATGGACAAGCTCAAAACCGAAGAAGCCCATTATATCTGTACCGAAATGCTGTCCATTATAGAGGCGTATAATCAGATTTTTTATTTATTAAATGAAAAATCCGGTACCGATGGACATACCACTATCAGCTCGCAATACCTTTTCTCCAAAATTGTCGCTATTCTTGAGTCATTTCCGCCGGTACAGGAGCAAAAGGTTTATATAGAACCGGAAATCGAAGCAGTGGAATTGCACAACAGGAACGCAATTCCCCTTGCTCTTATTACCATTGAAAGTTTTACCAATACCCTCAAGTACGCCTTTCCCCCCGAATTTTCCGGCAAAAGGATATTCACACTACAGTTTAAGGAGTTATCACCGACCAAAAAACTCACTTTACGCGATAACGGCGTCGGAGCGGCTGCAGTAAAGGGCCCTTCACCCCCTTCAACAAAGCCGGAAGAGGGAGGCGGAGCAGATGATTCACCCCCAGAGGCAGGCAGTGGAATCGGCATAATGAAGTCCCTGGCACAGCAAATAGACGGTGAACTTGACGTCGATTTTTCACAGGGGACTGTTGTTCAGCTCCACTACAACCCCGAACAGTAAAAACAACTTGGGGCGGCTTGCGGCAGCCTGCTGTGGATCAAGATGTTCTGCTGTGGTTTGTCTTCTTCTGCCGGCCTGGGGTGGCACGAGATGGCCCGCGCCCTTCAGCGCCCCTGCTGGGGCAGGGTTAAGAATCAATCAAGAATCAAGCACTAAAAATTTATCTTCGATATGTTCGAGCATCCAGCGTGCTTTATCCTGGAGAATAGTATTTTCAAGCCGACGCTTCGGGTATTCTTCGATATCAATATCCAGGGCCTTATTCAATAAGTTTTTATACTCCCGGGCGTCCTGATTTTTTACCGCAAAGCTGCCGGCCAAGGCTACATAGGGGCCAACAGCCTGCCCCTGCGAAAGAGAAACCGCCCTTTCAAAATGAAAACGGGCTTTCTCTTCCATAGTCATACCCTCCGCATAAACCCTGCGCAACGCCTCCTTGGCATAGCTGCCGATTTCAGAACTCCCATACAACATGGTGGCGTCGGGTATCCCGCCGTAGATTTCTAAAAAGAGGGAATGCAGGACCCCCTCCTGGTACCCCGGCTCCAGCTCCAATGCCCGTGCCGCCATCCCGACCGGTCTGGGCAACTCCATCAGCAGCCCCATATCAAAGCCGGCCGCCGAAACGGCCCCCATCCATCCGGCGGCAGCCCAATAGAGGGCACGCAGGTCCTCGGCATCCATCATTTTCAGCTGTTCAACACCCCCTCCCTCTTCAAGGGCCGCCCGAAACCCGGGGTGGGCACGCTCAAGAGAACGGAGGGCGTAATCCCGCCCGCGAATATACATATTCAGTGCCCGCTGCAGCATCTCCTTCTGACGATCAAGCTGCTTATACTCCAACATACTCGCCGGGGTATGAATAAAAGCGTTTGCATAGGATATAAAGCCTTCGGCGGAGGCCTCCAGCAGGCTGCGGTTCTCGGGATCACTCTGGAGCAGACTTTCATACATTTTTAGTGCAAAGGGAAGGGCATCCTTCACCAACTCCGGGTCACTATCACTGCTGAACACCGAGGTTCCCTGGGGGGAAGAGACGGCGTCTGCTACCATAGACGTGGCCATTTTATCGATGGAGCAGGAGGTCATAAAGAGGAGAGACAAGAAACCCATAACCAAAAGAAAATAAATACCCTTATTATCCTTCATAGACTTTTACCTTTTACAGCCCCTTCACAAGTTCGTTGGCCGGGTCGCCGGTTTTCACACAAACTAGTAAGCCGGCCGTAAAGGCCGGCCTTTGTAGCAATACTCCGTTAGAGCTTAAAGGTTAACCCCGCCCCAACAAATGAACCCTGTACATCTGCAGGGTTGGTATACAAATCTCCATCAAAATAGAAATCATCAAAGAACCCAATATACGCACTGTACCCGGCATTCAGGTTCAGCATCATATCCCTGTTTATCAGATAATTTACACTCAGCTTAGCGGTCCCTCCGAAACTGGCAAGAAACTCGAAGCTCTCCCTAAACTCTTCGTCCCCAATTATGGGCACCATTGCTCCAAGACCAACCGAGGCGGAAGGAGCAATACTCAAACGGCCGAGCCGGAGGTTATATTCCATACCGACATATGATATTACCGGAAACCATATTAAGAAATTATCTCCTAGGGGCACTTCCACTCCTGCTATAGGCCGCCAGTCATAAAAGCCCCTGGTACCTGTTGCTTCGAGTCCAATCACAAACCTGTTATCAATACCATCCGGTGCATTATCCTGGAGGACATGAGCATACACTTCGGCGTTGGCTCCAAGCCGGGGAATTTCCTTCATCTGGTCGCCGATCCCCGGTTTTTTTCCGCTGTACACCTTGGTTGCAGTAGAGATCTGCTCGTCCACATCCTTTATCACAAACAGTCCAGTCTCTTCGGTGCGGGTAAAACCGGATGAGAGTATCTTGGATTCAGTAAGGGCGTATTCATCACCTACCCTCACCCCCATATTACGACCGAACTCAATAATTATCTCTCTGCCGTCAATCTCCACAATACCAGTCTTCAGCTGGAACTCGGGTATGCTGCGCAGTTCATACTGCAGCTGCATCGGAATCATATCCACCGCGCTTTTTACGGCCTTATCCGGGTTATCTCCACTTGCGCTGGTATCTATCTGAAAAGATGCGAAGGCTTCAGAGGTATCAACCTTTATAAAGGTAAAGGAAACCTGAATTTCCGCTTCGTAATCGTTTCCCTCTTCGTATACATTGTAGTAGGACATTACCGGCACCACTACAATGAAAGAGCCAACCAATTTATTGAAGTCCGCTTCAGTAAAAGTTTCTTCACCTAAACGTACCTCTTCAGGTATCTCAACGTTCTCCTGTTTCAGCTCTTTAATTTTACTGATAAACTCATCGATTTCGTTCGAATTTAATCGATATTTCATGCCGAGTATGTTGAAACGCCCTAGATCTATGAATACGTTTTGGATCGACTGGTCCACTAAACCAAGGGCCCCTTTTGGAATTGAATAATCAGCATAACTTAAATTAAAAACCGCAATATCCTTTTTTTCGGATACCTCCTGGGCCCCCGCTGATACAACTGCCAGCAGACCTATCAAAAGTACCGCCGCACACCATATTTTCCACCGCATACCTGTCCCTCCTTTTGTTGAATACAGATAGAAGCATACTATCAAGACCGCCAAATTTCAATGTAATCCTTAATATTATGCCGTCATATAGGGGCAGAACCTCTTTTTTCCTATTATACACGAGGTGCTTTCATACTTGGGGCACCTCAACTTCAGTCCCCTTCTGCTCGGAGGATAAATACCCGGCGTACACAACTGATATAGTATCGGCGGCGAGAAGACTATCCGCCTCCACCCCCTCGCCGTATGCCGCACCTCGATAAAAAGCCTCCATCTCGTGTTGATACCCGGTAAACCAATCTTCATCGGGAGAGGTAAAGGCCCACCCCTGCTTTGTCCCTGTTTTCTCCACCACATAGATGTCGTTAAAATATTCATCCCTGGGATTGTAGGTTTGAAAGGCGTTGTTTGGATTGATATTACAGATCCCCCGATGATTATTGGCCGCTATTTCAATCCAGTTGTGGACGCCCCCCAGGACCAACTCCGAAGCGAAGATGTCGGCGAAGGTGCCATCCTCAAAAACCACATGGATCGCGGCAAAATCCTCAATATCGGTATATGTAGTGCGCACATGTCCTTTGTCTATAAAATTCTCCGAACGAGTAATAGCATGGGTCCGGGCACTTACCGTAGAAGGCCTAATCGGACCACCTCCACGTGCTCGCCCTTCAACCTTCTTCAAATACAAAGCCGCAGTTAAAGGATGTACTCCCTTACCAATCATAGATCCGCCCCCCGAGTGCGACCATATTCCATAATACTGGGAATGGGAACCAGAATGGGACTCTTCTCCATGCATCCAGAGTATCTGTGAGCCCGTTTTTTCTATAATTTCACGCTCTTTTTGTACTGCCGGGGCATAGACCCAGTTCTCGGCATAACAAATCCCTCCTTTGCTGTGCTGCTCAGCCGACAACAGTCTTCTTACACTTCCCATCGCAGTTTCCAGCCCCTCTTTTCGAGGAAAAGTATCTCCGGAGAACAAAGCTTGTGAACCGCTGCCCAAAGAATTGCCCCCGGGGGGACCAAAATACCCGGTAAAGGGTTTCTCAATAATAACCGTTCTGTCCGCTTCTAGGGCCTGTACTGCTACCGACTCATGTGCAGCCGGGGGGACACAAGCATGAACTACATCGCATTTCTCAATCAACTCAACCAATGTACCTGCAACTTCAATATCGTTTTTTCTCCCGAAAGCCTCCCGGTTCTCGCGGTTGGGCGAATATACTCCACTAAGCTCCACCTCCACCCCGTACACACGGCGAAGCGCTTCAACATGAAATGAAGCCGAAAAACCCGACCCCACAATACCCGCATGTAACTTTTGTTTTTTCATGCCGGCCTCCTCTTAGGCAGTTATGATTCCATCTATAGATCTATAGGTTGATGCCTTCTGTTTCAGCTCCAGTCTGACAGTTATAGTTTGGCAAATCTATTTTCCCCCCCCCGGTTTTTCGAAAGACCTTTTCACTAACAGAAACTTTAATTCTTGAATTTTCTCGCCCCTTGAAAAAGGGTTTAAGACCCAGTTTATGAAACCACGGTGTAAATCTTAAGTCATTCCCCACTGCAATTCTTTCTCTATTTTAACTATAACAGGTACCCAAAAAAAGTAAATGCTTTGTTCATAGTAAGAAATATATTAAGAATAGCCCATCAACTTCATTTCCAGCCATCCTTCCCCGCTTCCACGGACAGGACCTGACCCCACAGAAAAGAACTTGACTACCAAAGGGGATCTCCTTACCCTGTAAAAGATAGAAGACAAACCTCGCTTCAAGGCATAGGGGCGCTCAACCGCCGCTCCGACAGAGGAGAATAACTATGAACATCTATGAAAACGTAAACCAACTCATAGGAGGCACACCGCTGGTAAAGCTCACAGAGCTGGCCCGAAATCTGCCCGCCAAAGTAGCGGTGAAACTGGAATATATGAACCCCGCCGGTTCGGTAAAAGACCGGATCGCCCTCTCGATGATTGAAACCGCCGAAAGAACAGGCAAAATTGACCCCGAAACCGTGATAATTGAACCGACCTCCGGCAATACCGGCATAGGCCTTGCACAGGTATGTGCGGTAAAGGGATATCGCCTCATAATTGTAATGCCGGAGAGCATGTCGGAGGAGCGACGCAAAATAATCCGGGCTTACGGGGCGGAACTTGAACTCACCCCCGCCGCCGAAGGAATGAAAGGCGCGATCCGCCGCACCGAAGAGCTCGCCTCGGGCCTAAGCAACACATTTATCCCCGGACAGTTCACCAATCAGGCAAACCCCCAGGCCCACCGCGACCACACCGCCGAGGAAATATGGAGGGACACCGAGGGGACAATCAGCCTCTTTATAGCCGGCGTCGGAACCGGGGGCACCATTACCGGAACAGGGGAAAAATTAAAGCAGAAAAACCCCGACATCCGCATCTGTGCAGTCGAACCGGTTGACTCACCCGTACTCTCCGGAGGACAACCGGGGCCACACAAAATTCAGGGAATCGGCGCCGGGTTTATTCCGGATATACTCAATACAGAGGTATTTGACGAGGTAATTACGGTAAGCAGTGACGAAGCCTTCGATACAGCCCGGGAACTCACCCGAAAAGAGGGCATCTTCTGTGGTATAAGCTCCGGAGCGGTTGTAGCGGCCGCCCTGAAAGCAGCTGCCCGTGAGGAATATCGGGACACATTGATTGTGGCCCTTCTGGCCTCCGGGGGAGAGCGCTACTTATCAACACCGCTCTACGATTTAGACCACAATTACCATGGGCAGGCATGAGGATAGAGTATGGATAAGACAAAATGTAACGAAGAACAAGACCTATTTATTGAGGATATAGCTAAGCAGCTTTCTACCAGGGAAGTGCTCAGCAGTATCTACCATCACGGATTTGAACAAGTGCCAATGCCCTCGATAGAAGTCCTTACAGAAATCATTGAAGAGCTGCGGGCGGTGCTTTTTCCCGGCTATTTCGGCGATCCCGGCGTCAAGGACCGTCTCCTGCACTACCACATCGGGGCAGTGCTGGACAACATCTACCACCAGCTATCGGAACAGGTCCTTCGAGGATACTGCTTCGAATGCGGCCACCGCTCCAGCGGCCAATGCTCGGAATGCCGAATCCAGGCCGAAGATGCCGTAGAACAGCTGATCAAGCACCTCCCGACAATCCGCCATCTCTTATCCACCGACGCAATAGCCGCGTACGAAGGGGATCCGGCCAGCCAGAGCGTAGGAGAGACCATCTTCGCCTACCCCAGCCTGCAAGCCCTCACAAACTACCGCATAGCCCATGTACTCTACACACTGAACATCCCCCTCATACCCAGAATCATCACCGAAATAGCCCACTCTAAAACCGGTATCGACATACACCCGGGCGCCCAAATAGAGGAGCGATGTTTTATAGATCACGGAACTGGGGTAGTGATCGGTGAAACCTCAGTACTCGGAAGGAATGTCCGTCTCTATCAGGGGGTCACCCTCGGGGCCCGCAGCTTTCCGTTGGATAAAAACGGCAAGCCGATTAAGGGCATCGAACGGCACCCGATACTTGAGGACAATGTCATTATCTACTCCGGTTCAACCCTGCTCGGCCGGATTCGAATCGGCAAGGGAGCGGTAATCGGCGGCAATGTGTGGCTAACCGAAGACGTTAAACCCGGATCTACCATCCGCGCAAATTTCAATCAGCCATGAAACTTCACAACGAATACGGTCAATCCTGGTTTCTTGCCGCGGGACTGATTGACGGACCACGAACCCTGCATCAGCTTGAAGAATATTACCGCATTGTAGCCCGCCGCTTCGGCCTGTTTATGGAAGTGATGGGAAACCACCCCTCCGGATTAAATGCCTCCGACCTGCGCGAACACATAAAACAGGACTTGCAGGACCTCATTTCCCGGGGATGGATAGTGGAGAAGGGTGAGCAGTATGCCGTCACTGAACTCGGCCGTGAGCAGGCAGAACTCATGCTCAAAGACCTTGAACGCAGCGGACATCTACTTGAAAAAGCAAGCGATCCCCAAACCGTTTCAAAAGTCACCCTACTAGTGCATTTTGTATTGGCAGCAGTAAAAATGCCCGCGGCGCTCCTCTCCGGAAGCGTCGGCCTTCTGAATGATGCCCTCGACACTCTTATGGACGGAATCAGCAGTTTGTTCGTATTTTTCGGTGTCCGATCGGGTCGAGAGCGACAAGCCAGCTATATTCTACTGGTATTTATGGGAATTACCGGGCTCTATTCACTGTATGAAGCCATAAGCCGGTTCATCCACCCAGTATCCCTGCAGGGTGACATCGGCACCTTTATCGCCGTATCAATCTCTGCTGGACTCTGCGCCCTTCTATGGGTCTACCAGAAATTCTCCGGCCTCAGACACAGCTGTATCCCCCTCATCGCACAGTCCATCGACTCCCGCAACCACATAATTGTGGCAGGCGGAGTCGCCGCCGGCCTCATCGCCGCAAAGTTCGACATAATCCTGCTCGATCAAATTGTCGGGATGGTAGTCGCCGTACTCATTCTCAAGGGTGCGGTGGAACTCTTAATCGATCTTCTCCGCAGCAGCGACGACGAAGACCTCGACCTAAGCAAATACGGTTTCCAACGCCTCGACCGACATCGCCACCGTCAGTTTGTACGCTGGTTTTTATTCGAAATAGAAAAAGGAAACATCACCACCCGCCGGCAGATGTTCGAAGAAGCCCAGGCCGCCACCGATTTTAATAAAATAGCCTCACTCCGCGCCCTCGGACTCCACGAACAAATCGGCCGAGACCAAAAAATCGAAACCGCCGCCAAGGAAGTCTTTGAAAAGAACCTGGCTGTAGAAACACCATCCTCCGACACCCCATCCCTCCACCTTACCCCCGCCGGTAAAGAGGAACTGCACAAGGCACTCAACGGCACCTGGGACCTCTCCTTCGGTCGATTCTCTTCTCTCGGCGTTCGTTTCTTAGTGTCCTCTCTCTTCTTTTCCGCGATCTATGCAGCCGCCCGCTGGGGTATCAGACTCCTCAACAAACTGATAGTCCCCCTTGAGACCTACAGCCCAGGCCCTGCAGAATCCGCCGGCCCCACAAGTTCTGTAGGCCCTGGATCTGTGAGCTCTGCAGGCTCTGTAGGACCTGCAAGCTCCGTCGGTCCCGAAGGCTTCGGCTGGTTAGATCAGGCCGACTTCTTATCCAACTCCTTCAATACCCTCTCCGTCGGACCATTCAGCTTCACACCTGTCCAAGCTGCAAGCTTTCTGATCGGACTTCTCCTTTTTTATCATGGCCGCATGTTATCCCACAGGGCCGCCCATGCTATCCGCCACGCCCGTGAAAAAATCCCCGATGCAAATGGCAGAAACCGCCATTCACAAAAACCACGCTACCTTATCACCAGAGGCCCCTTTGCTCTTCGCCGTCACCCAATGTATACCGGTCATATCCTCATCACCCTTGGCTTCGGGATCGCCCTTCATTCGGTCTATGCCCTTGCCTGGTCGGCCCTCGCCGCCGCCGTCCAGCTTATCGGCGCCTTCCGCGAAGAGCGCCACCTGCGCACCTGGTTTCCCCGTGAATATCCCCACTACAGCCGCCGGGTAAAACACCGCTTTCTATCTTGGCCGTTGTGGTTTATAATAGGACTTACCTATACCGCCGCCTGGATCGGAGTGCTGTTTTAAAAATTCTTTTTTAAAAAATGCACTCTTACAGACCTGCGGGGTTTGGATAGAAAATAATCCACGAGTTTTGATTACACGAGGAGCATTGCAATGATAGAAAACAACGGGCACAAATCAAAAATAAAAACGTCCACCTTACAGAACCCGGAACTTGCACCGGCGGGCCGAAAAAAAATCGAGTGGGTCGCAAAAAGAATGGACATCCTTAACCAAATAAAAGAAATCAACTCGGAAGTAAAACCGCTAAAGGGACGCAGAGTTGCCATCTGCCTCCACCTCGAAGCAAAAACCGCCTACATGGCTACCGTGATTCGCGACCTCGGGGCCGAAGTCGTCATCTCCGGCAGCAATCCCCTCTCCACTCAAGACGACGTCGCCGCCGGCCTCGCCTCCATGGGCATCGAAGTCCACAGCCGATACAAAGCAAGCCCTGAGGAGTATTACGGCTTCATCAACACACTAATCGACTTTGAACCCGACCTCATAATAGACGACGGCGGCGACCTGGTGGCAACCCTCCACTCCAGCCGCCGGGAACACCTCGAGAATATCATCGGAGGCGCCGAAGAAACCACCACCGGCATTCACCGACTCAGAGCAATGGAAGCCGCCGGCGAACTGAAATTCCCCATGATCGCCGTCAATGATGCAATGTGCAAATACCTCTTCGATAACCGCTACGGCACCGGCCAATCCGTATGGGACAGCATTATGCGTACCACCAACCTGGTAGTCGCCGGCAAAACCGCCGTAGTTATCGGCTATGGATGGTGCGGCAAGGGAGTCGCAATGCGCGCAAAGGGCCTCGGCGCCCGGGTAGTCGTCTGTGAAATAGATGCAGTAAAAGCCGCCGAAGCCTGGATGGACGGCTTCGAAGTAATGCCCCTCGAACAGGCCTCCTCCAAAGGTGATTTTTTCATTACCGTAACCGGCTGCACCGATGTAATCCGAAAAGAGCATGTCCAGCAGATGAGGGACGGTGCGATTCTCTGCAACGCCGGCCACTTCGATGTTGAAATCAGCAAACCCGACCTCCAGGAGCTCGCCGCCTTTGAAGATGAAGTCCGGACAAACATCCGTAAATACGATTTAGGCGACGGCCGTTCAGTCTACCTCCTTGCCGAGGGCCGACTCGTAAACCTTGCCGCTGGTGACGGACATCCCGCAGAAATAATGGATATGACCTTCTCCCTGCAAGTCTCTTCACTGCTCTACTTAATCGAAGCCGGCACCCTCAATCCAAAGGTCTACAGCGTACCCGAGGAAATTGACTCAGGCGTAGCCGAGCTCAAGCTGGCCTCCCTGGGGCTGGAAATTGATGAGCTTTCTAAAAACCAACAGGACTACCTCAAATCCTGGGAACTCGGCAGCTGACTCCCAGTTTGTCGAAGCTTGGTGCCACCCGGAAGCTAAATTACAATGCAGAATACATTTAAATTCAACATTGTATATTCAGTTTTTTAAATGCTATAGTAGAAGGACTTATGAGAAAAAAACCACCAAGCTTCAGAAAACTAGATTGGACAGTAGTGCTGTTTATCGCAGCTATAATAGCCCTATTCCTCTGGCCGGTCACCTACCGGCATTACAGCCAATTATACCTGCGCTTACCTGCAACACTCTCCTTCATAAAGTTTGCGGTACTGGCAACCTTCGGAGAAATGCTGGTATCCCGATTGCAGCGGGGGGTCTACCTGCCCCCGCAGTTCGGACTCCTGCCGAAGGCCGTCGTGTGGGGAATACTTGGAGTATTTATCTGGATCGCCTTTGGGATCTTCTCCCAGGGCGTAACCGGTACCTTCTTCGCCGGCAGCGTACCTGAAGGGCCGGGCATGGTCCTGCTCAACGCCTTTACTATCTCATTTTTTATGAACATCATCTTTGCCCCGATGATGATGATGACACACCATCTCACCGACACCTATATCGCGCAGAACAGCGGGAGGTTCCCACTTAAAGGATTTACCCTCTTGCCGCTGTTAAAAAGCATCAACTGGGAAAAAATGTGGGGCTTTGTCTTCAAAAAAACCATACCCCTTTTCTGGATTCCAGCTCACACAATAACTTTTCTGTTACCCGAAGAACTGCGGGTGCTTTTTGCGGTAGCTTTATCCGTTGTGCTTGGACTACTGCTTACAATCAAGAGGTAGATACAAATGGAAAAACGAATAGGTTCAATCATAATACTAGTGGAGGACCGCAACTCTATTCCAGGCTTGAACAGCCTCTTCACCGACTACTGTGATATAATTTTGGGACGCCAGGGTGTACCCTTGCACGATCGCGGAATAAGCTTAATTTCACTGGTAGTCGAAGGCACTACCGATCAAATCGGAGCACTCGCTGGAAAGATCGGACGATTCAAGCAGGTCAAAGTAAAATCGGTTCTCACCTCCTATTCCTCCCCCGACCAGTCAACAGAGTAATCTCAAGGACGGTCACCACGAGAACCCAAAGCTTCGGGACAGTCTAGTTTTTCTTAACTATGATCAGAGTTTCGTCGTCGTGCTGGCTGGCCTTCCCCACAAACTCGTCTATTGCATCAAATATGCCCTGTTTTAGATCCTCCGGATCAAGATCGGCGTTTTGGACCACCGCTTTTTTCAAACGTTCAAAACCAAACTGCTGGTCCTGAAGGTTCATTGCCTCAGTGATACCGTCGGTATAAAAAATAAGGATATCATCTTTTTCAACCTGGAAGGAAGTTTGAGGATAATCCCAGCTGGAATCGATTCCGACGGGCACTCCCTCAGAATCAATTTGCCGAAAGGACTTATCCGAGGGTTTATACAGAAGCAGGGGATGATGGGCGGCATTGCAGTATTCTGCAGAACCGCTGTATGGATCAAGAATCATAAAAGAGAGGGTAGCAAAACGCTCAATACCCACATTTCCGGCAACTCCACGATTTATCAGTGAAACAAACTGACTTGCGCTATGATTTTCACCGGCGATTAGATGCAAAATTGTTCGGATCATTACCATTACCAGGCTGGCGGGGATACCCTTTCCGGCTACGTCACATACCAATATTCCCATTCTGTTGTCCTGCGGGAGTTGAATTATGTCGTAGTAGTCTCCACTCACTCCTCGCGCAGGAATGGTTTGTGCAGAGATCTTAACTCGTGAATCCGAAGGCAACTCTCTAGGAAAAAGGTTCCTCTGTATTCCGCCGGCAATCTCTACTTCCCGTTCAATTTCCCTCTTTTCGACCAGTTCAACATAGTTGTAAAGCGCATCCATTGTAAGAGAAGTGTAGTCCGCAAATACCTGGGTACGCTCAAAGTCCTGCTCGCTAAACCTGTGCTCCGGGTCCCTGGAGACGATACTCAATACTCCATAAAGACGCCCGGAGACCGCCAGGGGAATTAGTATCAAGGAACTGCAGTAGTTGATATCATCTTTGATGAGTTCACGGATTTCCGGACTTTTTTCCGCATGGGGAATATAGAGAGGGGATTGCTCCCGCGCAGCCCGTCCTATATACGTACCATCTAAAGAGAGGGCTTTAGATTTGAAGTAGGCATCAATTTTTCCGATTTTCTGGGTAACAATAGAGGGGACTCGAAAGGGGGGCGGATAATAGCCGGAAATGCTCCGCACCCGCAGTTTTTGATCTTCCTTATTATACAAAAGAATCACACCACCGTCGGCATGGGTGTTTTCCATAACCGAGTCAATCACAAAATCAAGTACCTTTTGGACCGCACTGTGCTCTGAGAGGGCTTCATTTATATTTTTGATAAAATCGAACACGGAATTGATGTAGGAACGGGTAAACTGAAGGTTTTCTTCCTTTTCCAGGGCATCCTGTACGTAGTACATACGAAATACGGTAAAATGCACTAAATAGGTAGCTGATAGCAACAAGCCTGAATAAATATAAGAGTCAATCTCGACAAACATCTCCATAAGTAAAATAACGACATAATATAGGGAGAAATACCCTCGCATATGCTCGACAAACTCACCATCACGTACATTTTTGGTGGATACGTTATAAATTTGCTGCATCAGAAATATAAAGGTCACCAAAACTAAAAGAGTATGCATTACATCCCATACGGGAGCTTCATGTGTAAGCAAAGCAAAGAAAGTAACGACAGCCATAACCGGCGAGACAATTAGAACGTACACCTTTCCTTCCCGCCGGTTACGGTATCCGCACACCCAGCATAAATAGATAGACATCACTATATATTCAGCAGTAAGTACAATTATCTGGGATGCAAAAAAATAGAGGGTAATATCTCGAAAAAGAAAAACCAGGGGAATCGCACTTATTGCCACAAAACAGGGGGGACGAAGGGGCAACCTCACTGCATAGAAGAAAAGAACAACGGCCAGAATTGTTCTAAACCAGTTTGGTGAGATAAAAAATTGGCCAACTATTTCAGCATTCATATTACTTAGTTTACTCGAGAAGTGTAACAAACCGGTAGTACCCGGTCAAGAAAGTATAATACGGAATAAATCTTCTGGTGAAGAACTCTATGCTCACTTTTTTCGAGTTTTTTGAGTGATTCGCAAAAATATACCCTCCGGGGGCCGCTGCAAGTTGAACTGCTACAGAATCTTGACCTTGTCATCGTCCAGTGCAAAGTGACAGGCTACCCAATGCCCCGGCTTGGCTTCGCGGTACTCAGGGACTTCCCGGCTGCACTTCTCCTCGGCCACGGGACAGCGGGTGTGAAACACACATCCCGCGGGCGGGTTGACCGGGCTGGGGACTTCTCCCTCCAACACGATATGGCCGCGCTCCCGCTCCCGTTTAGGATTCGGAATGGGTATGGCGGAGATAAGTGACTGGGTATAGGGGTGCAGGGGGTCGTCGAAGAGCTGGCGGCTGGTGGTCAGCTCCATCATACGCCCCAGATACATTACTGCGATGCGGTCGGAGATGTGCTGGACCATACTCAG
>CAZDFY010000063.1:0-19447 GCA_964504785.1 uncultured Sediminispirochaeta sp. | reverse complement strand
CTCGGAATAAAACGGTTCCAGGCGTAGTCGGCCTTGCGCTCTTTTATACGTGTATCGATAAGAGAGCTTTTCAGCTGCAAGTTATTGTTCATCGCAATTTCAACAGCTCTCTCTGCAGTCAATGTGGTAGTGCCTTCTTCTTTCACCCCGGTTGAACCGTCCCCTGTGTCGTCTCCAGAGGGCAGTTCGGTTGCTCCGGCGTAGTCCTTCAAGTCTTGAGTTGTTTCTATTTGAGTGTCCTTTTCCGACTGACCTCCAGCCATTAGCCCCGCCGGAAACATACACAGCAACACTGCCACGATAAAAATACTTCTCTTTTTCATTATCCTATCTTTTTTCATCCTCTGCTCCTCTTACTCCAAACAGAAATAGTTTATATATCTCTCTAATAAAAGGCCAAATCTTGTTTGACAAGCCTTCTACCCAATACATATTATTTATCTCCTGAATCAACATATAGTTAATCCAGCGTACCTTCGTTATTGAATCAAACATATCGGTTCGCAGTTTTCCGCTTCCTTCTCCCTCAAGAATAAACTCAATGTAGCGGTCCATCCCACGCTTCATATGCTGGGGAATTTTAAGATGAAATTGCTGAAATCGAAACCAGTTTAATACAGCCAAAAACTCCGGTCGCCTTTCAAGATACCAGGCAAAAATAGCAAAATATGCATAGAGTCGTTCCTCAAACATTTCAAACTTTGCACTTCGTTCTAAAAAAAGTGTGCCCAGCTGATGGCGTTCTCTGTCTATCATCTTCCATAACATTTCATTTCGATCCTGAAAATGAAAATACAAACTGCTCTTACTCATTCCGGCACTGCGGGCGATTTTCTCAAGAGAGGCATCCCACAGGCCTTCTTCTGCCACGACCTTCGAGATCGCGGCGAAGAGGGGGTCCTTCGGTAAAAGATCTTCCACTTCAAGTTTACATGTTTCTTCTACGTGTTTAAAATCCGGCAGCCGATTTTTTTCCGCCCCCCCCATTCCCTCAAGTAAGAGTTTATCGTTTAAATCCATAAGCTCAGAGCTTGTGAGCTGTTTTTCTTCCTGAATTTCTTTTATATTGCCCCAGTTTAGAAGAAATGTTCCTGCCGAGAAAATGTACCGTTGAGCCGTTGGTACTTCCTTTTCCGACCATCCAAATTCCTGTTTCAAATGCAAAGGAGGGAACATTCCGTGTTGTAGATTTCTGATTTCTTCTATTTGATGAAATCCTTCCTCCGTATGCGGCAGGAGAAAGATGAAGGCAAAGCGATAATACCAGTAGTTTTCTGCGTAGAAGCGAAGAAAATTATGATGAAATATTTCGAGTCTTTGAGCAAAGCTTTTCCCTTCCGCTTCTTTATACATCTTCTTACATATATTCCTATGTACTTCTAGAAAATCCTCCCGCATTGCTTCTATGAGGGCTTCTTTATTCTTAAAATAACGGTAAAGTGCCGCTTTAGAGATGCCCAGGGCTTTTGCTAGTGAGATGAGGCTTGTGTTATAAAAAAACTCTTCCCCCCATACTTTAAAGGCGGTTTCTATAATTTGTTTCTGTTTTAGTGTGTGTTTGTCCATGCTTGTTTGATCCGGGTTTACCTACCTAAAAAAGTTACCGAACGTTCGGTAACGAGAAAATAACTATAATTTTCTCTCTTGTCAACACAGTTGTTCGAAGAATGGTGCTAAAATACAAATAAATCTTTACTATTCCAATACTAAAAAAAGTAACTATTTTTCTCAAAAAAAACTTTCCTTATCTCTGTCGATATAAAAATTTAACTATAAATTGAACACCAAGGTTCGTAAAACTGTATAGAAATGGGAAAATATGATATCCTGCAGCAAAACCACTTATTGCAACAAAGGAGCAATCTATGTCCGATACAGTTTTACAGGGAATCGCGCCGGAGAAAGTATGGCGATTCTTCGAAGAAATATCTCAAATCCCCCGCTGTTCCCAGAATGAAGAACAAATACGTACCTATCTCAAAAAGTTTGCAGAACAACGAAACTTAGGCACTACTCAGGATGCCGTGGGAAACCTCGTAATAAAAAAGCAGGCAACCCCGGGAAACGAAAAAGCAAAAGGAGTAATACTTCAGGGCCACATGGACATGGTCTGTGAAAAGAACTCCGCAACCCAGCATGATTTTTCCAAAGACCCAATCAAACTCTACAAAGATGGAGACTGGCTTAAAGCCGACGGGACCACCCTGGGCGCAGACAACGGAATCGCAGTAGCAATGGCCCTAGCCGTCCTTGATTCAGACACAATAGAACACGGCCCCCTGGAAGCCCTCTTCACAACCGACGAGGAGAGCGGCCTCACCGGCGCCCTCGGATTGGACCCAGCCATCTTAGATGGACGCATACTTGTGAATATGGACTCTGAAGAGGAGGGAGTATTCTATATCGGATGTGCCGGAGGGGTCACTACCTCCGGATGGTGCCCCATAGAATGGAGCCCCACCCCTGAGGGCTACGTGTACTACAAACTATCAGTAACCGGGCTTCGAGGAGGACATTCAGGAGGAGACATCCATGAGAATCGGGGAAATGCAATAAAATTCGGAGTAAGGATCCTATGGAATTTGTTGGAAAAAGTTGACGTTCGAATTGCAACACTCGAAGGAGGCGGAAAACACAATGCAATTCCTCGGGAAAGTTTTGTTACTTTTGTGGCGCCGGAGAATCAACAGGAAAACACACTTCAAATCGTCGACGATATCCGACACAACATCAGCAGTGAATATCAAGACATAGAACCGGACTTGGAAATAACTATAGAACACATACAAGAGGCTCCAGAAAAAGTTCTTTCACCTAAGGCAACTTTTAAGGCAATAAATTGCCTCTTTATGATGCCCCATGGAGTCGATGAAATGAATCGCACCATACCTGGTCTTGTGGAGACCTCAACAAATCTTGCATCTGTTACTCTCCAAGATTACGAAGTTCAGATAATTACAAGTCAGCGTTCTTCCATGGTGAGTAAGCGAGACAACATGGCCAACCGAATTACCGCCATTCTTCGTTGCCCGGGAGCACGGGTTTCCTATGCCGCTGTGTATCCTGCATGGACCCCCGATCCTGAAAATCCGTTAATTGATGTGTTTAAGTCGGTCTATCAGAAATTGAATAACTCGGATCCTGAGTTCACCGCGATTCATGCCGGGCTTGAGTGTGGAGTTATTGGAGATAAATTCCCGGATATGACTATGATCAGCTTCGGACCGGACATGCAGGAGGTCCATACGCCAAATGAAAGGCTCAGTATCTCCTCCGTAGAGAGAATTTGGAAGATGCTGATTGAGGCACTAAAAAGTCTCACAAAATAATTTTATCTGACAATTTGCACTTTTCTTATCGAATCGCTATGCTTGATGAAGGGAATCTGAGCAAAATTTGAGAGGAAGAGCTAAAAAGGAGATGTCCGAATGCGGTTAAAAGATATTAGTCTTAAATTGAAAATACTCATTATCACACTGCTAGGAATTATCATATTGGCTTTCTTGTTTTCCTTTCTTTTTACCCGTTCTATCGGCAATCAAGCAGAAAAGGCAATCATTGAAAAAAGCCATGCTGTAGTCTTTACCGCTGAGGCAGCTCGAGAAAATATGGCAAAAAAGATCGCAGACGGCGTTCTGAAAGACTTCAACACCCTTGAAGATACAGGAGACAGAGAAAAGATCCTGCAAGCCGTACCGATTATCACTGCCATTCAAGTTGCAGAAAAAAATGCTGAAAAGGCCAATTATAAGTTCAGAGTTCCAAAGGTCTCTCCACGAAACCCGAAAAACGAACCGACGGCAATAGAACTGGAAGTACTTGAGGAGCTGAAGGCCCAAGATCTTGATGAAAAAATAATCTATGAAGAAAATCAGATTCGCTACTTTCGCCCCATCAAACTCACACAGGAATGTATGATCTGTCACGGTGATCCCGCCGGTGAAACTGATCCCGTAGGGGGAACAAAGGAAGGATGGAAAGTTGGAGAAATTCACGGTGCCTTTGAAATCATCAGCTCTCTCTCCAGCGCACAGGCAACTCAAAAAACGGCAGCCCTCAATATCAGTGCAATTTCACTTGCAATGCTCCTTGGCCTTGGAGCCGCCATCTGGCTCAGCATAAAAGCCGTCACTCGGCCACTTTCGGATTACATTCATAACTTTGTGCTGGTCAGCGAAGGCGACCTCACTGTTGAATCGAAGGTTGATTCTAAGGATGAAATCGGAAAACTCTCCGACTATTTTAATTCATTCATCAATAGCCTCAACAGTATGATGGGTGGAATTCAGGGTGTTACTGAAGACACCCGTTCGATTAGTGAAAACTTGGCTTCATCATCTACTCAAACCGCAGCTGCAATTGAAGAGATGCGTGCCAACAGCCAACAAATGCGCAAGAAAATGAAAAACCTCGATGGTGAGGTACAAAGTTCTAAAACCGCCGCCGACAATGTGAAGGATTTTCTTAACAATCTCAGTGAACAGATAAACTCCCAGGCCTCTGCCATCACCGAATCATCGGCGAGCATAGAAGAAATGTCTGCATCTATTCAGAGTATCGCCCGAGTATCAGAAGAGAAAAAGAAAGTGGCCGAGCAACTCGAGCAAACCTCCGAGCAGGGCGAAGAAGAGATGGAACAGACCCGGCAACTTATGAAGAAAGTCGCGCAATCGGCGGATGTAATGATGGAAATGATCGAAGTAATCGACAGCATCGCCAGCCAGACAAACCTCTTGGCGATGAATGCCGCCATCGAAGCAGCCCACGCCGGGGAAGCAGGTAAGGGATTTGCCGTTGTCGCCGACGAAATCCGAAATCTTGCCGAATCAAGCTCCAATTCAGCAAAAGAAATCAGTCGTTCTCTGAAAGAAGTTATCGACAACATTACAATCTCCGAAAATTCTACCGAAAAAACCGGCAAAATGTTTGAAAGTATGCTTGAAATGGTGCGAGAAGTCTCTAAAAGCATGGCTGAAATGCAGGATTCCACCCGTGAGCTTTCGGAGGGAAGCAATCAAATTGTCGAAGCCCTCAACTCGCTTGTGGAAATCACCCAGGAAGTACAGGACTCCTCCGGAGAGGTAGAACAACGGGTAGAGGGTATCACCGGCTCAATGGAAACGCTCCGTGATATTTCCGCAGATTCAAGCGACGGCATGGAAGAAATGGCCCAGGGTATACAGGAAGTAGCCGAGGCTGCTCAAAGTGTCTCAGCTGCGGGAGAACAGAACTCGGAAAGCGTCCAGCACCTTGAACAGATGGTTTCCCGCTTCAAGCTCAAATCTACCGATTTACTGGCCCAGGCTGATGAGCTAAAACCACAGGCTGACAAAACTACCGACAAAACTGATGAGGAAAAGAGTGCACCCAGCGATTATGAGACAGGAGTAGAAGAAGTCAAAGAGAATCCCGAAAAGACAACTTAGTAAAAGAAGTGTTTTCGCATATACTACAGCGAATAATAGGATATTCGCCGGGTATTATATCTTGAACTTAGTTTTGAGCCTTGTTATGAGTTTATTTTGGTGTACTTTTTCCGAGGATTGTGTGAACCGGCACACTTTTTTTACAAAATCAGCTTGTTTTTCGGGTTCCGGGCGCAAGTATTTTTATTGTGATATCTCCGCGGGCATAGCTCTGACAGGCCAAGCGAGTGTGGGGAGGCGGATCCTGCTTGCCGGTTCCGCTAGTCAGCCGCACCCGTTCTGCTTCCTGCATCGGGCTTAGATTTTCTTCTCCCTCCAAGATTTTAATTCTACAGGTTCCGCAGACTGCTTTCCCTCCGCATAGATGAGAGATTGGCACTCCATTTCTGAGCAGGGTGTTGAGTATTGAGATAGCGGGGGAGAGTGGAAATTTTTCTGTAAACCCAACCACTATTAATCCAGCTTTACGAACCTTGGTGCTTTTTTTCACATATCCTCTTATCTTTAATAAAATAAGTAATTGGCTTCCATTATAGTTATGAAAGTCCTTTCTGTTCAAGTTTTTAGGTTCAAATTAACACCAATCTTCGAAAAACTAGAAAAAATATTCAAAAAAAGATATACATTTTGTAAATTTGCCGATATTATAAAAGGGAATTGGAGCCCCTTAGTTATGAGTGATTTTAGAGATTTGCTCCAGGAAGCAGATATTTGTGAGCTAAACTGTACTGACAAGTATGAAGCTCTTCATGAACTCATCACCCTTGCCGATAGACTTATCTCGCTACCCAATCCAAATGAATTTGAATATCAAATCAAAATTAGAGAGCAAAAACAAAGTACAGGTATTGGCAAAGGAATAGCTATTGCTCACGCAACTACAAAACAGGTGCAAAAAATCAGGGTTGCCCTTGGTATATCTAAAACAGGCATTGATTTTGAATCAATCGATGGGAAACCAGTTCATTTGCTATTTTTAGTTGCAAATCCACCGGATACGCAGGTTGAATATCTGAGTGTTCTATCAGCCCTTGTACGTCTACTAAGAAGAGCGCAATTTCGTCAATCAATTATTTGCTGTTCTACTCCTAATGAAATTAAAACATTACTCGATAGCTCACTGGCCTTTGAAATGTCGGCTTAAGCAGATTAGGCATCACATAAGTTTTTTCCTCCAGTTTTTCGAAGAATGGTGCTATTTGTGTTTTAAATTGATCTTTGATAGACATTTAAAAGCAGCATTTCAGGTTTTTTATATAAAATATTACACTGTAATTAAATAGTAAAAAAACAACACCAATCTTCGAAAAACTGTTTTGGAAGAGGAGAAAATTTATTATACTAGCAGCCATGAGCCCAACACTTAACACAAAACTAACTCGAAACTCATTAAAAACAGACCCTTCTCATAAACCTTATAAATATGCGTAAAACACCCTACCAAATAGTCATGCAGCAACTCTGCGAAAAAACAGAAGAATTAGAACTCACCGACAAAGACCGTATCATCATCTTCTCCGACCTCCATGTTGGAGACCGGAAATCCCTCGACGACTTCAAAGGCAACAGTGAACTACTAAAAACCACACTCCTGGACTATTACTTCAAGCAAGACTATACCCTTATTCTCAACGGCGATGTAGAAGAACTCCACCGATACGCCCTGCACGAAATCCGCGAGCAGTGGACCGATCTCTACGCCGTCTTTGACAAGTATTATGAACAAGGACGACTCTACAAACTATTCGGAAACCACGACTCCAAGCTCTTTTCGCTCTTTGAAGCACAGCTGCGCTATCCCCTGCATGAATCGCTCAAACTAAAATACAAGGAACACTCTCTCTTCCTGTTTCACGGACATCAGCTCTCGTATTTCTATCAGAAATTCAACGACCTCATGGGAATGATACTCCGTTTCATTGCAAAACCCCTGCGCATCAAGCATTACTCAGTCGCCCACGACAAACGAAAAAAATTCACCATCGAACGCCGGGCCTACGATTTTGCAAAAAACAACAGAATGGTCGCCATATTAGGACACACCCACCGCCCCCTCTTTGAATCAATGTCGAAAATCGACACCCTCAACTACCAAATTGAAACACTACTACGCCGTTACCACAAAGTCGACCAAGACGAACAACCCGAAATAGAAGAAAAAGTCCGAACCCTGAAAAAGGAAATCGACCGCGAACAAGCCAAGGAAGGCAAAGAAATCTCTGTCAGCCGCATCTACAGCGACACCACCGTCGTACCCTGCGTATTCAACTCCGGCTGCGTCATCGGCAAACGTGGAATGACCGCCATCGAAATCACCGGCGGACAAATCAAACTCGTACATTGGTTCAACTCAAACATCGATAAAAAATACATCCGTGAAGACATCGACAACACCACACAGCTTAACAACACCGGCTATTTCCGAACCGTCCTCAAAAGCGACGACCTTGACTACATCTTCACCCGCATCCGTTTACTCACCTAGGCCGAAGAAAACCTGGTTCCACTTTTAAAATTTTTTGCAGATGCACTGAGGATCCCCTCTGGCCCCGTCCGAAAGAAACTCCAGGGCCCTAGCTACACTCGGCCATCCCAACCAACCCCGCCATCCCAGCACCCCCGCCTTTTTTATACTTTCTCCAACCCCGGGGCAGCCAGGCACTGAGCACAAACAATCATCAAATTGAAGCGTTACCCCAGGGAGAAAAAGAACGGCACCAGCAAGGGCACCAGCATCGACAGTAAGGCACCATTCACAATGGAAAGCGGTACATAGCGGGTTCCGCAGCTGCGCTCGATCAGGGGCAGCGTCACATCCATGCTTGTCGCTCCGCCGACGCCTATTGCAATGAGGGGCATGTTGAGTCGGGCCAGAAAGGGAATAGCCAAAAGGGCGATCATCTCACGGACCACGTTTATTAAAAAACCGGCAGCCCCCAACACCGGATCACCCAACTCGGTAATAAGCACTCCCGACAATGAGTACCAGCCAAAGCCGGCCGCCAGGGATAGGGCCTTGCCCGGCTCCAGTTCAAACACACCGGCAAGAACAAGCCCGCCGGCCAGAGAACCGATCATCGTCAACAGCGGCACTAAAAAAGTAGCCGGATGCAGCATCGCTCGCTTTAAGTTTACCTCGTTTCGGACCATCTGCACTCCAATCAAAAACAGAAGCGCGTAGAGAAGATAGGTGGTGTACTGATCCTTAAACCAGTCAAACAGAGGCAGAAAATATCCGCACAAAAATCCGGCCACCACAAACAAAAACAGCCGCAGCGGTTCTGCAAGATCAACCCCGTTCTCCTGTACCTTTGCCTTTTCAGCTTCCTTTTCAGCTTCCTTTCCTGATTCCCTTTCGGTTTCCGCTTTCATTTCCTCTGCCCCCTGACCCTGCGGGCCGGGTTTGTCGGCGGGACCCTTCTCACCAACATCACCGGCTTCGCGGAGGCCCCTCCCTCCCAAGCCGGCCCCGGCCAGCTTTCCGGCAACCGCCATCAAAGCAAGAAGGAGCACCAAGGTTCCTAGAACTGTGCCTACCGCAAAACTTACAGATAAAAGACCGATTCGCATTAGTTGCTGAGTAATCGTCTCAAGCATTCCTATTCGTAGCCCCATAGAGAAGAGCAAAAGGGCCAAGGCAACGCTCATAATTCGGTCCAAATAGCCTGTGACCGGAATTAATTTCAATCCGGCCCCGGCCATACCGGCGAATAAGAACAAAAAAATGATCAACAGTGAGCTGAGAGTTTCCATAGGCCCACTCTACACAATTGCGGGCCCGTGCCGCAACAACTTGAACCCCAAAAAACCACCAAGCTTCGGACAACTGGGTAGACCAAAAAACGGGGGTGGTGTGGCTCACAGTGAAATTTCCGCCCCCCAGGCCCTTTTCCCCGGCTCCCTTGACCGGCGCGGCGGGCTTTGCCCCGGGGCGCCGGCCTTCGGCCTTCGGCCGCACATTTTTCGGCGCCCGTTGCCCTGCCGGGGAGAAACATGTATACTTTTTATATGACAATAATTCCCGCAATCGACCTGTTGGACGGAAAATGCGTGCGGCTTTACCGCGGCAATTATGATCGATCTACAGAGTATAAACATGATCCGGTTGAACTGGCTGAACGCTTTGTAAGTGCAGGGGCCCGAAGAATCCATTTAGTTGATCTGGATGCCGCCCGCAGCGGTTCTACCGACAGGAGCACCGGCAATCGGCGGATCATTGCCGCTATTCGGGCGACTGCACCGCAGGTTACTATTGAAGTCGGTGGTGGTATCCGCTGCGCCCAGGATGTGGATGAATTGAAGGAAATTGGTGTTGATAGGTTGATTGTGGGCACGATTTTGGTGAAACAGCCGGAGATGGTGGAGCAATGGGCTGCCCGGTATCCCGATACTTTTATTGCCGGCATCGATGCGAAGGACGGCGAGGTGCAAATATCCGGCTGGGAAGAGGGGTCTGCCCTTACCGACACAGAGGCCGCCCGCCTGGCCCGCGAGAGCGGAGCCGTCAGTATTATTTACACCAACATCCAGCGGGACGGTACTTTAGAGGGGCCGGATATCGAAAACACTCTGATGGTGGCCGAGGCTGCGGGATTACCGGTTATTGTGTCCGGCGGAATTCGGGGCCCTGAAGACTTTGAAGAAATTGCACAGATCTCCTCCGAGCGGATTGCGGGGGTAATCACGGGCAAGGCGATTTATGAAGAACGGGTGGATCTCGCCGAGGTGATTGCCGCCTTTCAAAGCCCCGAGATGTACCACGGGCGAAGCGTAGCTAAAGCCTGGTAAGTTCACTGATGCAGAGCATTTTTTTAGAATAAATTTTTAGTGTGAAGAGACAGAGGTATACATGGACCCGCAGACAGTTCAGGAAATCAAACCCCTGGTAATACGAACAGCCGGAGGGGATATTATAGATGTGAGTTTAATGAACCCGAAATGCCGTTCGAAGAGCATCGAGCGCAATCAGCTGTGGCACCTGCACCGGGAGACGGGGCGAACCCTGCCCTACGATGAGCGGTACGAACTGCAGGAGCTGAAGTCACGGGGAAATTGGTACGAGGCGGTGATCAGCCTTTTTGATAAGGGAAACTCCGGGCACGCTTCGGGAGCGGCGGAATCCGCCGGGCAAACCCCCACCGCCAAACCCCACCCGGGACAGCTCTCCGCCGGCCAGCCCGACACCACCCACAACATGCAGAGTGAAGCCTGGGAGACCCCGCAGGAGCCGGAAGCCGAGGGGGGTATGCCCCAGCAGAACTGCGGGGGGGTGCTGGAAAGCCTTGAGGCGATTGTGCGAGAGCGGAGGGTAACGATGCCCGAAGGGTCGTATACCACCCATCTTTTTTCCTCCGGGGCGGAGAAAATCCGAAAAAAGGCTGGTGAAGAGGCGGTTGAACTGATTCTGGCGGATTCCCGCGGGCAGATTGTATATGAGGCGGCGGACCTGCTGTATCACCTGTGCGTGCTTCTGGTTTCCGAGGATATTTCTTATACCGAAGTCTGCACCGAGCTTCACCGGCGACACGCCCAAGAATAAACTGGAGATGATGAGATGCGAAAACCCTATTTAGAACGCCTGAAGGAGGGCGTACTCCTTTTTGACGGTGCCATGGGCACCATGCTGTACGACAAGGGTATATTCGTAAATCAGTGTTTTGAATATACAAGTGTAACTGCCCCGGAGACGGTCCTCGAAATCCATTCAGAGATGGCCGCCGCCGGGGCGCATGCCCTCACTACCAACAGCTTCGGGGCCAATCCTATCCGTCTGGCCAACTACTCTCTGCAGCACAAGACTGCCGAGATTAACCGGAAAGCGGTGGAACTGGCCCGTTCTGTGGCGGGGGAAGAGTTGTATGTGGCCGGCTCCGTCGGCCCTTTAGGTATGACCCTGGCGCCGGTGGGTTCTCTCACAAGAGACGCCGCCCGGGAAGCCTTTGCCCTCCAAATGCAAGCACTGACTGAAGCCGGCGCCGATCTGCTGATTCTGGAAACCTTCAAAAATCTGGAGGAGTTGCTGCTGGCCATTAGTACCGCCCGGGAGATTGCTCCGGATCTGCCGATTCAAGCGCAGTTCAGCTTTCGACCCCATCGCAAAGATACCAACGAAGAAGATATCAAATGGGTGTTCTCAAGCCTGGAAAACTCCGAGGCTGATGTGGTCGGGCTTAATTGTTCTACCGGCCCCTCATATATGCTCGATATCCTACAGAGTAGTGCCGAAACCGTTTCAAAACCCCTTTCGGTTATGCCGAACGCCGGTTTTCCCCGGGAGTTTGAGGGGCGTCAGCTCTACATGGCCTCGCCGGAGTATTTTTCCGAATATGCAATTAAGTTTCTGGAGGCAGGCGCTTCGATTATCGGCGGCTGCTGCGGAACAACCCCGGAGCATATCCGCAAGATGGGCCAGAGCATTCTCTCTTTAGGCAGGGCAAAGCGCACAATCACGCTCCACAAAACCGCCGCCGAAAAAGAGAAACACCCCGATGCCGGTAGAACTGGGGCTGGGGAGCTTGGAGCCGAGACTGGAAAGCTTAGAGGCGAGACCGCGGAAGCTGAGAGAGCCTTGGGGGCCGGGGGAGCCGGGGGACCCGAGGAAGCCGGCGGGGCCGATCAGACCAGCTCCGGAGGTGCTGAGAGCACTGAGGGAGCCTCGGGAGCCTCGGGGGCCTCGGGGGCCGCCGGGGGTGTCACTTCCGAGGGCCCTGCAGCGATCGAACCGGTGCCCCAGGCTGAAAGGTCCAACCTGGGACGGGCGCTAAGCGAGGGAAGCTGGGTCAATTCAGTTGAACTGGTCCCACCCCATGGTGTCAGTCTCAACAAAGTAATCGAGAAGGCCCGCACCTTAGCTGAAAAAAAGATTCCCTGCATCAATATTCCCGACGGGCCCCGAGCTTCCAGCCGCATTTCCGCGTTGGTTACGGCGATTGAAATCCACCGAGCCACGGGGATTGAGCCTATGCCCCACCTGACCTGCCGCGACAAAAACATCATCGGCATCCAATCCGAACTTCTCGGAGCACACGCCGCGGGTATACGAAATCTACTTCTTCTTACAGGAGATCCGCCTAAGGTAGGAAACTATCCGGATGCAAGCGGGGTGTTTGATATCGATTCGATTGGCCTTCTGAGTCTGGCCCACAATTTAAACCGGGGAATAGACCTCGCCGGAAAACAGCTGACAGGTCCAACCAGTTTTGTAATCGGGGCCGGGGCGAATCCAACTGCTCCTGTACTTTCAAAGGAAATTGAGCATACCTTCCGTAAGGCCGAAGCGGGAGCAGAGTTTTTCATCACCCAGCCTGTCTTTGATATCGCCCTTCTGGAGTTCTTTTTAGAAAAGATAAAACCCACAGGGGTGCCGGTGATAGCGGGTATCTGGCCGCTGTCGAGCTACCGTAACGCCCTTTTTCTCGATAACGAGGTACCTGGCGTATCAATTCCTATGGAAATTCAGGAACGGATGCACACACATACGGAAAAAGAAGAGGCGATCACCGAGGGAATCATAATTGCCCGCGAAATAATTGAAGCAATCCGACCGCACATTTCCGGAGTACAGGTCAGCCCGCCCTTCGGCCGTTTGGAGACAGCGCTGCGGGTTCTTGCCCCCCCGACTAAGGAGTAAGAAGGTGACTTGTCGGACCGAATTGTGAGGTAGTTTAAGGTAATGTGAGATGTTCCGCTGTTTCAGGTGAGCATTCGCAATGTGAAAATTTTTGTAATTTTTTCACATTGCGAATTGCTGTCGCTGTTTTTTTGTTTGTATAAGGACAATTAAGAATACTATAATAGGTCTTCTGAACAAAGGGATAAGAGTGAAAAGCAAAGAATGAAAAGAATTAACGAGTGAATTATAACTCTTTTTTCAGAAGACTTTATTACCGAAATTATTGAAATTTTAGGAGGTTTCTATGGATATTGAGGCTCTGAAAGCTTCTGCCCTGAGCGTCCGGGCTCTTTCAATGGACGGCGTTCAAGCGGCAAACTCGGGACACCCCGGGCTACCAATGGGATGTGCCGAACTTGGCTCACTGCTGTATGGTGAGATATTAAAACATTTTCCTACCCACCCCGAATGGGTAGATCGTGACCGTTTTGTTCTTTCCGCCGGCCACGGCTCTATGCTGCTGTACTCTCTTCTTCATTTGAGCGGTTACGATCTCTCAAAGAAAGAGTTGAAAAAATTCCGTCAAGTCGGCTCCCGTACCCCCGGGCACCCTGAATACGGAATGACCCCCGGTGTGGAAACTACAACCGGTCCTCTTGGCGCAGGCTTCTCCAACGCCGTTGGAATGGCTATTGCTGAATCGATTCTGGCCGACACTTTCAACACCGATCTACATCAGATAATCGACCACTATACCTACACCCTCGCCGGGGACGGCTGCATGATGGAGGGGATAAGCTCCGAAGCCGCCTCACTTGCCGGTCACCTCGGACTGGGAAAACTGATAGCTCTGTACGACTCAAACAGCATCTCAATTGAAGGAAACACCTCCCTCGCTTTTACCGAAGATGTTGCCGCCCGGTTTGAATCCTACGGCTGGCAGGTACTCAAGGGTGATGCCTATGATTTTGAACAGATGAAGCAGCTGATCCATAAGGCCCAGAAAGAGAGCAACAAACCCTCTTTGATTGTCCTTACATCGATAATCGGAAAGGGGTCTCCAAATAAAGCCGGGACCCACGGTGTACACGGGGCCCCCCTTGGTGACGATGAAATTAAGGCATCCCGGGCGGAACTCGGCATACCCGCCGATCAGGATTTCTATATAGATCCAAGGGCGGTAAAATATTTTTCAGAAAAGCAATCCCTATGGAAACAGCAGTATGAGGAGTGGAATGAGATATTCAAAGCCTGGGCAACCGCAAATCCTTCCCTGAAAGCCCAGTGGGACATCTACATGGGAGACGCGGATCCTGCGGAAGTTGAGTATCCCACATATGAAACAGGATTTTCAGAAGCAAGCCGCAAAATAAGCGGGGCGGTCCTTCAAAAACTGGCGGAGGCCATGCCCAATCTGGTTGGAGGTTCCGCCGACCTGGCTCCCTCAAACAACACCGAGCTGAAAAACTACGGTCATTATGATAAAAACACCCGGGACGGTCGCAATTTCCATTTTGGTGTCCGGGAACACGCCATGGGGGGTATCACCAACGGAATCGCTCTTCACGGCGGGCTGCGGCCCTTCGCCGCTACCTTCTTGGTCTTTTCCGACTATATGCGGCCGGCGGTGCGCTTAGCCTCCCTGATGAAGCTCCCGGTAGTCTTTATCTATACCCATGATTCAATTTACATCGGCGAAGACGGCCCGACCCACCAGCCGATCGAACAAGTAGCCGCACTGCGCTCTATTCCCGGCCTTACCGTTCTACGGCCGGCGGATGCCCAGGAAACAGTCGAAGCATGGAAAATGGCCCTTGAAAACAAAGTCGGCCCAACCGCCCTGGTGCTCACCCGCCAAAAATTAACCACCTTTGAAAAAGCCGACCCGAATTGGCCCGAATCAATGCGCAAAGGTGCCTACATCGTAAAAGAGGCAGGTGTCGGCGACGGTATTACCGGCAGTATTGTTTCTGACGGCGGTGTTACCGGAGGAACTGCCGGAGGGACGAAAGCCCAGCCCGAAGTTGTTATTCTGGCAACCGGCTCGGAAGTTGGAATGGCATTAAAAGCCGCCGAGCTTTCCTCCAAGAAGGTACGTGTTGTTTCCGTATCCGACCTTCGGACCCTGGAATGTATGGATTCCTCCGAGCGGGAAAAACTTTTGCCGGCCTCCAGCCGTATAGTTGTGGCGGAAGCCGGAGTATCCAGCGGTTGGGGTGTTTATGTTACTTCCAGCCGCGACCTGTTCACTATCAACCGATTTGGTGAATCCGGTCCCGGAAACGAAGTTGCCGCCCATTTGGGTTTTACCGCCGAAAACCTGGCCAAGCTCTGCGATAAGTAAAAAGCGCTAAAGAAAAAGAAAGAGTATAAAGAATAGGTAACCATCATCCGGTGGTTACCTATTTGCCACTCAGTTGTACGAAGAATGGTGCTGGATTTAAAATAAGTTCTTGTGAATCCGTTATTAAGAATTCCCCAAAGAGTTGTAAATTTAAAGAAAATTGGTAGATAGAATTATTTCCCGTTGAACACCAATGTTCGACAAACTGTTAGGACAGGAGGAAGGTTATTCTCTCAACCTTCTCCCGATGCCTAATCTTCATATACACAGTCCTCTTCTCCCGGTCATAAAACCAGCCGCCCACATTGTAGTTCTGGAAACGCCAATCCCCATTCCACCGCTGCCCATACATCTGCATCGACTCAAAGGGATCCACACCTCGGATAACTAAAAAGTGGGTTTCACCGGCAGCAAAATCCAAGGTAATCTCAAAACCATTAGTCCGTTGTACCGAACCAACCGCTTGTGCACTAGTCCACAAGCGAATATTCTTATCCAACTCTTTCTTTAAAGAGACAACCCGCGGAAAAAACTTATTATCAGCTAAAAACGGATAAACCTCAGCAGCAGACAAGCTTGAATCGGAGGGAACCAGCCCCTCCCCGGAAGCAGTTAATTCCGCCGGAAGAGCGCCGCCTTCGTCTCTGAAAGCGAGGGCCGAATACAACAACGAATTCCCCAGTAGGGCGGCCAACCCGTGAGCAGCCCTCTCCTCATCCTGGGAGGCCTCAACCGCCCCCTCAGCATACAGATCACCGTATCTCTGCAAAGCACGAGCTGCTTTTAACTGTACCAGCGGATCAACCACCAGTTCAGGCCCGCCCTTTACACCGATACTCTTTATTAAAGAGGGATATAACAGCTGGGAATCTGAATTAACACTATTAGCTAAGACTTTTTCAAATATCCGTGGTGCAGAACCCGCCAAAACAGGAAAAACTTCGGGATATTTATCAAGAGCTTCAACCGCCAGAACAAACAAACCCGCAACAGCCACTGAACTATCAAAAGACTGGTAATCCAATTCTCCAAGTACGAGGTCCAGTTCCCCAGCAAGCTCCTCATCCCCATAAAAAATTATTGACTGGAGAAACTCAGGATACTTCGTACTCCTCGCAACTTCAAACAGCAGGCGTTCCGGACTCTCATCAAGCAGGCGGGAAATTTCCTGTATAAACTGCGCTTCCCTCTGTGCATAAGCCTCTTCCGCATTTACTATATTATTTGCAAAAGTGGAAGTATACCATGAAGCATCCTCAGCCGCCTCATCCGCAGCCCTCTGAAGGGGCCCGAAACTGACACTACTCTGATCTCTCATCGACTCGGCAGCGTAAGCAGCTACAATCTGCGCATCCGCCTCCTCAGGCGAACCCCGCCATTTCCGCAGCATAGCCTCAATGGTCTCCCGAACTTCCACCTCTGCATCAGCAGCAGATATCGCCTCCCTGCCCCGAAAAAACCAGTAAGGAAGAGGCTCAGTGCCGGCAGGAATCGGCAGTGTAACAAACCCTGCAAAGACCCGCTGCCCGCTCTCAGAATCGGGGCCATCAGTAACCCCATCAGCCCCCCCATCAGTAGAACCGGATTCGGAGGTCTTTTCAGCAGCATCCCCCGCCTCTACACTCTTAGAAAGAGCACTGTAAGATAGCTGCCGGCCCTTTTCATCCCCGGCAAAACTAAGGCGAAACCCTTCTTCTACAGGGGTAAGTGAGTTATTGTGGACCAGCAACACACTCTTCTCCTCATTGCTAAGTTCAATTAAAGGCAGGGCCCGGTGCACAGGACGGACATCCATTTGTGGGGGAGTAGTAAAAGAAATAATGGGAGTGAATTCATCACCCTCTTTTGCATCTTGAAGATACAAAACAGCGCAGCCTCCGCTTTCTCTGTTTACTGAAAACTCTATACTCCCGCCTCGGGCCAAAATGAGGGAAAAACCCTTTTGAGTTGTTTCCACTGCAGTCACAGGAATTTGATCGCTTCTTCCAGTAGAATCTTCAACCGGCACTCCGGAAGACAAATCAACGGAAAGACCATTCAATGATACCTCAACACGGCTTAATTGCCGGCGGACACCACTCTCCTGACGATAGCGGACCGTGATAGGGCCAACAGACTCGACAACATTTCGGCCGCCAAGGTCTTGTATGTGCAAATTTATAAAAACTAAAATCAAAACAATATAGATTATGGGAATGAATAAATACCTTTTGGGCAGTTTACTTTTCATGGGTTATGGTAACTCCTAAATCGGCGGCATTATTTTATCAGGGGAACACCCTAAAATCAACCTTGTTCATTTTGGTCTCAGTTAGTATAGTGGGCCCCACAGGACATTTTACCGGAGGATTCACATCTATGCAAAGAGAAAAACGAAACAGTCTCATGCAAGTTTCATTTTCTTACTCAATTTCAACACAAATTAAACAAAATCAAAAATTTAAGGTATATACACATCCCCTAATGATACTCTTCATTGCACTCAGTATCGCCCTCCTCTTCAGCGGTTGCGCCGGCCTTCCGGAAAAACCGGAAGAAAAAACCCAAAAACCGGCCCCGGAAAAAGAAGCTCCACCGGAGCTAGAGGTAGACCCCTACCAGGCAATCAGCAGCTCCATGGCCGCCGGAAACCCGAACGAGGCAATCAGTAACTTTGAAGAAGCTTACTCCAAAGATCCGGAGAGCCCAGAAACCCAGCTGCTCTATTCGAGCCTTCTGATTAGTGTCGGAAAAGCTGTCGAAGCGGAAACAGTCCTGCAGAAACTGGTCGAAAACGAGCAGGCGGACGCAGATGCACTGTACAACCTTGCCCTCGCAAAGGGCATGCAGGGCAAAACTGCCGAGCAAGCCTCTCTACTGAAGCAAACCATCGAAAAAGACCCCGACCACGCCCCAGCCCATGCAACCCTGGGGGAAATTTACCTGAAAAAAAAGAAACTCGACCTCGCACAGCAGCAATTCGCAAAAAGCATCGACGCCGACCCCGACAATTTTATCGCCCGCACCGGCTACGGCCATGTGCTCATCCGCAAAAAGAAATACGAAGAAGCCGTTGAGCAGCTCGACAAAGCCGTCGAACTCAAGCCGAATTACCCCTTCTCGTACGTAGACCGGGCAAAAGCAAAATCAAGCTCCGGCGACATCAACGGGGCCCTGGCGGACCTCACCGAAGCCGTGAAGCTCGATCCGGACCATTACTGGAACTATATAGACCGCGGAAAACTTAGACTGTATGTCGGAAATATCGAAAAAGCGTACAAAGATTTTGACCGGGCCGTCGAACTGCGGCCGGACTACTTCCTGGGCTATGTCTATCGCGGCGGTGCCCACGACGATATGGATAAAGTCGAAGCCGCTCTGAACGATTACAACAAAGTCACCACACTTCGCCCCGACTACTACCCAATATACCAACCCTACGCGCTGCTGGCATTCGAACAGGAAAAATACCTCGAAGCCGCCAGGGCCTTTCAGAAGCACTACGAACGCTACACTAAAGATCACGGCCACGCCATTATGGCCGCCGCCGGCTACTACTTTGCCGGAGAAAAAGAAAAAGGGGACACCTACCTGAAACAACATATGAACCAAATGCCCCGGGACACCTATATGTACGATGTAGCCAGAACATTTACAGAAAAAGGCTACGACAACTATCTGTTGACAAAACTCAACTCTGAGAGCAAAGTCACAATAAAGACCCGCGCCCTGTTTTATGCAGCCCTGTATTACGAACTTCAGGGAAACCTCGGTTTAGCGCGGAAATACTATCTTGAAGTAGACGAGGCAAACCTGTACGGCCTCATTGAAACCCGTTTGGCGGAATCTAAACTCAAAGACGCCTTTGACGAACCAACAGAATAAGACACACAAGGAGACACCCTAAGTGGAAAATAAAGATACACCTACTCACAAAGCAGAGCCGACCCGCCGGCCGACCTCCCCTGGCGCCGGCAGCCCCGACCCCAGCGACCAGCCCATAGACCCCACCGGAGGCAAAACTATCGACAGTAAAAACACTGACCAGCTCGCAAGCGGCGATTCCCCAGCCAACACCCCAGCCAA
>CAZDFY010000062.1:0-19846 GCA_964504785.1 uncultured Sediminispirochaeta sp. | reverse complement strand
TTCCGACTTCGGGATTGAGTTGGAGGGTATTTTTCTCACCAAAAAAGGGTGCCTCCGGGGAGACGGCTCGTTACCGTCCCTCGGGGCACCCGCTTTTTTTGTTCACTCCACTCGTATGAGTTTAGCCTTTGATCTCCTGCATCGCAGTCTCTATCTCTTTGTTCAAGGCCTCGCGGCTGGGAATAATCGAAGAGAACTTCAGCTTTCCATTAATATAAATGCTGGGCAGTTGGGTCACGCTCATCTTCTCTGCCTGTACGATGTTCTCGATAGAAGCCGATGTCTTGTACTCGACCACGTCGATTCCCTCGCCGAATTTCTTTTTGGCATCCAGGGCCGACTGAAACATGTAAGTACAGGCGGCACAGGTGTCAGAGTCGATGGTAAAGACCTCGATGAGCGGTCGCTGCAAGTTGTCATAGTCGGGCAACTCGACTTCCACATCTCGGCTGCCGCTCTCGTAGCCGGCGACCAGCTGGCGGGTCTGCTCTGTCTGGTGGACCGCCTGCTCGCAGCCGACGGTGTTCTCGATGGGGGTGTCGTAGGGCATGTCGCAGCCGGGAGAAACAATCAGATTGTCGTGGCTTACTGAATCGAGCTCTTCGATCACAATTTTCATGTTGTCCTGCTGGTTGCCGAAGAGCATGACCGTGGCCAGGGGGATGTTGCCGGCCATCACTACGTTGTACTGGTCGGTAATCTTCTTCGCTTCGGCAAGGTTGATGTTCTCGTCGATGGAGATTCCGTCGGGTTTTGTTTTACACATTACCTCGATGTTCTTGGTTGCGTCGCCGCAGACGAAAAACGAGGAGGCTTTTCCGAGTTCGCGGATGTAGGTGAACAGTTTTTCATAGGGAGAGTGAAGATACTCGGTGAAGTGATCCGGGGATATCTGTGAGACCAGTGGATCTACCGCGGCGATGACATCGGCGCCGGCTTCGGCATAAAGTTCGGCCATGCGCCGCCCGACCCGCGCTGTGTAGTCCAGGAGGTTGTTCACGTACTCAGGGTCGTCGAAGAAATCCATGAAAATGTTAGTTCCCCGCAGGTGTGAGGCCAGGGTGAAGGGACCGCAAAATAGCCCGTAGATAGCAGTGCTGTCACCAACTTGCTCTTTCAAATAGCGGGTGGCGTCCAGTCCCATTGCAAGTCGACCTTCATCGGGCTCCGGCAGATGGACGGGGATGGTTTTGTCTCCTTCCAGAGGATGGGTTGAGACGGTCGGTGGGGAATCCTCGGACCATATCAGCTCGCAGCCCAGTATTTCGGCCTCGATCTGCAGATCGAACATGACCGGCTGTCCGTCGGGGCGGTACAGCCGGTGGGCTTCGATCAGGGACTCTTTCAGTTTTTCTACATCCGAATACACCTCTTTCGCATTGATGTCGATCAACTTTCCGGCGTGGACTCCGGCGAAGGGGACCCAGGGCACCTGGTCGGCTTTTTCGTGGCGAAAGGTCGTCATTATTCGTTCTTTTCCAGTCATCTTATTTGCTCCTTAGCTTTGTTATGCGGTAACTTGTTCTATTGCTTGCTTAAACAGTTTTCGAGCCGCTGTACGCGGCGCGACAATTACTGTGAGGCCCTCTTCAATCGAATCGTCCTCAGGAACCGCTTCCGGTGTTATGGAGATCTGATCGCCTGAGGCGCTGGCGAATCGCAGCCCCTCTATGGTCCGCAGGTACCCCTTGACGCGATAAGCCTGTTTCGAGAGAAACTCCACCGCCTGGGTCAGCTGGGCTTCATCCAGCAGCACCTCCGGTTTCCACACTAGGGCCTTCGGCCGGCCGGCATCGCCCCAGCCTTTATACTCGCTTGAGCCGTATTCATGGCTGAGTGGGGCATTCGGCAGCATACTGAACGAAAGCGCTCCGTAAGAGGTTTCTCTAATTTCTGCATTGGGATTTATGGACTGAATTTTTTTTCGCAGGGCCTGTACTTCTTCAGAGGAAACCAGATCTGTCTTATTCAGTACCACCAAATCGGCATAATCAATTTGCTCTTTCACGGCGTTTACCACCTGTAGGAGCTGCGGTGTGCGCTGAGCATCTACTACGGCAACAAAACCGCGGTAACCAAGGCGGTCGCCGCTGGTTTGCAGCACCTGTGCCATTATGTCGGACAAGGCGGAGGGCTTTGCCAGTCCGGATCCCTCGACCAGAATCACTTCAGGCCCCTTCTCCACAAGAGAATTGACCGATTTTACGAAGTTGCCGGAAATGCAGGAGCAGAATATCTGCCCCCCGTTCAACTCGATAATTTCGTCATCGCCGCGTTGTTCGATGAGATGCTGATCGACTCCAAGTTCGCCGAAGTCGTTTACCACCACTCCTGCCTGTTTGGAGTGAATATCGGCCAGCAAATGATTGAGAAGGGTCGTTTTACCGGAGCCTAAAAAGCCTCCCAGTATCCATAGGTCGATTGTAGGTTTGTTCACTTCCGTCTCCTTCTATGATGGTAGAACTCAGTGTAAGCTTAAACGACCCTGTGCGGCTTCTCTATTACATTTTAGACAATTTTAGTAATTATTTATTGCATCCTATGCCGATGGGCGGCCGGTTGAACCCCGCGGCTTCAGCTGCGGCTCGAGCAGGATTTGAATAGGTTGATTGTAAGGATGGGACCCGTTTATCAGGCTGATGAGTTTCTCGATAGCGACAATTGCACCCTGATGCAGCTGTACATCCACCGTACTCAGCTTGATTGAGTTGTGAGCAGCCAGGGGAATGTCGTCAAAACCCATAATAGAAATATCCTCGGGGACCCGCAGGCCTTTTTCCAGTACCAGGTCGAGGACCTGCAGGGCCATGAAGTCGTTGGCGGCGAAGATAGCAGTCGGGCGTTCGGGAAGGCGCAGCAAGTCCTCGACTGCTTCGAGTGTTTTCTTTTTATCATAGCCCCCCTCTTTGATGAGGTAAGAGCCCTTCTCGATTTGAAATTTTTCTCCCTGTTCGATAAATGCTTTGAGCCGCTCGACACCGGTAGAGAACCGCCGTGGGCCCGAGACAAAGCCGATTCTGTGGTGGCCAAGGGCGGTGAGGTGTTCGAGTGCGAGTTTAACGCCGTTCTCTTCGTTGCTGCAGATGTAATGAACGTTCTCATTCTTTTCCAAGCGGCGGTGGTAGAGAATAGTGGGATACCCGGAACGGATAATATTTTGCACTTTTTTATCACGGAGCTGCGAAGAGGCAATTATAAACCCGTCGACGTTGCGTTCCTGGAAGGCATTGATGATGGTCTCTTCCTCTTGGCTGCTGTTGCCGGTATTGCCGACTATCAGGGTGTAGTTCTGTTTACGGGCCTGGAATTCGATGGTTTTGGCAGCCTCGGAATAAAAGGGGTTGGTGATGTCGGCAACTACCATCCCGATGGTGAAGGTTTTTCCGGTTTTCATGCTGCGGGCGGTTGCATCGGGCATGTAGTCGACTTCTTTGACCAGCTGCATTATTTTATCACGGGTCTCTGTTTTTACACCACTTTTTCCGTTCAGTACCCTTGAAACCGTTGCAGTGGAGACCCCAGTGAGGGAAGCAATATCTTTTAGTGTAAATGCCATGTGTTTTACCTTTTTGCTTACAGTAGTGTAACCTTTCCCGTGAAATTGAACAATACTGCAATAAAGTAATGTAAGTAAACGAGTACAATTACATGATATTACAGAATTCTGCTTCGTACAAGAACTATTCGAAAATATCCTGCACTTAATTAGCTGTAATAGAATAAAATAATTGTAATTTTTACCTGATAGAATTATTCAAGCAATCTATTGACAGGAGTATAATATGTGTTAAAATGTAATTGTAAACGATTACAATAAAATAGAATATGATTCAGGAGGATTTCATGATTAAAGTAGGAGTAGCCGGATACGGTGTTATTGGTCAGCGATTGGCTGACGGAGTGGCAAAACAGGGTGATATGGAGTTGGTTGGTGTGGCGGATGTGGCACCAACATTGCCGGTACGTGCATTGGCAGAACGGGGAATGCCGTACAAACTTTTTACTGCCATGCCTGAGAAGCGCGGAGCCCTTGATGAGCTGGGAATTCCGGTCAGCGGTACCCTCGAAGAGCTGGTCCAGGAATGTGATGTGATGCTTGATGCCACCAGCGCTGGTATCGGTGCCAAGAACAAAGAGATCTATCAGAAACACAACACAAAGGGGATCTTCCAGGGCGGCGAGAAGAACGAAGTAGCGGATGTCTTTTTCCACGGCTATGCCAACTATGAAAAGGGCATCGGGGCAGATTATCTGAAACTGACCAGCTGCAACACGACCGGTTTAATCCGGGCCATAGATGCGATCGACCGGGCGGTCGGGGTAGAGAAAACTGCCATGACCATCATCCGTCGTGTAGCCGATCCCGGCGATTATCACCGTGGCCTTACCAATGCACTGAAGGTAGATAAGGCGCCGAGCCATCAAGCTGAAGACCTGATGACCATCATGCCCCATGTAGATGCAACAGGCGTTCTGGTGCATACACCGGTTACCCACGGACATATCATTACTCCTGTTGTAAGCACAAAACAGGGCATAGATAAGAAACAGCTGCTGGAGATTTTCAAGGCGCATCCGCGCATCCGGGTGGTACGCCTGGAAGACGGCTTTCTCGGAAACGCCAGCCTGTTCAAATATGCCCGTGATCTCGGGAATACCCGGGGCGATATGTACGAAATAGCAGTGTGGGAAGAGTCCATTGTGAACAGCGGCGACGACATTATGTTTGCCATCAACATTCCCCAGGAAGCGGTGGTAATACCCGAAAATATCGATGCAGTTCGGGCGTCAATGAAAATGCAGACAAGCAGAGGCGAAGGCGTTGCCAAGACCAACGAATATCTGGGCATGAAAGCCCGCGGGTAAGACCCACAGTAGTGGCGATTGACTAAATGAGGGCTCTCTGGAAGGGAATACCTCTCCGAGAGCCCCTTTATGACTATTTCTATATGAAGTCTAAAAGGAGGTTGCACGATGGCCGAACTCGGCTTCAAGCCGATGGAAGAGTTTGATGTTGCCGGTAAGCGCGTATTGCTGCGGGTGGATATCAACAGCCCCATCGATCCCAATACAAAGAAAATTGTAAATACAAATCGTATCGACAAGAGTCTGCCCACTATCGAGTGGCTCTTGGACCACGGGGCCAAGCTTGCCCTGATAGCCCACCAGGGGGATACCCTGGACTACCAGAACCTCATCCCGCTGGCCGAACACGCGGAGAAATTGACCGAAAAGCTGGGCCGCAAGGTCGACTACATCGATGATGTATGCGGTCCGGCAGCCCAGGAGCACGTGAAGAACCTGGACGAGGGGAAGGGGATTCTTTTAGGAAATCTGCGCTATCTCTGCGAAGAGATTTCTACCTTTGAAAATGCAGTTAAGCTCAAGCCGGAGGAGATGCTCGATACCTTTCTGGTGCGTTCTCTGGCGCCGCTCTTTGATCTGTATGTAAACGACGCCTTTGCCGCGGCCCACCGCAATGCCCCCAGTATGGTGGCCTTTCAGGAATTGCTGCCCTCGGCGGCGGGTCCTCTGTTTTTCAACGAGGTGTCCGCGCTGACCAAGGTGCTGAAAACCCCTGTGCACCCTTCAGTGTATGTGCTGGGAGGCGCCAAGATTTCCGATGCCTTCGGAATGATGGAGCAGGTGCTGGCATCCGGTGCCGCCGACAAGATTCTGGCCTGCGGAGTAACCGGTGCGGTAATGCTGATTGCCTCGGGCGTGAATCTCGGTGCGGCTACCGACAAATTTTTAGCCGACCGCAGTCTGGACGTATTTATCGAACCGGCTCGCACGTATCTGAAAGAGTATCCGGGCAGAATCATTGTGCCGAAGGACCTGGCCTACGAGGAAAACGGACAACGCAGCGAGATCGATGTAGCGGATCTGCCCAAGGAAGAGCTTTTCATGGACCTCGGGGAGAAAACGATCAAGATGTTTGAAGAGGAAATAGCCGCTGCCGGAATGGTCTTTGTAAACGGACCGGCGGGGGTTTTTGAGAAGGATATTTTCGAGAAGGGCACCCGCCGTGTGTGGGAAGCAATTGCCTCGGCACCGGGCTACACAGTGGTGGGCGGAGGCGACAGCGTCAACGCTGCGGCCAAGTTCACCGACTTGAAGGACTACAGTTATGTGTGTACCGCCGGTGGGGCTATGGTCAGATTCCTTTCGGGCAAGAAGCTGCCCCTGATAGCGGCAATGGAAAAAGCGGGTAAGAAATGAAGGTAGCGGTACCCTATCTGCGCGATACAGTTGAAGTGAGCGTCCCCGATCAGCGGGTGATGGGCGTGGTCGAACCGAACGATCTACAGGCTGAAAAAACTGCCCGGGAGCTTGTGGAGGCTGCGCTGCAGAAACCGGTCGGTGGTAAAGACTTTCAGGGTTTTATCGACGGAGCGAAGGATCTACTGATTATCGTAAATGATCAGACCCGGCCCACCCCGACCCGTAGGGTACTGCAATCGCTGGCGCCGCTGCTGGAGAAAACCGACACTGAGGTTTCCTTTATCATTGCCACGGGAGTACACCGCGGACCTACGGAAGAAGAGTACCGTCATATCTTTGGCGACCAGCTCTTCGAGGCCTATCGGGAAAGAATCTACGCCCATGACGCCCGCAGGGATGAAATGGTGTACCTCGGCGATAGCCGGGCGGGCACCGAGATGTACGTCAACAAAAGGGGCGTTGAGGCGGACCGGGTGCTGGTCATCGGGTCGGTAGAACCCCATTACTTTGCCGGCTACACCGGCGGCCGCAAGGGTTTTCTGCCCGGTATAGCCAGTTACAAAACAATTGAGCAGAACCACAAACACGCCCTGCACCCGGGTGCCAAGGCACTTGCCCTGGAGGGCAACCCCGTGCACGAGGACATGGTGGATGCGCTGGGGGTAGTGAAAAAAGAGATTTTCGCGGTCATGACGGTATTGGATAAGGACCACTCGATTTATGCAGTGACCGCCGGGGATATCAACGAATCCTTTTATGCGGCCATTGAGTCTGCAGATGAGATATTTGTAGCCGATATCCCGAAGAAAGCCGATGTGGTGGTAACTGTTGCCAAATACCCGATGGACATCGATCTGTACCAGGCCCAGAAGGCAGTTGACAACGCAAAACTGGCCCTGGCCGACGACGGAATCATGATTCTGGTGGCCAGCTGCCGGGACGGCGTCGGTGAGGAGGCCTTTGTAAAACTACTCTCTTCCGCCGATACCCCTGAAGGCGTACTGGAGGAGATCAAAAAGGGCTATAAGCTGGGTTACCATAAGGCCGGGAAAATGGCTGAAATATTTCAGTGGGCTGAAGTTCACGCGGTCACCGACCTTTCCGATGACCTTCTACAATCAATTTTTATTGTACCTGAGCAGGACCTGCAAACCGCGATTGATCATGCGTTGGAAAAAAAGGGGTCTGAGGCACAGGTGTTATTTCTTCTGGATGGAAGTGTGACCGTACCACGGCCCCTACACTAGAAACTGCAACTTTGAAATTATAATAAGGACAAAAGAATGGATGAATTGAGAGAAAAAGCATTAGCGTATCACAAAATGGATGGAAAACCCGGAAAACTGGAGGTAGTGCCGACCAAACCCTGTCAGACTGCCGACCAGCTCTCCCTGGCTTATACTCCGGGGGTAGCAAAACCGGTGCTGGAGATAGACAAGGACCCGGAGACGGCCTATGAATACACCAACCGTGCCAACCTGGTAGCCGTGGTCAGTAACGGTACCGCTATTCTCGGGCTTGGCGATCGGGGGGCCCTGGCAAGCAAGCCGGTTATGGAAGGCAAGGGTGTGCTTTTCAAACGCTTCGCCGATGTAGATGTGTTCGATATCGAACTCGACACCAAGGATCCTGAAAAGATAATCGAGAACGTAAAACTGATGGAACCGACCTTCGGGGGCGTGAACCTGGAGGATATCAAGGCCCCTGAGTGCTTTGAAATCGAAAACCGCCTGAAAGCGGAAACTAATATTCCTATCTTTCATGACGATCAGCACGGTACCGCGATTATATCGACTGCCGGTCTGCTGAACGCCGCCGAAATTACCGGGCGCAAGATGAGCGAAATGAAGGTGGTCTTTAACGGGGCCGGGTCGGCCGGAATAAGCTGTGCCCGTATGTTGCTGGCCGCCGGGGGTAAAAAAGAGAACATCATCATGTGTGACTCGAAAGGGGTGATCTACAAGGGGCGCCAGAAGGGGATGACCCCCGAAAAAGAGGAGTTCGCCACTGAAAGCTCTGTGCGGACCCTGGAAGAGGCTATGAAGGGTGCGGATGTGTTCATCGGCCTGTCCGTAGCCGACTGCGTAACCCCGGAAATGCTGAACAGCATGGCCGATAAGCCGATTGTGTTTGCCATGAGCAATCCAAACCCGGAAATCGATTATCCAACCGCAATTGCTACCAGAAAAGATCTGATTATGGCGAGCGGACGCAGCGATTATCCCAACCAGATCAACAATGTGCTGGGATTTCCCTTTATCTTTCGGGGAGCCCTTGATGTGCGGGCAACCTCGATTACCGAGGGTATGAAGATGGCCGCATCCCGTGCGTTGGCGGAACTGGCGAAACAGCCGGTACCCGAAGTCGTGAAAAAGGCCTACGGTGGAACCGAGTTTACCTTCGGTCCCAGCTATATCGTACCCAAACCCTTTGACCCTCGGGTCATAGAGTATGAATCAGTGGCGGTTGCGAAAGCTGCCTGTGAGGAGGGCGTCGCCCGTCAGCCCATCACCGATTGGGATGCCTACGCCGCGCAGCTGCGCGAACGTATGCAAAAATATTGGGAACAATAAATACAAGGAGTATACAATGGCTGAAAAAAAGAAGGTTGGAGTAATACACACATTTCTTAAATCGATTGATGATTTGAACAATCTGTTCGCCGAAATCGTACCTGAGGTAGAAATGGTGAACATCATTGACGATAGTTTGCTGAAGGAGGTGCTGGCGAACGGCGCCCCCACGCCGGCGGTTATCCGCCGTATCTGCAACTATGCCCAGGAGCTCGAGAAGCTGGGCTGTGATGCAATTTTGAACCAGTGTTCGTCCGTTGGTGAGGCATCTGAGATAGCTCAAAAAATCATCTCTATTCCGTATGTGAAGGTTGATGCGCCGATGGCCAAGAAAGCTGCGACTATGGGCAAACAGGTCGGCATGGTTGCAACTGCCCATAGTACCCTCGGCCCGTCGGCCCGACTGGTAGAAACCATGGCCAAAGAATTGGGCCAAGATGTCGTAGTGAATCGCTGTTTCGCCGAAGGTGCGTATGATGCGCTGTTGAAGGAAGGCGACAAACCGAAGCATGACCGTATCCTGATGGACACTATCGATAAAGCGGTGGCCGACAACGATGTGGTCTGTCTTGCTCAGGGCAGTATGTACAGCCTTGTGGATAAATGCAAAGACAAGGCGGTGCCTGTCCTGCACAGTTTTCGAAGTGGTGTTGAACAACTCCGTCCTCTCCTTGGACTGGATTAAATAGTCCCGGCCCGCCGGTCCTTTGCGCGAGAACCAGGCGGGGCTCCGTCTGGTCGTAACCTGGTCGCAACCTGGCCGTAAAGAGCTCAGCGGGCTGGAGTTGTTATCGGTAAATTTTGGTTTATGTGCGTCCCCTGTGCGTTTCAGCCCGGGGGGCGCACATTTTTTTCGTAGGCCCCTAAAACCTTCGGCGGCATTGTCTCCGAACTCACCTGAGCACACAGAAGGGAGGCCAGGCCTAACAGCTGTTCCCGCTGATGCTCTGCCACCGGAAGATAAAAGAAGCGTCCCTTTGGTATAAGCTGGGCAAGCTTTGGATAATGATTTTGATCATGAATTTTATCTTTTACCCCGTTCATAACAAAGACCTCTTGTCCGATAAGGGGCATTTCTTGATATAAATCTATATTTTGGACTTGCAGAGCGGTATGCTTCCATTTCCACAGATCCGCGCTGTCAACAAACATCTCCGCCCGTCTGCGCTGGGTTGGTTCTTTCATTCCCCCTAAAGCGATGCGTTTTCCAATCGGTCGTATAATATGCCATGCCCAAAGCGGTACAAGGGGTACGATCCATTTTAACAAGTACTTTGGAAACCAGAGGCGGTACATAGGGTCAAAGAGTACCACCGTCGGTGCCGAAAGAAACCCCCTCGCTAAGCCGTGGGCAAGAATTGTCGACCCCCAACAGGTGCCCATAAGTACAAAATCCCCTGTGCCGGCTACCTCGCTTTGTGTGAGGACTGTACGAACATCACGGGCAAGCTGGTCCATCCCCATAAGCGCTCGACGGCGATCGAGACGGCTGCTGTTTTTTTCTCTGGTTTCAACGTAGTAACATTCTATTCGTCGATTCACTACATCGAAAAAGTCTCTAAACCCCTCTGGAATAGTGCCCCAGCCGGGAATAAACACTACCGGTCGATAGGTACTCGGGCGAGGAGGCGTATGGTGAAAGACGCGGATATATCCGTCCTCCACTTTATAATACTCTTCCCGGGTGTAGGGGGATTCGAAAAAGCCCGATTCTCTTGAGTCACTTGAGCTGGGCGATCCACCCGGGCTGCGTGATCCACCCCGGCCGCCTTGGGCGCCGACACTACTAGGGCCTTCCGAGCTTTCCAAGTCGCCCGGGCTGTTTTGGTTGACTGGGCCGTCTGGGTTGGATAGGCCGGCTTCCGCGGTGCCGGCATTATCGCGAAGCAGGGTTTGCAGTTTTCGCACATTTTCATTGCGTTTCATCAATGAAATAATAACACTTTTTTTGTAAATGGGGTAGAATAGGCGGGAGTTTTACGCACTACCCGAGGAGGCTGCAATGAATTTTCCATGGAAGCTGTGGGTTGATATCGGAATTATTTCCGCCGCTCTACTGGGGGCAACATACCTGCGGGTGAAAATCAGATTTTTTCAGAAGTATTTGATACCAAACGCCCTAAGTGCCGGGTTTATACTGCTTCTTTTCTATAATTTTGTTGCTCCCTATCTTCACCTCTCTTCTGAAGGCTTGGGAGCTATGGTGTACCATTTGCTGAGCATCTCGTTTATCGCTATGACTCTGAGGAGAAGTCCTGAAAAGCAGGTCAAGGAAAATCATGGAATAATGGCTACGGCTATTGCGATAGTATTTCAGTACGGGCTGCAGGCAAGTGTCGGTTTATTGTTGACCCTCTTTTTTATCAGTACGTATATCCCCGATCTGTTTCCGTCGATGGGTTTTTTTATTCCCCTCGGCTTTGCCCTGGGGCCCGGACAATCCTATGCTATTGGAGAGGGGTGGGCAGCCTTCGGTTTTGAGGACGGGGGCAGTGTCGGGCTTACCTTTGCGGCAATCGGGTTTTTGTTTGCATGTTTCGGCGGTGTGGGGCTGATCAATTATGGAATTCGGAAAGATTGGATATCAGCAGATAAAAAGGAAACTATTCAGAAACAGGGTATTCGCACCGGTGTGTTACCACGGCAAAGGAAAAAACCCCTGGGCATGTATTTGACCACCGACTCTGAAGCTATAGATTCGTTAAGTTACACAGCGGCAATGGTATTTGTAGTCTACTTTCTCAGTTACCTGTTTTTAAAGCTGATTTCCTACCTTCTTTCCTTTATCGGACCACTGGGCGAAGAGCTGGCGGTGAACCTCTGGGGTATAAACTTTGTCTTTGCCGCAATAACCGCGATCCTGGCGAAGCAGCTTATCAAGTTTTTCAAAATGCAATACACTATTGATAATCATGCCCTCACACGCATTGCCGGATTTTCTGTAGATGTGATGGTTGCCGCCGCGGTAGGCGCCATTTCAATAGTGGTGGTGATGCGCTATTGGGTCCCGATTGTTGTAATGAGTGTGACCGGCGGAGTTTTGGTACTTATTACAGTGCCCTGGATGGGCTCGCGGATTTTTAAGGACCATCGCTTTGACCGCTTGATGATTCTCTATGGGGGGATGACCGGAACTATGCCGACCGGCCTTGCCTTGCTTCGGGTGATTGACCCGGACTTTGAAACACCCGCCGCATCGGATTATATGTTCTCATCGGCGGTGGTTTTTGTAATCTGCATTCCCTTAATCCTGGGCATTAACCTGCCCGCCTACACCTATACTACGGGAAATCCCCTCTATTTTTGGCTTGGTTTGGCTATATCCCTGACCTATGTACTCATAGGGTTTATTGGATTCCTGGTAATTGCAAAAAAGCGGGCATTTATGAAGCCGCGTAGTCACTGGCTTCCACTCGAAGGGCCTGAAGGGCCTGAAAGTTCTGAAGCCCCATAAGCCCCATAAGACAGCGAACATGCCTGGGTTTAGCTTACTATTTGACCGGGAACATGCGGTGGCGGAGGCCTGCGGCGCCAGTTGGTGAGGGTGACCCCGGCAATTATAATTAAACCACCTGCCAATTGATTAAGTCCGAGCCGTTCGCCGAGTAGAAGCGCCGAAATTCCCACCGACACCAGTGGAATACCGTTCAGAAATACCGAAGCCCGAGACACGTGGATCCTGGATATTGCCCAGTTGTAGGAGAGAAAGGCAATGAGAGTAGCCCCAAAAATGAGAAACAGCAGTGCAACTACGGAAATCCCATGGACCGCATCCCACTGCACACGGTCTCCCCGAATTAGAAAAACCGGCAACAGAAGAATCATGCCGTAGGTAATTTGATAAAAGGTTAATTCTATCACCGACACCTGAGTAGAAATGTGCCGGGCCAGTATCATGTAGAAGGCTGAGGAAAAGACCGCCAGAAGAATCAAGCTGTTTCCAAGCAGCGCACTGCCGGTGTAGAGCGGGTTATCATCAAAACCGACCAGTAGTGTTACTCCTACAATCGAGAGGACTACCCCGGACCACTGCTGCACATTCAAATGTTCCTTGAGAAAAATACCGGCCATAAGACCGACAACTCCAGGTATTGCGGCAATAATAATGGAGGCGCTCGAGGCGGAAGTATACTGCATGCCGGTACCTTCAAAGAGGAAGTAGAGGGTCGGCTCAAAAAGGGCAATAAGCGCCAACTTAAGATGGGTCCGGAGTGAAAGCCGCCTGAACTTTCGTATCATCAGTATACCGAAAAGAATAGAGGCCCCGGTAAACCGTAAAAATACATACGCAATAGGGGTGAAACTGCGTAACACTAATTTAGTTGCCGGAAAAGAACCGCCCCAAAACAAAACGGTAACTACCAGGGCAATCACCACAGGAAGCATGGAAGTTGTACTTGTGCGGTTGTGCATGGGCCCATCTTCCTAGAATTGATATCTTTTGTCTACTGAGGTGATTTTAGATTAGGAATGACTAATCTCAACCAGTAGCCGTTACGGTTCTGCAGATCCAAGAGGGCACCAATTTGACGGCCCAATATGTAAATTAGACTGAGCCCCAGTGAGGCCCGTTGTGCAGTAAAATCAAAATCAGGGTCGATCCCAATGCCGTCATCCGAGTAGATAAACTCCCAATTATCCGCATCCATATGCCGAATGCTAATTTCTATCCTTCCGGATGTGCGATTTGGAAAGGCGTGTAATAGAGAGTTCGTAATAAGTTCATTTAGAATAAGACCGAAGGGCATAGCAACAGTCAGATTTACATAAAAATCTTCCACATGAATATGTTTTTCAATGTGCTTATTCTGTGCATAGATGCTGAATAGCTGATCTACTATTGTTTCTGTATAATCCTGAAGATCAATTTGTGAAAAATTCTCCGATTGATACAGTTTTTCGTGGATCAATGCCATAGAGTAAATACGATCACAGCTGCTTTTCAATATTTGCCGGGGGTCTTCCACTTTTTCGGCTTGGTCAAATTGAAGGTGAAGCAGACTAACCACCACATTGAGATTATTTTTAACCCGGTGATGGATTTCCTGCAATAAAACACTTTTTTCTGCAATAGAGTTTTGTAAAGCCCTATGGTTTTCTTTTAGGTGGCTGGACATATCATTGACCGCAGCAGTTACTTTTCCGATTTCATCTTGCCGTGTTGATTGGATCTGTGGAAAAGAACCCTCACTAATTTGTTTTGTAGCCTCGATAATGCGGTTCAGGGGACGTTTGATAGCAAATTGGACAGTAATAAGCAGGGTAACTAAAAGGACTATACTTATTCCAATAAGCGAGAAAATGAGCCCGCCTTCAATCATTCTAACCGGAGCAGATATAGCCTCCAGGGGTACCAGGGCGACTACGTGTAAACGCCAAAAGGGAAAATAGCGGGAATGATATAGTAGTGCGCGGCCGTCCTTTTTGAACTCCTGCACCTCGGATATGCCTGGGTCCGGTAGGGTGAAATTCGAATTCACGGGAATAGCTGGGTAGGTGCTCGCTTCGACGGTACCCTTACGAAGTATCGCTAAAAGGTGTACTGAGGGTAACCGATCATGGACCTGGGTGATTTCCCGCAGGGTTTCCTGATACATCGTTGCAGTCATCATTTCATTATCGCTCAAACGTTGGGACAAGAGGTCATGAAAGTTTTCCTCACAACGCTCAAATGCCAAAGAGGAGGCGAGTTTTAGATCTGTAGTACTTTTCTCAGTAAAGTAGTCTATAAAGACCGGCGTAAGTAATGCATTTAAAATCACTGCGCTGATGATACCTGCGAAGGCGACTGGTCCAAGAATATATAAGAAAATTGTGGTTGGAAAGAGACGATGAAGTTTCACAACAGTTTTTATCCGTTACTTAACCGGAAAGCGGGGTTTCGCAGTGTGCATACTTAACGGATACACCACCTCCTTTTTGCCGTCTTGCCATTGGATGAGAAGGGTGTTGTGTCCAATTTGCTTCCCATACATATCAACCTTAAACCGTCCTATCACAGTTACCGTGTCCATAGCCGTAATATAGTCACGCAATTTTGAGTGGTCGAGGCCCTGAGTAGCCTCTATTGCCCGGGAAAGCACTTGTCCGGCGGCATACGCGGAGCCGGCATGATACGAGGGGGTCATCTGAGTGAAATTCCGAAACGCCCTGATAAACTCACGAGTGCCGGGGTAGGGAATTCGCTCTTCCGGTTCCCACTGGGAAGGACCAAATACGCCTTCGGCCATTGCCCCCGCTTTGTAGGAAAATAGGGGATGTATTGGCGTTATTGTCATGCAAATTGCGGAGGGCTGTTGCTCCTTTGTTGAAAGGGCCTGGAGAAAGGCGTAACCCTCCTCAGGATAAGTACACAGAATTAGTGCCTCATCATCGGAAAAAGACACCCCCTTCAGAAGCTGTGCAGGCGAGGTAATATCGGGATTGTATCCGACCCATTGATCTACAGATACACCCATCTTTTCAGCCCATTCCACCGCGCCAAGTGCGGCTTCATTGTTAAAGGGGTTGTCCTCATGCAGGATAGTTACATTTTGAATGCCCTTTCGAGCAATTAAGTCTATAAATCCAATAAAAAATCTATCGGCGGTGGAATACACCCCAAATACATACTTGTACCCCCGGTCCCAAATTTCAGTTCCGGAGGCTCCGCCGGATACCAGTACATATCCTGCGGATTCAGTGATCTCGCTTACCGCAAGGGTAATCGGGGTCCCATAGGGTGCAAGTAATAAATCAACCTGCTCTTCTTCAATAAGGTGGCGGTATATTCGGCGCGCCTCTCCAATGCTGCTTCGGTCGTCAATGATATGCAGCTCTACCGGCCTTCCAAGAAGCCCCCCGTTGCGATTAGTCTCTTGTGCCCATACCTGGTAGCCCTTCTTGATCATATTTCCCGGCTCTTCATACTTACCGCTGAGGGAAAGACCGGCGCCGATTTTAATTGGTTCCTGAGCATCTGCTGATAGGATAGGCACGGCAAGGAAGATCAGAATAAAGAGGAGGTGATAAAAGCTGCTGCCGCATAAACCTGCCATCTTGAAATACAATGATTTCCCCATACTATAAGTATAGTACTAAATAGGGATTTTTCGCTATATCAAATTTTTTTATGCTCTTGTACGCCCACACTTTTTCAACATCAGGCTGAGCAGTGCACCCTTTGGTATGGTAAAAACCAACCGGCAGCACATACACTCATGGCCCAAAAAGCGGAGGTCCACCATCTCCTGCGGAATCTTAAGTCAGGCCCAAGCCGACAGAAAAATATAGGTGTTGGCCACCCGGCCACACTAGCATCCAGCCACCCGGGCACCCGGCCACCTTGTCCCGCAGGTAGTCCCATGTTGAGACCTGCATTTTCTATTCAAAGATTTACTATATCACCAAGATGTGATAAAATTTGAAACACCTTGTGAAAATACCATAAGTTGGGGGGGATGTGAAAAAACCTTTGGGACTTCTTGTAAAATCTTATCTGGGTCTTCCCCTCATGCTCCTCATGTTTTTCAGCAGTCTTTCCGCTGCGTATAGCCAGGATGAAGCTTTTTATATCAGTACCTCCTACAAAAACCTACTCTCCAATCCTGAACAGACCGGTATGCTCGACAGGATAATGGAAGATATCTTCCGCAGAATCGGTTTGGATGCGAGAATCGTTTTTACCCCCACCGAAAAATCCTTGGTGGATGTGAATGCGGGGCTGCTTGATGCTGAGCTGAACCGGATCGCCGGAATGGAGGCGGAGTATCCCAACCTGATCCAAGTACCCGAGCCGAACATGACCATGGAGTTTGTCGCCTTTGCCAAAAAGGAATTTCCCATCAACGGCTGGGACAGTATCCATGATCTTTACATAGGAATAGTCAGGGGCTGGAAAATTCTGGAAAAAAATACCGCCGGTTTTCCCCAGCGCACCCTCGTCCCAACGGAAACAGAATTGTTTACTATGCTGCACAAGAACAGGCTTGACGTCGCCCTCTATTCTAAACTGACCGGTTATGCAGCGCTGAAAGAAATGAACTATGAGGGTATATTTCACCTCAAGCCGCCCCTGGCGAGCAGGAAAATGTATTTGTATGTGCATAAGCGCCACGCCGATCTTGTACCTAAAATTGCTGCGGCCTTGCAAGGCATGAAAAAGGACGGCAGTTACGCGCGTATCGTCAGCGAGGCTACCGGGCCTTATATAAAAGATTGAGGGGTACTATGTCGATTGCCCGCCGCTATACATTGTACACCTTACTCCTCATGCTGTTTCTCACAGCGATATTTGCTCCACTTATGAGCCTGTCCTCGTACCGGCGGGAGTATCAGCGGGTTTCAGTACAAATTGAACAAATTCACCGCAGCCATATTCCCGCCCTTGTTTCGAGCCTGTGGATGACCCACTACGATTTGCTGCAGACACAGATTGAAAGCATTGTACAATTTCCCTATATTGACCGGGTCGAAATAATCGATGACGAAGGGCGTCTGTACGGGGTGAACTATAACGAGAGATCCCTCCCGCAGCCGGAAAAACTGGAGAAGCACAGTCATTCCCTCACCTATGAGTACCGGGGTGAAGATATAGAAGTCGGAAAATTATTCATGTACGTGAATACCCGGCGGCTGCGCAATGACGTTCTCAAAGGGCAGCTTCCCTTTCTTCTCTACAACCTTTTGGTGGCCCTTAGCCTTGCCCTGGCGGTTTCACTCCTGTTTCATAGGATGGTCGGGCGGCATCTACGGCGGTTTGTCGAATTTCTTCGACACCATAGCGACTCCGCTTCACTATCCCAGTCCTTCTCCTTCGGGCGCAAAAATACTTACAATGATGAACTCGCTCAACTCGCTGAGGCGGTGAACACCATGCGCAGAAAACTGAACGGCCAGTTCGAAGAAAAGGAGATGCTGCTGAGGGAAGTGCATCACCGCATAAAAAACAATATGAGCTCTGTCCAGGCGCTTCTACGAATGCAGGCTGATACATTGGACAACCCTGATGCTAATACTGCTCTTGAAGAGGCAGCAAGCCGTCTGCAAAGCATGATGGTGCTGTACGATAAGCTCTACAGGCAGGGAACCGTGGAGTCCATGTCGGCGGCGGAGTATCTGCCCGCCCTTATCTCAGAAATTCTGTCAGTTTTTCCGGGGGGCGAAAAGGTACATCTGCACAGCGAAATCGACGATATTCTCTTCGATGTTCAGGAACTCTCGTTTATAGGTATTCTGATCAATGAGCTGCTGACCAACTCCCTAAAGCATGCCTTTGAAGGCCCCACTGCGGGGCATATTAGTGTGAAGCTGCACCGGTACACCGACAACAGTATGGAGCTTATCTATAAGGACGACGGGGTCGGCATGCCCGAAGCGGTAATTCGCGGCGAAAAAGAGGGGCTTGGCTTGATGCTTGTCCGTTCTATGGCCGACCAGTTCGAAGGAAGCCTAGAAATTCTGGGGTTGGACGGCACCACAGTTCGGATGCGGTTTCAAAGGTAAACTCAATAAAAGCGCCACGGACAAATAACCGTTCAGCATCAACTTCCAGGCTCAAATTCGGGCTCATCTTGTTGAAAAATCGCCGGAAATAGCGTATGATCAATCCGGATTTATACCATCTAACACCTTAATAGGAGATTGATATGTATGTAATTAGTGACGACTGCATCAGCTGCGGCGTGTGCCAAGCAGAATGCCCGGTTGATGCAATTGAAGAGGGTGAGGACAAATACGTCATTACCGATGCGTGCACCGACTGCGGCTCCTGTGCCGAAGTCTGCCCCACCGAAGCAATTTCACCCGGAAACTAAGCTTGTTATATAGCCGGCACCCTGTGTGTCGGCTGTATTTTCTTGGCGGGGGAGCGCCCCCGCGCTCCATAGCCGCCGGGACGTACTCGCCCGGGGCGTTCAATCACATTCCACACGCCCCAGCCCCAAAAGCCTCTCCCAACTCCAACCAAACCCCAAACCCAAGCCCCAAACCTAACCCCAAACCCAAGCCCAAACATAAGCCCAGCAATTAACACCATTTTCACGCCCCGGGCGGAGGCTCCCCGTCGCCTCGCCACTATTCCGGCTCCGCTCCTCCGCTCCGCCGGGCGGCTCGGGCGGCTATTCCGCTCCCCCCTTAGAGCGTCTTTTGACTTATGATAATATGTAATTCATACTCATACATATGAGTATACGTCTTCAAATACTTTTACCTGAGGAAGAGTTGCAGGAAATCAAACGGCTCGCCTCACAGGAACATATGACTGTCTCTGCCTGGGTGCGGCGGGCTATTCAGCACGAACAGCGCGAACGGCTGCGCAGTGTTATGCAGGAGAAACAGCACATAATCCGGAAAGCTGCGAAGTTTCAGTTTCCTGCTGCCGACTATGAGGATATTGCAGCAGATATCGAGTCCGATTACCTCGAAGGGCTGAAGAGCGCCTTGTAAGCGATGCCGAGGTGATGCAGGAAATCCTGCATCACTATTCTGCAATCCGACGCGTAGATGCAATACAGCCGGCCTTCGATGCTCTGTTAGGGCTTGTAGATGAAGTTTTTGAAATCAGTGCGGCTGATATGCTGCGGGCAAAAGACCTTTTTGTAGCATATTCTTCCATCTTCGCCCGTGATGCGGTCCATGCAGCAGTTATGAGCACTCATGATATCTCCCGTATCTTTAGTTTTGATGCCCGCTTTGACAAGTTCACTTTTTTAACCCGCATTTTGTAAAAAAAACAGCCGGCACTGCGCCGACTGCCTCAACCACGCTCGGCTATGACTAGTGATTCCAGGTAAGGCCTCCGCGCAGACCGATGCGGACTGGCCCCATTTCCCCTCTATTTTTCGTTACGAGAGGTGACATGGGAACTACCGTAATGCCCAAGCGAGTAACAAATCTGAAGTCTTTCCCCAAAGGCAGGCCGCCTTCGAGTCCGAGTTCGAAGATCGGTCCGACAGGTTCATCAAGGAGAACTGCAATATTATCGCCATCCGAATTGCTAATTTGGATTTCAGCCCCGCCGGCAGCTATACCCGCCCCGAGCTCGAAACCGAACACCGGGCTGTAATCTC
>CAZDFY010000061.1:0-19853 GCA_964504785.1 uncultured Sediminispirochaeta sp. | reverse complement strand
CCATTTGCTTGGGAATCTGTATATTAAATCAGCAATTCGCAATATGAAAAATTTTTAAAAGAGCCTTTTGCGTTGCCGTTAAAAGCTTTTGTTTAAGTAATTTAAAAACAGTGTATAATTTTCTTACCCCAAAAACCCCTGCTTCTGCGGCTTTTTTTACCGGCCAAAGCCGTCATTATCCTAAAAGAGACGGGAAAGTTTCAAACTGGCAAAGTTAAGATATAAAAACCCGCCTTTCGACGGACTTGGGTTTATATTTAAGATTTGTCTTTATACACAGAATCTCGCTTTTCAATTAGAACAACCGTGATAATCTTTTCTTCATTGTATTTTTCAAATAGTACTCTATAATCTCCAATTCGTAAGCGGTATAAAGTTTTACTATATTCAAGCTTCTTGATTCCTTTAATAAAAGGACTGTAGTTTTTAAGCTTTTTCTCAATTTTTTGAATAATTCTTTTACGTTCTTGAGGATGTAGTTTATTTAATGCTTTTAATATTTTAACAGATTTATATTGTACTTTATACATCAAACATTTTGATTAATTCTTCTGCGCTTACATCCTCTCCAAATTCATTACCATCAAGTGCGTGTACCATCAATTCAAGATCCTCGAAGGTTTCGGAAATCTTCTTCATCGGACGATGAATCTTAATCATGAAAAAAATGTATTGGATTAAGTTTCTATTTGCAAATTTAGACGCCTCGTGAACTAAATCGCCAAGCTCAGTAAGTCCTTCCCTTACTTCGATTATCGTCTCTCTAAGTTTTTTTATTATTTCTTGATTTTCTTCTTCAGTAAACTCTCTATCAGTATCAGGTGTACTATATAGAGACAATGTAAGACCTTTATAAATATAGTTTACGATTTTACTTAAACGAAATAAAAGTGAGAATTCATTTTTTTTATGTTCAAATAACCGTTTAATGAGATCAATATTCCTTAAACTATCATTTGTAGCCCGTAGATTGTTCTCTAAAAACTCATATGTAGTGGTAAACACTACTACCACCTCCCTTTCTTATTTGAGGCGCTTTCAAAAATCAAAGATTTTTGAAACGCCAAGACCTTTAGTAAAATTAATTATTTACAGTATAGATAATTAATTTTACGACCCTATATAGAGGTCCTCTCGAAATTGTAATTTTGAAAGGACCTCATTTAATTAAACCCTATATATAACACTTTCGGCTGTAAAGAAAAATTATTAGTTGTCACCAAAAATATACCACATTTCACACCATTTGTGTCAAATTTTCTGGCATTATTGCGGAGATTCCCCATCTGTGAAGAAACGACGCGGCGGGGTAGGCTGGTATGGTCTTAATAGTGGTACAAAGCTTGTGGGTTTTATAAAATTTAGATATTCACCCTCTCTAAGACTATAAAATCGGGACCATCTTATTCGTTTTTATATAATTACTCGCCGGTAGCGTGTGAAAATTTTTATTCCACAAGCTTTGTACCACTAAATAAAACTTTTACCCCTAGGAAGACTCTATTCAAGCAGTTTTTTCCAGGAGGGGTCCTTGCTTCCCAGCAGGGTCGCAAAGGAATTCTGCAATTCGCCGACCTCCTGCTGAATTTCTTCGGGAGACTTCCCTTCCAGCGAAAGAAAGCCGCCGGCTGTGCGGTCGTGGCCCCCCACATGGTCCGGGTTTAACGGAAGCTGCTTGATTAAATCGCCTGCGTTTACCCGATCGCTGTTGGTGCGAATAGACAAAATTAAGGTGTTTTTATAGTAGCCGGTACAGAAGACTGCGCCAATACGTTCATGTTTTAAGAAAAAATCCGCCATTTCCGCCACAATTTCCGGATGCCAAATCGCTGTAAGATGGGCGACAATTGTATTTCCATAGATAAAGGCATTGTTCAACGCATTTCCCAATTGCTGAAAATAGTAGTGGGGCAAGTTTGCATTGATTATTTCCGAGAGAGTGCGGATACTCGCCCGTACATACACCGACAAATATGCTTGAATATCCTCCCGGGCGGCTTCCCGATACATATTTTGTGTTTCCGATGAAATCGCATAAGCCAGGGCAGTTGCAATTCCCGCGGGAATTTCGACCTCCGCTGCCTCTAACCAGCGAATAAGAATTGTGGCCGTTGCTCCAATATTCGGATCGATCACCACTAAGTCACCCTTGGTGTCTTCTCGTCGGGGATGATGATCTATTATAATATTGCACTCCGACTCGGCGCTTAATACGTTATTTCCCGCACCCGGCTGGGAATCGACCAGGGCAACGCAATCGTATCGCGAGAGTTTAATTCGATTGTACTGTTTCAAATGAATTTTTAGTTTTTTTACCATCGACCGGTTTTCAGCACGGGCGATTATACCGCTGTAGGCAATACTGGAATTTATCCCGAACTTACTTTTTACCAGCAGTTGTAATGCCGCCGCCGCGGCAATCGAGTCCGGATCAGGATGGGTATGGGTTATGATCAAAAGCTCCCGACGGCCCTCTACTATGGCCCCCAGCCTTTCAATCAGTTCGTATGCTTCAGGACCTACTATCCTAGTGTTCTTTTCAGCCTTATTATTTTCCACTCTCCACAGTCTTACAGATAGACAGCAAATAGTCAAAGGTCAATGCAAAGGCAATCGTCCAGCCCTCCGCCTGATCCAATTTAACCCGCTTTTAATTTTCGGCTTCTCAACCAGTTTTAATTCCAGCCGCCGTTTCCCGGGAAAGTTAAGCAGCAGCACACCAATAAACATTGTCAAAAGCCCCTGCCCCGGAATAAAAAGCATCACAAAACCGGCGGCAATAAATACGAGGCCGGATAGGTTCTTCAGGACCAGCACAGTTATCCGAATAAGCGGATGACGACGTCCAAGCCCGTAGGGTTCGCTACGCTCACCCACGAAGTAATCCCTTGGAATTGAAATAATAAGCAGCGGCATCACGATTATTGTTCCCGCAAACAGCAACAGCGATACACCACCAATCAGAGCAAGAATTTCTCCGTTTTCCCATATCAGCGTACTTAGACTCTTATAGAACTCTTCCATTTGGTCCATACTATATCAAGTAGTCTCATTTTTGAAGCCATAAGACTTCCTAAAAGCCATCTGCCTAAGTATGGAGTATTAAATAGAGCATTGACAGTGCAATTTTAATGTTGTAAAATTACCATATATTTGTAGTTTTCATAACAATTATTTTTTAAATAGGTATTTACCAAACTTTTGCACAGGGGATGTGAGATGAAAATAGACACAGTAAATTGCGTAGGTTTTGATTGCGGCAACTCATCTATACGGACAGTAGTCGGTACGTATGACGGTAATGAAATCAACACGGAGGTCATACATCAGGTACCGAACCGAGCAGTCACCATCAATGGTGTGAATTTTTGGGACATACTTAATATCTACAATGAAATGCAAAACGGACTGAAAAAGGCTGTAGATACCTACGGTAAAATAGATTCAGTCGGTATTTCCACTTGGGGCATCGATTTTGGTTTTCTCGGTTCTTCGGGACACCTCATCGGGAACCCACTCTGTTACAGAAACGAATTCGGCGTGCGAGGAGTAAAATCTGTCGATGAAAAAACAAAGAAGAAATTCTTTGAACTCAGCGGAATTCAGAACCACCCTATGAACTCAATGTACCAGCTCATGGGCATAAAAGAATTGCTTCCTGAATACTACGAAAACGCCAAGGATATTCTTTTTATTCCGGACCTGCTCAACTATCTATTTACCGGAGAAAAGGGCACTGAAAACACCATCGCCAGCACATCACAGCTTCTCGATATGAGGACCCAGAACTACAGTGATGAACTTTTTAAATTGAGCGGTCTGGACAAAAATCTTTTTCATCCTGTAATACCCCACGGAAAAGAGAGGGGACACATTCTACCCTCCCTGGCCGAACAGATGGAAATTGATTCTATCCCCTTTGTGTCCGTACCCTCCCATGATACGGCTTCGGCGGTGGTTTCAGTACCTGCACGGGAGGAAAACTTTATTTTCATCAGCTCCGGCACCTGGTCGCTTATTGGTACAGAACTTGCCGATCCTATTATTAACGACAAGGTGTACGATATGAGTTTTGCGAACGAGGGAGGCGCAAGTGATACAATCACCCTCCTGAAAAACTCAGCGGGTATGCACATCCTGCAGAATGTGAAATATGAGCTGGAACAGGAGAGGGGCTCGGCATATTCATGGGAGGAGATTATAGAGCTCTCACGCAAGGCAGGACTGGAGGTGTCTCTGTACGACCCGAACAATACCAAACTGTTCAATCCGGTAAAGATGATTTCAACAATAACCGAACTTTCCGGAGAGAAGGAAATTGCTGACATACTTGCCGCTTCGTACATCTCCCTGGCATGCAGCTATCGTGAGGCGATAGAAAACCTTGAGAGCCTCACCGGTAACACCTTCGAATCAATCCACATTATCGGCGGTGGGTCAAGAAACTCTTACCTTAACCAATTGTCCGCAAATATTACAGGAAAAAAGGTAATCGCGGGGCCCGAAGAGGCAACTTCTATCGGCACAATTGCAATGCAAATTCTCTACCACGACCCTTCACAGGACCTTTCGTCCCTACGCAGAATTATTTCGAAGAAACTACAGCCGAAGGAGTTCGCCCCGGAAAAAGATTTTCCGAGTGATGATATCTATAATAGGTACATACGGAACAAGGACTACGAAAACAGCCTGAGTTAGGATATTTAGCTAAAACACGACGCCCGAAATAAGAAGGATATTGGCAAAGGGGGAGAACTCACCAGTGCGTATTACGCCCTTTGCCTGGGGCATTGAGTCTTTCATCTCCTGATGATGAATATACTCAATAGGAATTTCTTTAAATATCGCCTTCAATTCATTATCAAGTTCGGCGTTGTGTTCCTTAATTTCTTTGGCTAGTACCACTTTTTCCACACAAAGTTCCTCCAGCACCCCGCGAAGGGTGTCTAGAAAACTCGGTATACCCGCCACCAGGGACACATCAATGCGATTGCAGGCACGGGGTATAGGCATACCGGCATCACAGATCATAAGCCCCTCTTTGTGACCCATCTCGGCTATAAGTGTTGAAATTCTATCGTTCAATATTCCTGTTTTCTTCATGCATCCTCCATATCTTTATTATTCATGCACATACAGGTCCCAATCAAGATAATTCTGTAAAGCTTCACGAATAATGGATCCAACGTGACCGCGGGACATAGCCACATGATGTTCAAAACCGTTTTTACAGATATGGGCCAAAAGCTCGCGCAGCCTCGGTACTTTTACCACGGCGATACCGCCATCCATATTGAACTCATCGTCGGTAAAATCGGCGTTTCCAGTATACCCCTTGATTATACCCCGGGGGTCATCGGTAGAAAGTCGAAGATAGCTTGCCGGACCTGCTGCTACCTTCCCCTTTACTGCTCCAAAGGATCTGTCCCGTCCCAAATCTTCTCCCAACAGATCAAGCTCGGAAATTTCTATATCATTTCCCATAAAACCCTTCGGAAAGTTTGAACAGTGGGTATTTACACACTTATCCGTTTCGTCCCCGTAGTTATTATTCCAATCCAAAAGAGCCGGTGGCTGCATCGAAGCGAGGGATAGTACGTACATCGACAAGGCGCCGGTAATATCTACCTCGCAGGCGCTCGGCCGTAAATTCTCGCTCATCATACTCATGCTCACGCAGGTCGCACATCCGTAGTTAAGCTGTACAGAGTTCCAGCATTGAATAGCGCTGGCATCACACTCATTTTCATCAAGCCACTCCTCAATCGCAACTGAAAGCCGTGCCGAACGCATTATGTGTTCTTCCGGAATGCGGGCAGGAATAGTACCATACCCCCGGAGGGCTTTTAATTTATTCTTTAGGCGCTGGTCCCCTTCAGAAACACCCTCAGCCCGGGCAAAAATCCATGATAAATCAACCGGAACTACGGTGACGCCGTTTTTCTGTAATATTTTCTCGCTGAAACGCACGGTATTAAAGGCATCGGGTCTTGTACCGATCATACCAATCCTCGCATTACGCACTCCCTTTACAACTCTGCATACGGCGGCAAATTCTTTTAAGTCCCGCTTGAACACATCACTTTCAAGATCTTCAGTATGCTCGGTAGTGTCGGTAAAGGAGTATCCGTACTGATACAAATTATTGCAGACGGAGATTTTTCCGCAGAAGGCGTCTCTTCTTGATTTTATGTCAACTTTATTAATTTCATCTTTTCCTGCCTGAACAAGAATCGGCACCTCAAGCCGTGATTCACGAATTGTTTCTATTACCGCCAATTCATCCCCGAAATTAGGCAGTGAAATAATTATCCCGTCGATCTCCGGCGAATGGCGCCTAAAAAGATCGGCACATACCTTTACATCCTTCTTTGTTTCTATACCGCCGTTGGTTGTTTCCTCAGGAGCGGGAATGATATATGAAAGCTTTAGCTCTTCTAGGGTTTTTAGCAGTTTTACCCGGTCCGAAGCCGCTAATTCCGAATTAAAAATGCCCCTTGTGCCAATAATTACTGCAAAAGTACTCTTATTTTTATCTACTGCCATATCCTATGTATCTCCTTCTTTAGTACCCACATTATAACGTTATTTTCGTATTTGTCAACTTTTTCTTTTTTATTCTTTTTTTGACTTTCTTTATTTTTGTTTTTATCCCTTATATATTTTCGTATATTTATGTTTAATCTAATCTCCGCTAGATTACATCATTAATGCGAGAGCACTAGTATATGAGGGTTGTAGATATATACCCCTTACCGCTATAATAGCATGTATAATAGCAACACTATAACGAGAGGAAAAACACTATGTCCTATACATACTTTGTGGTCGGCAGTATCAATATGGACCTTGTAACCTCGGTCGGAAGATTTCCCAAACCCGGAGAGACAATTAAGGGAAGCTCCTTTTTTACCAGTCCCGGCGGGAAAGGAGGCAATCAGGCTTGCGCTTTAGCCCGTCTCGGGGCGCCGGTACACATGGTCGGTAAAGTGGGAAACGACAGCTTTGCCGAACAGTACCTCAGTTATTTTAAAAAAGAGGGAATAGACATCTCCTATATAAAACGCGAAGAAAGTGTATCCACGGGAATCGCTGTTATAGAAGTAGAACCTTCAGGGGAGAACCACATTGTTCTGGTTCCCGGTGCAAACGACCTTGTCGACCCTCACTATTCAGATACAATAAGCCCTTCCTTCGATACACAAAGTATTGTACTTCTTCAACTGGAAATTCCCACGGAAACAGTGTTTCATACCCTCAAAGCGGCCAAAGAAAAGGGGGCGGTCACAATTCTTGATCCCGCTCCGGCACAGGTGCTGCCCGAAGAGTTCTACAGTTACATCGATTATCTCACACCGAATTCTACGGAAATTTCAGTTTTGTCTGAAATGCCCGCCGATACCGACAAGCAACTGCACACCGCCGCCGATCATCTGCTTTCAAAGGGAGCCCGCACAATAATTGCCAAACGCGGTGAGCGAGGAGCTTCTGTTTTTTCTGCTGAGGAGAAATATCATGTTGAGGGGTTCTCCGTTCATGCAGTTGACACTACCGCAGCCGGTGATTCATTTAACGCAGGTTTAGCCTACGGCCTTGGAAAGGGTTTTTCACTAAAGGAATCGGTCCGTTTTGCCAATGCCGTCGGAGCACTTTCAACTCTTAAAATGGGCGCCCAAACTGCAATGCCAAGCGTGGAGGCAGTCCATACACTCATGGCTACATGAGTGTGCGGGGTGTAGTATATAATATAGAGTATAAGTTGTGTGTGAAAACTTCGCTGCACGGGGCTGCAATTGAACCGCCGCCCCTCAGCTAAACTGCTGTCGGCATTCCCCTCGCTTAGCCATCTACTGTAATCTGTACACCTTCTTCTTTCACCATGTCTCGTTGAAGGGTTTCGAACTGAAAAATCACAAAAGTATTCACCTCATGTTCTTTCACCATCGGCGCATAGTGCCATACCCCAGGTGAAAGTATAAGGGCCTCTCCCCTCTTTACCGGAATTGCCTTTACAGAGGCAAAATCCACCCTGTCCGCATTATCCCGCAGCGAGAGGGCGCAGACAACAACTATTTCTCCTTCAACGGGTATGAGAGCCTCGCTGCTGTTGCTGTGTCGCTCAAGGGAGGAGCATATTCTGGGGTGCGTCGGAAAGGCACGGACAATACCAATTGAAGCGGTTTGTACATCAATCTTTCCAAGACAATCCCAGAATCTGAACCCAGAAGTGTCTGCATCGGGACCCCGCCCCTCGGTGCTGAGTATTTCACCATACCCGGATAAATCCGTTGCCCGAGGGTCGGTCACACCGACAGTCATTCTTCCATCCATCATTATGCTATAGCAGTTTGCTCTTTAAGAGCAGCTTCGTTCTGCTTCTTCAGTTGATACTGGTCGATAACAACCGCAAGAACCACTACCATCCCCTTAATTGCGGTCTGCCAAAATGAGGACACCCCAACCATGACAAGCCCGTCGTTCAGCACTCCGATAATAAGCGCACCGACAATTGATCCTGCAATGGTTCCTCTACCACCGGTAAGAGAAGTCCCGCCTAGGACCACCGCAGCGATGGTGGTAAGTTCATAGGTCTCTCCTGTAGAGGGATGACTTGCTACCAGTTGTGAAGCGATGATAAGACCGACCAGGGCGGCGGTAAATCCTGAAAACATGTAGGTGGTCATTTTTACTTTATTCACCCTGATACCCGAGAGCACCGCCGCGTCCTCATTTCCGCCAACCGCATACACATGTCGGCCCATAGGTGTCTTTTTCGACACGTATGCTGCAACACCTGCTATGATGATGGCCAGCCAGATTATCAAAGGAAGCCCTAAAAAGGTCCCGGCACCAAGTATCGGAAACCCTGTAGTACCTATTGAAGCATCTCCAACTAAGTTGGGAAAGGTTTTTCCACCGCTGCGCAACATAGCGAACCCGCGGGCCATATAGAGCATACCCAGGGTTGCAATAAAGGGAGCGACTCCCAATTTGGTTACAAAAAGGCCGTTCACGGCCCCAAGCAGCACCCCTATCAGCAGTACCACAAGAATTACCATGGGGGTATGAAAATATATTACAATGCCGAATAAGGGCAAGCGGAGCCCCTCCGTAAGGAACCCGCCGGCGAGCATACCGCAAAGCCCGGCTACGGATCCGACCGAAAGATCGATCCCCCCTCCGATAATTACATACGTCATTCCCATAGCGAGGATGGCCCATATTGCCGAGTGTTTCGCCATAACTATTAGATTAGCCGTTGATAGAAAATTAGGTGCAATAAAAGAAAACACTATCAGCACTACAAAAAATGCGATAAGGGTCCTCAGTTTTAACACCAGCATGCCGATGGAAAACCCGGCGCCGAATTTTTTTCTTGTTTCAGTTGCCATACGTTAACTCAACCTCCATTTAGTGAGCTTCTGCTGTAATTCCGTGTCCTATCTCAGAGGCCCTACGTACCTTCTCCTCAGTAGCCTCAGAACGATCGAACTCTCCGGTGATTTTTCCCTTCGACAATACAAGTATTCTGTCCGACATAGAGAATATCTCTTCTAATTCGGAAGATACGAATACCACGCCGAACTTTCCATTTGCCATACTGTTCATTATCTCAAATACATCAGACTTTGCACCTACATCAATTCCGCGGGTGGGCTCATCCATCAGTAATACCTTAGGTTTCGTCAAAAGCCCCTTTCCGATAACCACCTTCTGCTGGTTACCACCGCTCAGTGCATTTATAGAAACTTGAGGAGAGGAGACCTTTATGGCCATTTCGCTTATCATTTCGCTGACCCGTTTCTCCTCCAGGTTCTTCAGAATATGAAATCCCTTTATATAACGGAGGATACTTGCCATCGTGAGGTTCTGATCAACCGCAAGGTTTAAGAAAAGCCCCTCTCGTTTTCTCTCTTCAGGTATAAGGACCAGCCCCTGATTTATACGATCTTTTGCATCCTTCCCATGCAGATCCTGTCCTTCAAGCCATACTTCGCCTTCAGCTTTTTCAAAGATTCCCATTAGACTCTCTAAGAGTTCCGTTCTCCCGGCCCCCATAAGTCCGTAAATGCCCAGTATTTCACCCTCGTGTACGCTGAAGGAGACATCGTTAAGGGTATACCCTCCGCCAAAACGGGGAAGTGTCATATGTGCTACTTTTAAAATTTCTTTTCCTATTTTATGAGCTTGACCGCTGAAAAACTGGTTTGGATCTCTTCCTACCATTTTTTGAATAATGTCGCACATTTCAATACCGGCCATTTCACAGGTTTCAATAAGCTGTGAATCACGCAGTATTGTTATATAATCGCCTATCTCTTTTACTTCTTCTAAACGGTGGGAGATATAGACTATACCTACCCCCTGCTCTTTTAATTCCTGGATTACCTTAAAAAGAACCTTTACCTCTTGAGCGCTGAGAGAAGAGGTCGGTTCATCCATAATGAGGATTTTCGGCTCATCTATCATCGTTTTTGCAATCTCTACAATCTGCTGTTGTCCGAGACGCAAATTTCTCACTACAGTATTCGGTTCAATATTTTGGCCCAACCTCTTTAGAACTTCTTTAGCCTTGGTCCCTTGCGAACTGTGATCAATATAGGCAGAACCGTAGCGTTTCAGCTCTTTATTCATGTAGATATTTTCAGCTACATCGAGGTCGGTAAATAGATTTAACTCCTGATGCACAATACCGATACCCTTTTGGGCCGCATCCCGGGTAGAAGTAAAGGATACCTCAGTCTGTCTATCATTTTCGTCATACATATAAAGTCGACCTGAAGTCGGTTTTTCTATTCCGGCGATGATTTTCATCAGGGTGGATTTACCCGCTCCATTTTCACCGACCAGTACATTTATTTTACCCTTATAAATCTTAAAATCGACATCCTGCAACGCGGTGGTACCGGGAAAAACTTTTACTATATTTTTTGCCTCCATTATGAGGCCCGGTTCATTTTCCTGCATCTCAGTCCTCTTCTCCTGCGGGTTCATCTACTACTTCAATGTGTACTGGTGTAATTACTACATCATCAATTGTTTGGCCTTCTTCCAGTTTAACGGCCCCATAAAACTGAATAGTTTTACCTTCGATTGTATCAAGATCCAGAGGCTCGACGGCCTCCTTTTTCATCCTCTTGTTCAACTCATCCGCCAAACTGGCAAACTGTAGTTGGTTTCCCACATCGGTAAAACTTATAAAAGACACAGAATCTCTAATAGCTGTCTTCCTGATAACAGGTCCTACCTGCATCGGCACATCAGTTTCACCGTCAAAGGGCGGCAAATCCAGCATAAAAAGACCATTTCGCGAACTATCGTCGTATTCCGCCACTTTTGCAGTACCCTTTACTTTAAAAGTTGGCTCAGTCTCCCCGGATTGGTGCTTTAGGCCGTATTGCTCTACCGCAGTCTCTTTGTCCTCCGCCAGGGCTTGTAAAACCATATTTACATCATCCGATTCTTCCTTGAAGACGGGAATAAGTTTTTCATCCCATATGGAATCGACATATGCAACGGGATCAAAGGCTTTACCGCTCTTCGTCCAGGTAGAATATTCATCTCCGCCTTTATTTTTATCTTCTTCACCTATTTTTTTTATTGTACAGCCGACGGATAATAAGGCAATGAGGATAAGAAAAACCAGAGTTCTTTGTATTATCATGCTTTTATGTATCATATGTATTATTTCTCCAGGTCAGGAAAGACATGTAGTGCGGGAAGCCCCCCGTGAACAACGGAGGACCTCCCTTCGGTACAACGCATTGACCGATTATTTGATCTTTGTGAATCCCCTCCACTGGTCCGCATTATCGGGAGTAATGAGGAAACAGTCGTTGAGAATCTTCTCTTCATCCATACCGGTAGATCCGGTTTTAATGTACTTGTCTGCAAGTTCAACAGCCATCTGAGCATTTTTTGCATTCGGCTGCATAACGGTTCCGTCAATTTTACCCTGCATTATTGAATCGAGCACATTGTCGTTACCATCAAAACCCATGACAATAATGTCACCCTTTCCGGCGGCATCAATAGCGGCCTGTGCGCCAAGGGCCATTGTGTCGTTACCGCAAATAATTCCGTCTACATCGGGATTTGCCTGAAGTACAGATTCTATAACAGAGTACGCTTCAGTTTGGCTCCAGTTTGCAGTTTCGCGAGCAACCATTTCCATGTCCGGATATTGATCGATTATGTTGTGAAAACCTTTTGAACGAACACCGGCGTTGGTATCAGATTCTTTGCCGACCAGTTCTACATATTTTCCCTCTTCTCCCATCAGTTCAACAAATCTCTCTCCACCAAGTTTGGCGCCCTGAAAGTTGTTGGAAATAAGCTGGGCCTTCGCAATTCCGGTTGCATTGATTTCACGGTCCATACAAAATACAGGAATTCCCGCCTCGGTAGCTCTTTTCAGGTTGTTAGGTGATGCATCTGCATTGGCAATATCAATAATGATAGCAGCGGCATTTCTTGAAATTGCTGTATCAATAATATCACCTTCCTGCTTTGGATCATCACCATGAACAGCCAACAGGGTTTCATACCCGAGTTCTTCAGCCTTTGCCTTTGCGGCATCCGCTTCAGCGGTAAAGAATGTATTGTCCTTATCCGGGGTAATAATTACCATCAGATTGGACGCCTCTTCTCCACCCTCTTGTTGCCCGCCGGCGAACATAAAAGCGGCCGGTACCATCAGCACGACAAGAACCAAGACGAATAGTTTTTTTGACATAACTCCTCCTTTAGGAATTTTAGTCCACACTCACAATGTGGGCATGGTTGCATGTTAAAGATGCTTTCAACATATGTTAGAAATTTAAACGCTGAAAGCGATTTCATTGATGAAACAAGTTTACCATACAATGTAAGCTTGTCAAGAAATAATTTTGATAAAAACTGCGTATATGTTCTACTTAACCATTTTTTTGTTCATTTTCTACCATTTTTTGAAAGAAAAGCTCTGAAACCGTTTTATAACAGAGGAGTATGACGGGGGATACAGTTTTCCACCCCTTTTATTCTTTCCGCACTACCGCTTCCAATTCGTCGATCGATTCGTATCCGGATTGTTGCGCAAGATAGTCGTACACCTGTATCGACATGTTTCGGCCCTCCTGCTTGAATTTCTCTACATCACGATGCAATAGTTCCAGGGTTTCATCTGAATATGTCTCCAATTCAGCACGCAAATACACGCTGAACCCCTCTATATCCCGACCGCCCCGCATAATGTTGGGGTACTTATCAAGGATTTCTCTCTGCCATGTTGTAAATGTATCGGCTATTTCAGCTATGAGGGAATTCTCCGAATACGGAGGAATAAGATTGTCCATACGGGCATATTTTATCGTCATAAGATTAATGCCCCTCTCTTCGGCCCTCTCCAGGTCCTGAAGATAACTTCGGCACGTCTCCAGTGACCAAGTAGCAAATTGACCGCGACGGTGAAGTTTCATATCATCCAGATGGGCCCTGCAGGAGGGCTCTTCTCCGGTGGGGACTCTCCTAAACATATCCACCTCTAGGTCGAGGATCTTGTGCACCACGCTGTTTTTCCCTTTGTCCATGGTCATCTCCTACATAAATTGCTTCTACTCAACAAAACCGTAATTGTCTCGAATATCCTCATCTTCAATAAGTTCCTGAATCGCAAAACCTATATCCTGAAGGTAGTTCTTCTTCTGTAAAACTTCCAGTTGTATAGCATCCATCCTCCGCTTAAGTGAGGTATCCCCTTCTGCTTTAATGACTCCGATAAGCTCCTCCGACAAAACCGAAACTATCTGCTCTACCACCGCAGTATCCGAACCGGTTTCAGTCTCATGCTTGATGCCGGAGCTTCCGTAGAGCCTCCGTATGAGGGTAATAAGCTGCCTGCCCAAGTCTCCCAGTTCTTCAAGCCCCTTGAACTGCCATTTGTAAAAGGGGCGATACTTTTTCTTTATTAAAAAGGCAAGTGCCGCCGTCTCCTCCGTACACATAGCCCGGCAATAATAGACTCCTGGCTCATCGTGCCTGCGGTGGGCCCGCCAAAGGTTGTACTGCCCGTACTGGGATATCATCACACAGCGAGAGACGATCTTTTTCAACCACACATCCCGGGGATAGTACGCCAACAGGGCCCGCCGAAAGGCGGAAAATTCACCAAGGTTGTCGAGAAACACCTTACCGTTTGTACTCTGGGCCAGCTGCTCATCCTGCTGAAACAGCCACTGTCGATTATTGTGCGGAGGCCGCCCCATCCCGAAATAGTGTTCATAAAACCTTTTTATAGATATAACTCCGTCCCTCCGAAGGGCGGTATCCCATCGATTAATCCCGTTGAAGCCACAGCATTCACCAGGTAGGGAGTCATATAAGCCCTGAAGCTCTTCACCCCTCTCCTGAAAAAGCCCTTCCGGTATCCAGATGCACACCTTCGGTCCCCAGTCGTGGTCCCGGGAAATCTCATCGTCGTAGCCGTAACACTCCGAACCCGGACCTGCTAAACCGAAGGCCATTTGGTCGTAGAGCCCGGGAAACTTCGCCTTAAAAGCCGGGGCAACGGTTTCTTTACAATACTTTTCTGCCAGTACCAGCCCCTTCATAGATGTACTCAATCGCTCCTATTCGGCCCCAATTGAAACCGCAATTCCCATGCTGCGGCCTAGGTCTGCAAAGGGGTCACAGGCTTCTTCTAGTACATTTTCCGCATCCCGCATTTTATACTCCCTGCCGAGCCCCTGATATTTTGCCATGCCGAGGCGATGATACGGCAGCAGCTCCACACGCGGGGCTTTCGCTTCCTCAGCGAGAAACCGGAACATCTCCGTCATTACCTCTTGGGTATCATTTACTCCCGGTATAACCGGAATTCTTACAACTACATTTGTATGGAGTTGGGTCAGTTTTTTTATGTTCTCAAGGATAAGTTCGTTGGGAACGCCGGTGTAGCGGCGGTGCTGCTGCGGGTCTATGTGTTTAAGGTCAATGTAAAAAAGATCAACCAGGGGCAGCAGAGGTTCAAAGCGGCCCCACTTCACGTACCCCGCCGTTTCAACCGCCGTAGGGATCTCTTCTGCTTTCAGAAGTCCCGCAAGCTCGGCGATTTCCTCCGCCTGCAGCATCGGCTCTCCCCCGGAAAAAGTGATGCCTCCCCCGCTTTCATCGAAGAAGGCCTTGTCCTTTAACACCTCTTTGAACAAATCCTCCACCGGCCAACTCTCGCCAATTATTTTTCGCGCATCGTAAAAGCAGGCGTCCACACAGGCCCCGCACAGGGTACAGGTAGCCGGGTCACTTATAAAACCAAAGGGCTCTTTCAACTGAACAGAACCGGTAGGACAGGCCTCAACACACTTTTTGCAGCCGACGCATTGCTTTTGGTAGTACATCACCTGGGGGCGCATCTCCTGAGATTCAGGATTCTGACACCAGATACAATGTAAATTGCATCCCTTCAGAAAAATAACAGTTCGAATCCCCGGACCGTCCTCGGTTGCATAGCGTTCAATTTCGAAAACCTCCATATGCACTGTACTCAGAGGGTCTCCGGCTCAAAGGAATCCAGCGAAGGACCGCCGAGCATCTTATGGTTAATGTCGACATTGCTGCGGAACTGGGCTATACGCTCTGCTGAAGAGGCATTATGTGCAGCCTGTTCCAGGGTTGTTTCTCCAGTAGAGACAACCCCAAACCCGGCAACTACGCAGCAGCCCTTGTACCACCTGAGCATATTCAGCAGGGGATTTTCGGGATCGGTCCTCAGTACACTCAGGTAGTCGATGAGACCAAGACGGGGGTTCAGATAAATTGCCTCCGCATCAATCGGCGTAACCACCGGATGGTCCTGCGGCTTATAGGGTATATCCGTTTCCTCACCGTACAAGACCTTTTCTCCGTACTTTTCCGCCAGTGTTGCCATCCCCTCTGCGGTGGCCATGGGATTCATCGTTATCATACAGGTATTGTGGTTCATATTATTGTAAATTAGTTTGTGTATCTGCAGGTCAAGGGTGTCGTCCTTGTCGGGCTCGATAGAAACCCTGTACAGCGGAAAATCCATTCCCTCGGGCACCGCAGACATAGGACAGTAGAGCATCTCTTTAGCGGTTACCCTCTGGCTCATCGACCCCGTCCCGTAGGCGCTGAGGAGTGTATTGTAATTGTAGTTAAGCCGTTCTGTAAAATCTGCAAGCGCCGAGGGGTCATCCACATCTCTCTTGCTAAGGGAAGCAACATCCAAAATCTCCGGTTTGTGCCGGTAAAAGCTATCAATCCCCACCTCATCAATATGCGAGAGGAGAGAGACTACATCCACCCCCCTTCTGCGTAAATTAAGAATAAGGGTAGAGCTCATTTCGATGGTGGTGAGCCGGTACAAGCCGTCCTCCAGAGACTCTCCACGGGCAAAGGGACCGTGTCCACGGACGAGGGTAAGCCTGTTATCCGCCAGGTACTTTGGAAGCCGCTCTTCCATCTCCGGCGAACCCACCGGCTGCACGTAACTGCCCACTCGCAGGCCGCCGACAACAAAAGCCCCGTAGAAATCTACCGGGTGAAAGAGAAACTCTTCCCTTCCCTTTTCATCGGTACCCAGATATTTGATAAACAGCTGGCGCTCTTTTGTATCAAAGGAGATAGAAGTGGTGTTAATGCTGTGGCCGTGCACTACCGCGTTGCTTCCCGGCAGCGAAAGAATTTTTCGATGATTATTTGACTCGGTGGACCCGCGGGTGTCCCCCCAGCTTACTTCTGAAAACCGGATGGGAACTATATCGCTTGGAACTAATGCACCAATCTGCGAACCGCTTGAGGTAATATAAAAATAATCATCATCTTCTGGGTCGCGCATTGAGAGGTTTCCGCTGTGGGTGTTATTGGCATTCACACTCCCAAGGGCAGCACCGATAAGACGCATCTTATTGTATACATATTCCATTGTATCGGAACTCATCTTATTAACTCCTTTTTTCAGTAAGAAACGAGATAAAATCGCCGAGCTTCAGCTTGTGGAGCACCTCTTCTGTTGGAACCCCCTCGGCATCCCAGCCCATTGCATCGTAGTATTCCCCATGCATTCGTCGGAATGCTTCTTCATCACACACCCTTTCTCCTCCATCCACAGTTATAGGATCGGTGAAAAAGCGACGGGGCAGCCAATCGTCCTGGGGCCCTTTCCCGCAGCGCACATTGAAGAGTCGCTCAAGGGTAAAAACTCTATGGCCAAGCCTTTGAAGCTCCCCGGCATTCAGATTGAGACCGGTGATGGCGTTTAGAAGCTTCGCGTAGTCGTCAAGACCGATGGAAAAGGAAGTATATACGCAAGAACCGATTACATCGTAAATAGTATTACGAAGTGATGCATTTTTTAAAATGAGCGGGGTCCCCTCGGTTCGGTCTGCCGGCCATTCACCATATCCGCCGGCATAGGCCTGGGCAGCCATATACCCGCCTTCAAGGTGACAGCCCCCGCGATTGCTCATCTCGTAACTCAGGCCCTGACTAAAGGAACCCCTCGGGTCGTACGCGGGAAGCTCCTGTTGTTTTACCGTCATTGAAAACTCGGGATGACCGTATCTGCTGCAGAAGCGATAGCTGCCCTCTCCAAGGTAAAAACCGATTCCCCTGCGATTACCGATCATATCAACAAGGGGCAGCAGCACTTCGCTGTTACCAAACACCGGCTCCCCGACCTCGTTTACAAAGGGCCGGACCTCCTCCATAAAGCTCCGTTCCTGCTCACTGAGATTTTGCTTATCCCTGCAGTACGTATACAGTTCAAAAAAGGAGGCAATGGTAGAGCCCAGACTGACGGTATCCATGCCGAAACGGTTAGCCGCGTAGTTTGCCTTGGTTATCAAGGGTAAATCATAGATAGATAAATTAGCCCCCATCAAGGTAACCGTCTCAAACTCTGGGCCCTCCCCGGAATCGACATACTCGCCCTTTTCATCTAACACGGTGGTTTCCCGTTTACAAGCAACGGGACAGTTAAAACAGGTCCCCTTCTTCACCTCTACCGTAGGCGTACCGGGGGCAGCAATATCTTTATGATTCCGCAGGGCCTCTCCATTGACCTTTGCGATATTGTCTTTGTCGTGGGCGTTGTTCTGCATATTGTTGTGGGACAGCTGGCCGTGATTATTGACCATTCCAAGAAGACCCAGGGAGCCGAGGGAGGAGAGAATTCCATAATGGCTCTCTTTGCGCGTGAGTTTGCCGACATCCAACATCATCTTGGCCTTGAAGGTAGCGCTTTCCCTGTTTTTTATATCAAGCATCTCCGGATCGGCGGTCTCTATCTTTATCGACGGATCGGGTACTACCGCTACTGCATGCAGGTTCTTCGAACCCCACACAGCCCCTCCGCCGCTTCTCCCTAGTGCGCGTCCGCGTTCGCTTATAACTCCCGCAAAGCGTACCATCTGTTTGCCTGCTTCTCCAATGGAAAGGACTCTGCTGCCCTTCGGCAGTTCTTGTAACAGCAGCTCAGAGGTCTTCTCTGTAGATAACCCTGCCAGGGGGGCGGCATCATGAAAGGTAACTCCATCCTTATCCAAAACTAGGTAGGTGGGTGTTTCAGCCCTCCCAACTATTCTGAGCACATCAACCCCCGCATGCTTCAGTTGAACCCCCCAGAAGCCTCCGGAATCACTGCTGCCCAGTCCTTCAGAGAGGGGAGACTTAAAGTTCATATGAAAACGTCCCGAAGCAGGCATTCGTGTACCCGTTGCAGGAGAAGTAGCAATAATAACCACATTATCCGGTGAGAGCCCTTCCACTTCCATAAAGGGATCCTTATAGTCACCTTGTGTGTGTAATTCCTCGAAATGACGAAAAAGCAATGCGGCCCCAATACCCCGTCCCCCGAAAAACCGAAGGGCAAGATCAGGTTCCATATCAATATAACGAAACTGTTTCTTTCCGAGATCGATCTCCAGTATTCTGCCCATGTATCCCTTCGGCAGCTCTTTTTGGCTATCCACAAAGCACCCCCTTGACTAATAATTGCATTATTTGTTCCTTCCGACCTCATTTAAAGGCCCGATGAGTTTACGACACGTCTCTCCTATCTTCAGTTTTGTCGGTATAACAATCCGCTTCTCCTCTTCATTGTCCGAATCATTGTTGAACTTTTTCATGAGAACATCGAAGGCATTATCACACAGCGCCTGGATATCCTGCCGCATTGTGGTCAACTTCGTGTTATAGAGGCTGTAGAAGGGTATATCGTCGAAGCCGATAAGAGAAATGTCTTCGGGAATAGAAATATTCAAGCTGTTTGCCTTACTCATAACACCGAAGGCCATCTGGTCATTGGCGCTGAAGATGGCCGTCGGCCATTGGGAGAGGGTAAGAAAATACTCAATGGCGGCAACACCGGATTCAAACTGTAGATCTCCCTGAAACACCATCTCGGATCTGAAGGGAATGTGGTGTTTTTCAAGGGCATCACGGTATCCGGCCAGGCGGTCATCCGCGGAGGGCCAGTTTTTCGGCCCGCCAATAAACCCGATATTGCGGTGGTTTAACTGCAGCAGATATTCGGTGGCCTGTTTCCCCCCTGAATAATTATCGCTGCTTACCTCTGATATCTTCCCCTCTTGAGAATGCCGGTCAATGAGTACTGTTTTTGTAAACTTTTGCGCCCGTTCGATTGTGGGAATTGAAATACCCTCGGCGAAAATGACTCCCCCGATCTTGTTATCAAGCAGGTAATCTAAATAAATCTTCTCTTTTTCCGGATTATTCTCGGTGTCGCAAATTGTGAGGGGGATCCCCTGCTCCATCGCCAGATGACTAATTTTTCGGACGATCAGAGCAAAAAAGGTATTAAGAGTGTCGAACACGAAAAGTGCAAGCCCCCA
>CAZDFY010000060.1:0-20029 GCA_964504785.1 uncultured Sediminispirochaeta sp. | reverse complement strand
CGCCCCCACTTGAACCGCCCTCAGTTGAACCGCGCCCCCCGGCATCCACACTCCTATCACCACTACCGGCGCCCGCGTCCCCTCTGGAGGTCCCACGTGACCCTTCGCCGCCCCCGCTTCCACTCGAACCGCTGCCCAGGGACACAATCCGTCTCTCAGCAGAGGAGGCCTCGGAGGGAATATACCCGGTGTCCTTGGCCCGAAAAAGCTCATCCAGAACCAATTCGCCATTCCCGTCAAAGTCTATTTCCCGCTCAAAATCGGACTCAACTTTGTGGGGATGGGAAAGACCGCGTATCAAAACCTCACGTTCCTCTACACTAAGCATCCCGTCTCCGTCCCGATCGGCAACCTTATCCAGGGCCGAACGTACGGCAATGGTGTTGGCCTCCTCCTCCGGCAGCCGCATCCAGGCCGCAACCAGGGCCTGAAAGAGCATATCCCGGAACAGGTCACCCTCCCACACCTCAACAGCACCGTTTTCGTCCCTGTCCAGCCACTGCTGCCCGGTGTCGACCGGCTCCTCGCCCCGCCAGAACGTCGCGGCAAAGTCCTCGATAAAACTCCTAATTTCCCGCATCTCTTCATCACTGAGGGATGCCGGGTCATCATCCACATCAAACTCAAAGGGGACCATTTCACCACGATCATAATCCTCGACCATCACCCCGGCGTTCAAAGCGGTGGGAAGCAGATAGGTAACTAAAAAGTCTATGCACCACTGGGATTCCGGCTCCATGATCACCCCGTCGCGGTTTCGGTCGAAAAAGCGGAAAATCGGCGACTTTGCCGGGTCCACATCACCGCCCCGGACAGTAGTTGCCTCAAACAGTTCAAAACCAGCGTTGGCGATCTCCTCAATACCCAACTCGCCATTCAAGTCCACATCGATCCATTCCCTCAGCTCCCAGCTGAAGGCCGGCATCTCCTTGTTGTACCGCACAGGCGCCGGGTTTATTGCCCCGATCCGCATTACAAAATCGCGATACACCTCCGGTTCAATCGGACTCAGCACACCGTCCTCATTAAAATCAGCCAAATTATGGTCGGGGTGCTCGGTCGGCCCACTCGGCAGCATATCCTCCGAGATCACGGTGGCATACAAAAAGTTGGCGTCATGAATATTTACCCTCGGCTCGTCCGCCGGCGGCACCCGATGCCGGGCAAATTCCTCAAAATACCGCTCGATTCCACGCAAGCGGTTCCGAAACAGGACTTCCGCCGCCAGCTCGCTCTCATAATCATCCACATGACCATCGTTGTTCCAGTCAAAAAACTCGTACAGCCGGGCATTCACTTCCCCCGGTTCATGGGTTACTCTGTATGACTCTATAAACAGTCGCTCCTGTTCCTCCGGCTCAAGGACTCCATTCCCATTGCCCGCCTCATCGGCCCACTGTGTAAACTCACCGGCCTCGAGATCTCCAAAAAAACGCTGAAGCACCCAGTGCTCCGAAACCCTCAGTTCGCCCTCCCGCTCTTCAAAGCGCACAACCTCATAAAAATGGGGATTTTCCAGTCCGAACACTATTTGCGACGAACCTGTCTCCTCATCAAAACTATACTCCGCCGGCGGATACTCATGCTCCGACAAAAAATCGGCGTGCTCAGAAAACACACGCTCCATCTCCTCGCGAATCTCACCAGCCCCCTCAAGAAAATGCAGCACCCCCGTGGGCTCACCATTTATCTTCACCGCATCCTCCCAATGAAGCCCCATATACCAGTCGATATCCTGGGAATACACCGCATCCTTCCACTCAGCCAACACCGCCCGGGTCTCCTCTTCCATAGACTCGCCGGCCGCCTCTCTCCGCCCACCATTTTGCGTACCAGCACAGGAAGCACACAGAAGCACACACACTACTCCTGCCAACAGCGTATACACACATCTGAGAAATGAGAATTCACTACGTTCCATACATAGACTCCTTGGAAAGGTTTTTCACAAAGAAGTACATATAGGTGGGTACTAAAAGTATAAAACTAGTGTTTCCGGTTTATCAAGGCAATTTTTTGGGAAAAAAGCATGCTTGCAAATTAAAAGGATGGATTTATAATTATTGTATAAAAATGCACTTTTAAAGCCGTGGGCCGATATGGGGCAGAAGACACAAGGGAGCCATATACTCACTGATGAAAAGAGCAGCAAAAAAGAAAAAAAGAAGTTTTACGAGGCGGAACTGCGGCGCCTTCAAATCGAATTAGTGAAGCTGCAGGAGTGGATCAAGCAAAGGGGCCTGAAAGTAGTAGTGATTTTCGAAGGGCGTGATGCCGCCGGGGAGATGGTTCTCTTCGACCGCAGCTGGTACAACTGCGCCGGAGTCGATCATGTGATGGGCTTCGTCAGCGACTATGAGCAGGAAAAACGCTTTCTACAGAGAAACACCGATCCCATCAAACGCTGGAAGCTCAGTCCCATGGACATCAAATCCCGGGACAAGTGGGTAGAGTTCTCCAAGGCAAAGGACGTCATGTTTACCCATACCGACACCCCCATGCCCCCTGGTACGTCGTGGATGCGGATAATAAAAAGCGGGCCAGGCTCAACTGCATGCACCACCTGCTGTCAATGATTCCCTACAAGGACCTCACCCCGGAGCCAATCGATATGCCGGAGCGCAGAATCGATGAAGCAGGTTACGAAAGGCCCCCCTTCGACAGCCAGACTTTTGTTCCGGAAGTCTACTAACCGCAACTTTTCTCAAGACACTCACAAAGCACACTATAAGCACACATAAGGCAGAATAAAGAGCCAAAATCTTTACAAAATGAACATTTTACTTGACTAATTGTAATGTTTGTTTTACATTTTGTATATATATCATGACAAAAGGAGACCGTCATGCAAGTAAAAGCGTATCGTTTTATTCTTTTCATACTCATTCTGGCTCTCGGAGCAGGTCTTGGCTACGGTACCAGCACAGGAAATTATATGATTGCTTTAGTGGCCCTGCCGGCGGCGATTATAATCCTGCTGGTCCTAAAGCCCTTAGTCCGTGGAGTAACCGAGGATGAACGCAGCTACCGCCTTGCCGGGAACGCCGCACGCTGGGCCTTCTCTGTGTTCGTTGTAACTGCCGCGATTGCCTCAAATGTACTCATCGCACTTGGCATCCGCGGTGCCGAAGCTGCCGGAGAAACCCCTATGGCCGCCCGGGCCATGACAATCGCCGGGACTACGCTTTCGCTGGCGGTGGCCTTTGTCTTTTTCGTCTACCTGATCGCCTACATTGTGTACAGCCGAAAAAGCTGAGGAGAGGCACCCAATGAAAACACATACCATTACCAACCGAATCAAGGTATGGCGCGCCGAATACGACCTCACCCAACAGGATTTGGCCGACAAAGTCGGGGTCACCCGCCAAACTATCAACGCCCTTGAGAAGGGAAAATACATTCCCTCTCTGGAACTGGCATTTAAGATCGCCCGCCTCTTCGATGCGTCTATTGAAGAAGTCTTTCATTACCCTGATTAACGGCCTTGATCACATAAACTACCCGGCGGCGGATTATAGAAGATTCAGAACAGCTTTCTCTTTTATGTCCTTCCAACTAACCACATTCATTTGATTACGCACCAAATTTTCTTGCCCCCCGTAAATCAAAAACAGAGAAGATGGTCTGGTACCGCTGAGCTTTGCCCAATATGCAAGACCATCAAAATATTTTTCCTGCAGAGTTTTCCCTGATTTGATTTCTACTCCGTAATGCTGAGTGCCGATGTCGACAATTAAATCTATTTCTTTCTGATGATTATCCCGCCAATAGTAAAGCTGCAATTTTTCGCCAAAGTTGAAATTGTACTTGATGAACTCATTTACTACGAACGTTTCAAAAATATTTCCCTTGAGAAAATGATAATCTATCTCATCTCTCTTTCTAATCCCGAGAAGATTGCACACGAGGCCTGTATCTGAAAAATATACCTTCGGGTTTTTTACGATTCTCTTGTTATAATTTTTATGATAGGGCTGTAGTTTATATATTAAAAAACTCGCCTCTAGAACGGAGATCCATTCTTTGGCCGTATTATGGGATATTCCACATTCTTCGCCTAGGGCTGAGAGATTTAACTCTTGTCCGGTCCTGCCCGCTAATATTCTAATAAATTTCAAAAAATCATCTAGGTTTGTTATCCTTTTTATGTGCCGCACATCTTTCTCTACATAGGTTGAGATGTAATTTTTGTAGAATGCCTCGGGCCTTATATTTTGATCATATATCCGCGGGTACATTCCAGTATAGAGCACGTCGTTAAGGCTTCCCGCGTGCTGTGCACTCTCACTTACCGTAAAAGGCATTAGTTTCGCAATTCCTACTCTTCCAGCGAGGGATTGACTTATATACTCCATGAGGAGAAAGTTGTGTGAGCCTGTGATAATTATCCTTCCGTTTTCCCTTTGATTGTCTGCATGCGTTTGCAGATACGAAATCAAATCCGGGACCCGCTGTATCTCATCAAATATAATGTTACTATGGTAGCGCTCTAAAAAACCCCTCGGGTCATTCTGAGCAAACTCCCGGTGATCAATATCCTCCAGAGAAATATATTCATAGTCGGAAAAGATTTTTTTTGACAACACAGTCTTTCCTGATTGACGCGGACCTACTATTGCAACTACTGGAAACTCGTTCTTCAAAATATGTATTTCCGCTTCTATTTCTCGATCTATCATAAATATATCATAACAGATTTGTACTATTTGTCAATTGGAACAATAATTTGTACATATTATCTTAAACATTTGTCCGTGCACATTTGTCAAAAAGGCCGCTTTTACAGCCGCTTGTAGCAAAGCGCATTTTTAGAGTATATTCCCTCTCATGACAGAAAAAAAGAAAATAGCCCCGCCCACTTTCCGTGAACTCATCGCCCTGGCCCTGCCGATGATCGCCAGCCAGGCCTCCGAGACTATGATGCTCTTTGTCGACCGCCTCTTTCTCAGCTGGTTCGGCAAGGTCTCCATTGCCGCCTCAATGAGCGGCGGGTTGTCGGCTTTCGTATTCACCGCTTTCTTCGCCGGTACTGTCGGCTACACCAACGCCATTGTCGCCCAATACTACGGCGCCGACCGCAGCGACCGTTGCGTGGAAACCGCCACCCAGGGCCTTTATCTGTCCCTTGCCTTCCTTCCCTTCCTGCTGGCCCTGATCCCGATGGTACAAAAACTGTTTGTAGTGGTCGGCCATTCTCCCCAGCAAATTGAACTTGAATACGTTTATTTCCGGATACTCATGTGGGGCGGCATATTTGTACTGCTGCGGCAGGTGCTGGTAGGCTTCTTTTTGGGGATCGGCCAAACCCGAATTGTAATGGCCGCCAACCTGATCGGCATGTGCATCAATATCCCCTTAAATTACATTCTAATATTCGGCAAGCTCGGCTTCCCTGCCCTCGGCATCCGCGGTGCTGCCATCGGCACCATCGCCGGCAGCGCCACCATCTTTCTCATTTTACTGACAGCTTACCTGCATCACCAGTATTACCGCGACTATGGCCGCTTCGGCCGCTGGAAAATCTACCCCACGCTTATGCGCAGGCTGCTTCGGTTCGGAATGCCGGCGGGGGCTGAGCTCTTCTTAAATGTGTTCGCCTTTAACATATTTGTGCAGCTGATGCACTCAATGGGCCCGGATGTGGCCGCCGCAGTGACCATCACCTTTAACTACGACATGGTCGCCTTTATCCCAATGATCGGCCTCGGCATCGCCGTTACCTCCCTGGTCGGCCGGCAGATGGGAGGCGGCAATCCCGAAGGGGCCCGCAAGGCGACCTACCTGGCCGCTAAGGTTGGCTACTCCTACGCCCTTGTCATGATGCTGCTGTTCGTATTCGGCGCCGGTGGGCTGGTGAGCGTCTTCACCGGGGCCCTGACCTCCGAAGATACCGCCCTAATCGATCTCGCCAAAACGATGATACGCCTGGCCGCAGTGTATACCCTGGCCGATATCACCCAACTTGTTTTTTCCGGGGCCCTGAGGGGTGCCGGGGACACCCGCTTTGTCATGTACCTCTCGGTGGGCATGCACTGGCTGCTCGGTATCGCCGCTGTGGTACTGATACGAATCGTGGAGGTACCGCCGCTGCAGATGTGGATCTTCTTCATCGGCTTTGTAGTGGTCCTCGGCAGCCTGATCTTTCTGCGCTTCCGCTCAGGCCGCTGGGAACAGATCAAGGTAATCGAAGAGGAAGAGCTGCTCCCCGAAATCCACCAGCCCGAAATAAAAACCGAGGCTAAGTGGATGTAAACCCGGCGGTACTCCCTGCCGCGTGTGCCCGCTACGCCGGGCACACGAAAAGCCGGCCGTGCGAAATTATCGCAAAACGGCCGGCTTTTTTGTTAGGTACATATTTTCAATGAAAAAGTTTTTTAACTAGTCGTCCTCATCAATGGTGATACCGGTAGTTTTTTCCCCGGCACTTACAGTTACATCAGCTTTGTCGACTTCTGCGCCGCTGCCTTCAATGTAGTTACCTTCTGCATCGTATTGTGCAACCACCAGATCGTAGGTCCCTGCTGCAAGAAATGCGAGCGTATATCCGCCATCTTCCGCATCTCCGGCGGAAACAATTGAACTTGTGACCGCGCCGCTGAACTCGTTGGTTATTTCCTCAGTTGTTTCATCCACGGTGCTGCTGGTCTCAGTTGAGCTGTCGAAACTTCCATCTCCATAGGCGTAGACTACCATTGAAGCAGGTGCAGTATCCTGACCAGTGTAGTTAACCGTACCGCTTATTGATCCGGCCTCGTTTTCAACGATAAGGCGGAGTACCGGCTTGAGGATAAACGCTTCCTTCTGGGGGCGTTCAACAAGGGCTTCACTTAAAACAAAGTCTGCAGTTAGTGCGATGGTACCGTTCTCCGGCACTAGAAAGGGTGTGTCGGCAGTAGCTTTATAGCCGGTTTGTTCACCACTTGGAATAAAGAGGGGCGCATCGGCACCCTCATCATAAGTGTCATTCTCATCATAACTGACCCAGCAGCCGCTGTTTCCGGAAAAGGGATTTCCCTGTGTCGGTTCTTCCGTTGAGGAGAGCATGAACCGGATCTGTTCATACTGCCCTGCCGGGAGGCTTAAGGTTCCAAGAAGTGCCGATTCACCGTTGGTCAGCTCTAACAGATTATAGGTCTGGGGTCCATCAAATCCTTCCATTGCAACCCAGCCTCCATTGTTGTATTGGACCTCATCAATTGTGATATACACACCGTCAATGTCTGTGTCATTTACCGGGGCATCGGTGATAGACAGCTCAACTGCCCCGCTGTCGCTTCCGTTCAATTCGCATCCTACAAACATCAAAGCCGCACTTAGCATTAAAAGCCCTACTAGTGTAGTGACAAGCTTAATTCTCTTCTTCATGATTGTCCTCCATTAAGTGGTTCTTATATAGATATACACAACCACGACATGGAGGTTTTAAAATGCGTATTCAACACCGGCACTTAACCCAATGTTCCACCCCTCGTAGGCGGGATCATTAGAGACTGTCTTGCCGACGTTCATACTGGCGATTACATACAGTTTGTTGTTGGGGGTCCAGTCGAACTCCACCCTGCCGCCCATATCAACCAGCAGCAGGGGATCCGGGCCAAGAGAACCGTCTTCTTTGGAAGCCCTTCGTTCTACATACCTTTGCGAATCAGCGTACAGTGAGGAAGTGAGACCGATTTGCCGCGTAGGGCTCCAGGAGAAATCCCCCTCGGCGAGGACAAAGACAGTATCCGTACCTTCAGTTTCCAGGAGTGCATCGGAGAGATACTGCTGGTCATTTGAAGCCCGAGTGCCTGCGCTGAATACCACACTCCAGTCCGCAAAATAGCCTGCAAGGCCGTTCAACTCCACATCTGCAGAGGCAAATAGATCGGTCCTGGAGGCTGCACCATCGAAGGCAGTGATTTCAGAGGGATAAATTTCAGACAAATTTTCCGTATACTCGCCGCTCCACATTTCAGCCTTTCCGGTCACTTCAAACCGATATCCCCTCTTTATTGACGGATCGTATACAGTACCAAGGCCAATCTCATGGGCACTGCGGTCCTGTACACCCGCCTCCTGGTATAAATAGTAACCGGAGTAGCGGAGATAGGGATGTACAGGAGTATTGTAGTGGGGGCCTTTCCAGAGATTGTACTGTGCGCTCCATACGGGCCGGAGGATGGTACCGTAATCCTCATCATCAAGTGAAGAGGAAAGCCCCGATTCAATAAGCAGGGTCCCCGCCGGGACCGGAAAGCCCAGGGAGCCCTGCAGGTATTCACTGTCCCTTAACAGTCCCCCCTCATACTGTGAATATTTTGCACTGAAATTTCCGGATAAGGCAGCATACCCACCCTCGGCGAGGGTACTGCGCCAACTTCCCACACCGTATATCCCGTACCAGAATTGATTGTTGTATTCCAGGGAACTCCCCAGAATGAAGGTAGGAGGAAAAGCGAAAACCGGTACTGCAGCGTAGAACAAAGCGACTAAAATTAAAAGCAGGCTTTTCTTTACATGAATTTTAGTTTTCGTATCGGGCCCCATCTTACCCCTCCTCATTTTTGCGTTCACTTTACCTCAGGATTTTATTAGAGAGCTCATCTATGCTGCGTGAGTGTGGTGCTGCTGAAACAATTCGCCCAACTAATTCCTCCGGCCGCAGCCGCTGTCTCCTGGCCACGCGGAACAGCTCAATCACGCCCTCATATTCAGACTTGTGTATTTCCGAGAGCACCAAGGATTCCACGACCCTTTTTGCACTGTCTTCAGTAAGGCCCCACTCAAAGAGCGAGACGTAGAGGACCGAGGCTGATCTAAAATCATCAGGCTTTGTGCTGCAGGCTTCAACCAGTGTATATAATTCTTGAGGATCCATTCCGGCGGCCAGCATATTCGCAGCCCGCTTCCACCGGGCCGTTTCACCGATAAATTCCTCTGCCTTTGAAAATTGCTCAAACAGACTTCGGGCTGTGCGCAGATTCTCTATATCATTACTCAATGCCCGCTCCAAGCGGGGTACGGAAACCCGCTTGGCCACGCCTTCACGCACCCTTGGGATCAATAGCTCCCCGGGAATTCCAACTGACCCTGCATAGTCTAGAATCTCGGCAATCACCGATGATTCTTTCTCGGTATATCCGTTATCAATGAGAATCCCCTTAACTGTCTGTGTGGGGCCGAAGCTGGAAGTATCAACTTGTTCCGCCCACAGACAGGGGGGGCGCAGAAGGACAAAAAAAATGAGGAAGCTAAAACTGAGGATAGGTAAAACTTTTTTGTATCCCTCAACGTGCATGATCGGGCTTATCCGGCCTCCCTGGTGGTAGATCTGGTGCATTTTCACCTGCATCAACACTATTTTCACTCGTGTGGGGCCCCGGCTTGTTGCGGGAGGATGCCTTTTCCTGTGTACGCACACGATTTTCCATTGCAGTATTTATGCGATTCTTGATCTGTTCACGGACCTGCTCTCGAAGCTGTTCACTGTCTTTCTCTTTCATTGTATCAGGCCCCTTGTTTTTGCGAAACTCCTCTATAGAACGTACCGCTTCCCGGGTACCCTCAAAACTTGCTCGGGCAATTTCCCTTCGATCAAACCCCAACTGGCCCATGGTGTGGGTCATCTTCGCCAACTGAAATGCAAGGTCGGCCTTCTCCGCCCCCGCCAACTGCTGCCTGTTTTGATGGGCAAGCTGCAGGGCCATTGCAACGACCTCCGGGTCCGCCGACTCAATCTCGTCCCAGTTCTGCTCTTCCGCCCTCTCCTGAATTTGATTTAAGTCGGCTTCCGTCCAGCCCGCCTTCCGCAGATGATCCAGGGTCTCTCCAAGAACCTGGGGAATACCACCTTCGTCATCTTCACCGCTTTGAGCAGCTTGAGCAGATAGATGTACAGCCCCTAGTATAGATACTAGTACTACTAATAACACACTAATTACCACTCTATTTTTCATACTCTCCACCTCCTAGTGAGAGGGCCTTTAGATATCCAGAATAGAATTGGTCCCTCCAAAGCCGTCCTTCACCTTTAAGGGCGCTTTGGGGTCGGGAATCCACTTTTCACCGTTTATAAGAAACTGATACTGGTACTCCCCGCCCTCTTCTATGTGAATACTCAGTTCCCATATACCATCTCCGTTTTTATCGCGCATCTGATGTACCTCCGGGTCCCATTTGTTCCAGTCGCCTACGACGGCCACATTTTCAGCCTCGGGGGCCTCCAAGGTAAGGTGGACGGTGATACGGTGGTTCCCCTCCTGAACTCCGGGCTGCTTTGTTTCCGCACTTGCCTGCTGCTTTACCCCCGGTTCCGACTGGTCATTTGATTCACCCTGGGCTGTCATACTCTGGGATGTCATACCCGGGCTTGTCCGGCCGAAACCGCCTCTGCCGGTGACCATCAGCGTCACAGAGACGGAGAAAAACACCAAGAGCACCGCCGCAGCTGCGTGCAGGGCATATCTACCGAACCTGGGGCTGTGAGGCCGTTCATCTTCCTTGTCTTTATTATCTGTAGTAAAGGAGGCATGAATTATATGGGGCTTTTCATCTTCAATCCGGTCCATCACAGAGGAAGTGATCCGGTCCACTGCCTGATCCGAAACTTCCGGTTTTAATGCCCCCTCAGTAAAACCGAGCCTCAACGCCTCGGCAAAGGCTGCACAGCGGGGGCACTCTGAAAGGTGTCTGGAGACAGCATCTTCAGGGCCCAGGCTCTGGTAGAGGCCCTGCGTCCCGTTCTGATCCTGGTCAACAAGACTCTCGGCGTAATTAAGTACTATGTCTCTACACTCTTTACAATCCATCATCTTCCTCTGGTATAATATACGCAGAAATTCTATCTACGTTTCATTCCCACCCCAAGTTCTTCATCTCTTTTATCAGTTTTTGGCGCGCCCTTCGCAGATACGTTTTAACCGTGTTCTCCGGTAGATCAAGATAGTAGCTTGTATCCTTCACGGATTTTCCCTCCACCATTCTTAGGACAAAGACCTCTTTGTATTTTTGGTCCAGCTTGGAAAGCGCTATTTGTGCCAAGCCCTCGCCCTCCCGTTGAATAGCTGTTGAGTCGGGGGAGGCAGTTTTTCTATCCCTTCGAATTGCTTCGTCCGTACTTTCTTCATAGGGCGTACTGTCATGACCATCACTCTTTTTCTTTCTATTCAGAGAGCGCAGATGGTTCACCGCAATCGTATAAATCCATGAATAAAACCTACGGGAGGTATCAAAGGAAGAGAGTGATCGGTAGGCCTTCATAAATATATCTTGTACTGCATCCTCAGCGGCATGCGGGTCCCCGAGCATTCGGTAGCACAGCGAGTACAACACGGGGGTATATCGGCGGACAATACGGCTGTATGCCTCTACCCGGCCCTGTTGAACGAGTTCTATGTCCTGGCTGTCCTTTACACTTTGGTCTTCCGCCACCTACTGTGCCACCCTCTCACTCTTCTTCTCTTTAATATCCCTTTTGCTCTTGTTCAAATTCTTCAATAAAACGGTTTAGGAGATTATCATCAGCCTCTACTTTCATGATGGGATCCAAATTCCTGAACAGGGTGAGGACTTTAGAGCCCCTGCTGGTTTTCTCTTTTTGACTCGGTATAAGGATTTTCGATAGGTCACGATACTCTTTTCTTATTCTCTCTATTTCAGCTTTTATCTCTTCGGTACTCATCAATTCTACATAACGCATTGGTGTCCCCCCTTTGTTCATATACGCACTTTCTTTGTGGAGGTTTCAAAAAAATGACTTTTTGGATAAACAAATAGTATCCAAGGGGGCGAGTGTTACTGCAGCTGCGAGCTCAATTCGCCGCGTCGATCCACCACTTCGGTTATTACGTGATCATCCGAGCGTTTTATGCGTAACAACCGGCCCTGAACATCCGGAGAAAACCAGGCGTGGAGTGCATTTTCCCCCGTGCCGCTGCGCATATGCACCGCCCGTATCCAGCGGCCGTCGATCAGCTGGGCCTCTTCTCCCAGGACCTGCATACCCGCATACAGCGGGTTCAACTGGGACTGGTACTCCTCCCGGCGAAGCTGATCGAACCAGCTCGGCGGACCGGGGGTCGCGCTGGCGGTCGCCTGTCCGGGGCTGGTCTGTGCCTCTCCGCCGTGCACCTCACCACCGTGTGCCTCAGCGCCGGTGGCGGGGGCCGATTCGGCCAGCATTTCGGTATAGAAGGGTTCACGGCTTATTTTCTCACCGGAGGCGTTGTTTTTCAGAAGGATCTGTCGGGGAACGGAATTGAGGTCGGTAAAGTATTCGCAGATGAAGTCGATGTCTCCGCTGCGGTAACTGAAGTGCCACCAGCGCCCCTTACCCGGCACTTCCCGAAGGAGGCCGCGGGTAATTTCGGCATGCTGCATCCCCTTCTCGTCGTACACGGCCAGGGTAACGGAGCGGCCGGGCTCGTAAGGCCCCTTTTCAAGCCAGGCCAAAGTGGCCAGACGGTCCTCAAAAATAGGGTCGCCCCACAGATAGGACTGCAGGTTTTCAGCTAATGCGGAGTATTCCCGGAACTGTACCAGGGCCTTGATCAAATCCTCGCGGGTGTACTCATGTTCGAAAGGCGGCAGGGTGGCCGGTTTTTCAGGGCCTATAAGGCCTGCGGTTTTTTCAGCTTTCGGTTGGTCGGAGGGCGCCGACTCAGGGCTCGGGCCCGGTGCAAGCATCCGTTCGATGGATGTACAGCCGGTAAACAGCAGCAGAGCAGAGATCAACAGTACCGCCGCACGGCGCATGATTCTTTTACCCATAGTGCACCTCCAGAAGTGTGCAGTTTAGCCGGATTTTAGGGACAATGCAATCCGCCGCCGCTCAGTGTCGACTTCAAGTACCCGCACCTGCAGGTGCTGCTGCAGCTTGACTATCTCGCTTGGATCGCGGACAAAACGGTCGGCCATTTCGCTTATATGCACAAGGCCGTCCTGTTTTACCCCGATGTCCACAAAGGCGCCGAAGCGGGTGATGTTTGTGACAATACCTGGAAGGACTTGCCCCGGATGGAGGTCGTCAATAGTGTGCACCTCCTCGGAAAAGCTGAACTCCTCCAGCGCCTCCCGCGGGTCGCGCCCCGGCTTTTCCAGCTCAGAGAGAATATCCTTCAGGGTCGGCAAGCCGACCTCTTCGGTGAGATAAGATTCCAGGCGGATGTCCCGGCGTCGCTCTGGGTCCTGCATCAGCTCGGCCACGCTGCAGCCCTGGTCGGCGGCCATCTGCTTGACGATGCCGTAGGATTCGGGGTGGACCGCCGAAGCGTCCAGCGGGTTTTTTGCATTGGGTATTCGAAGAAACCCGGCGGACTGCTGAAAGGCCTTCGGCCCCATACCCGGTACTTTTTTGAGGGTGGCGCGGGAGGCAAAGGGCCCGTGGGCGGCGCGGTGCGCCACAATCGCCGCAGCAAGCTTCGGACCAAGCCCGGAGACGTACTGCAGCAGGGGGGCGCCGGCGGTGTTGAGGTTTACCCCCACCATGTTCACACATGATTCGACAACTGTGTCGAGGCCGGCCTTCAGCTGCTTTTGGTCGACATCGTGCTGGTACTGCCCCACCCCGATCGACTTGGGGTCTATCTTCACCAGTTCCGAGAGGGGGTCCATGAGGCGCCGGCCGATTGATACGGCCCCGCGTACCGTGACGTCGTGGTCGGGGAACTCCTTGCGGGCCAGGGGGGAGGCTGAATACACGGAGGCCCCGTCTTCGTTGACCATGAACACCGCCGGAGCGCCGGCGGGGCTGCTGTCTTGGGATCTAAACTCGAGGCTGCGGAGCAGCTCTTCGGTCTCGCGGCCGGCGGTGCCGTTGCCGATGGCCACCGCTTGGATGCGGTAGTCGCGGATGAGCTGCTGCAGCTGCTCGGCGGCTGCGGAGGATTTGTTCTGCGGCGGATGGGGATACATCACCCCGTGGCTCAGCAGGGAGCCCTGCTCGTCCAGACAGACCAGCTTACAGCCGGTGCGAAAACCCGGGTCTATGGCCAGCACCCGTTTGGGGCCCAGGGGCGGGGCCAGCAGCAGCTGCCGCAGGTTCTCGGCAAACACGGCGATGGATTCGCTGTCGGCGGCTTCTTTGGCACCGGCTAAAAACTCGTTTTCCAGCGAAGGGGCCAAGAGCCGGCGGTAGGCGTCCTCAGCCGCGGCGGCCACCTGCTGTCCGCAGGGGTTGTTGCGCTTTACCCAGCGCCGGTGCAGTATCTGGACGGACCGCTCCTCCTCGGTGGTAACGCTTATAGAAAGGAAACCCTCGCGGGCCCCCCGCTGCAGGGCCAGAAAGCGGTGGGCGGGGCAGCGCTTGAGCGGTTCGCTCCACTGGTGGTAGTCGCGGTACTTGGCGGCTTGTTCGGGGGCGGCCGCGGCTTTGTCTTTGGCGGCCTTCCCTTTGGCCTGCTTCGAACTAATAACTCCGTCTTTAACATAATGCGCACGTAGTTGCCCGCGGCTTATGCTGTCCTCATTTACTCGCTCGGCGATGATGTCCCGGGCTCCCGCCAGGGCAGTATCGGTATCGCTAATTTTATCCGATAAAAATTCCCCAGCAAGTGTTTGAGGGTCGGCGTCGGTTTGGGAGAGGAGTTTTTCGGCAAGGGGTTCGAGTCCGTTTTCGCGGGCGATGGTGCCGCGGGTGCGGCGTTTTGGTTTGTAGGGGAGGTAGATGTCCTCGAGTTCCCGGGGGTCGAAGGTGGCGCGGATGCGGGCGGCCAATTCGTCGGTGAGGGTGCCTTGTTCGGCAATGGTTTCGAGGATGGTGAGGCGGCGTTTTTCCAGGGTTTCGAGGCGTTCGAGGCGTTCTTTGATGGTGCCGACGGCTACTTCGTCGAGGCCGCCGGTGGCTTCCTTACGGTAGCGGCTAATGAAGGGGACGGTGGCCTGGTCGGCGAGAAGGCGGCTGGTACTCTGCACTTGGGCGGGGCGTAGGTCGAGTTCGCCGGCGATCAGTTCGATGTGAGCCGGCCGGGCGTAGGTCGGGGTGCTGTGGCTGCTGTGTTCTGTTTTTTGTTCTGTTTTTTGTTCTGTTTTTTGTTCGGTTGTGTGTTCGGGGCTTTGTTTCATTAGTCTACTATACCCGCGGCGGGGCGGCTGGTAAATGGGGTATCGTGTTGCGGAGTGGTGTTCAGTCGCAGTCGTGCGCGGCGGGGCACGGGGCAGACGATGGAAATTGGATGAAGCAGATCTGGGTGCCGACCAATGGGAGGGGGGCTCAGCGTGGAGGCGGCGCGGGATACACGCATTTGGGAACTGCCTGGGAAGGAGACGGAGGCGGTTCCACCGTAGATAGTCTACGTGCCCAGGGCACTTCGTCTATCTGCGTTTAAGCTCAATCCACTTCGCAGAAGCAAGCTTTTGCTTCAGAAACCGCGCTTAACCGCCGCCGCGTTATATACACTTTTTATATCCAGTGTGTGGCGAAACAGGGTTCTTGTCAGTGCCCGCTCAGCCGGCCATGCAGCTTCGCCGGGTACCTGTTTAGTCCAAATGCGTTTGCCCTACCCGGTATGTGCGCATTGGTTCCCCTCTATTGGTGAGTTATGAGTAAAGCATAGCAGGATTCGGACCAGTAGACAAATTTTTGTCAGTAGAGCACTATTCTGAAGTTCTCGGACTCCTTGAACCGATTTTCCTCGAAATAGCTCAGTCGAAATCGAGCTCTGAAGCTGCTCTGCTCCCTCATGTAGGGGAGTATCCGTTTGAGCGGAAAGGCGATTTCGAGCAGGTTATCCTCCTCGTTGTAGCGGTACTTTCCGGCGTACTCGAACCATGTCTCGCCTACGTTCTGCTGCCCCTTTATTTTTCGCACATGAATGTTGACCTTTCCCCCATCTTCAATCCTCTGCTCGAGCATGTAGCGCCATCCGTCACTTGCAGTATCGGCAAAGGTGAGGAGTTCGGTGGTTAAGTTGCTCCGAATCGGTACCCTCTCCCCGGAGAAAGCGGCCAGGAGGTAGAGATACCTCTCGTCACGAGCGAGATAGAGCTCCTTCAAGTTGTAGTTTTCGCTCGGATTCCCATCCCTCCACCTCTCTGCGGTTACCGCCGGCTCGATGCCGCTCCATTCTGTATCATCGCCGTCGATCTCTATGCTCCTCTCGGCGACAAAGGTCGTTGCTGAGGTCTCCGGCTCTCGAAGGGTGTAGATCATAACGGCGGACGCGAGTGCCGCGGGGCTTGTCTCGAGGGCCGGAGAGGGGAAGGAGGCACCGGTGTCCCGGGTCCCCCAGTCTCTCCTAAGGGGCTCGGATATTCTACGTATAAGGTCTATGCGTCTCTGCCTTGTTATCTCGTAATCGTGGGTAGGATTTCTTCCTTGAGTCTTTGCCCCAACGAAGAAGATGTCTTCGGAGATCAACTCCTCGAGACTCCTGTCTAAAAGCTTCTCTCGGATATCTATTCGCCCCTCTATCACGGAGCTGCGGACCTCTACCTCAGCATTCACCGAAAATGGAGTCGCCCCTTCCGACCTGTGCCATCTGTTGGTTCGCAGGTTCCAGCCGTTTGACTCGTGCTTGGCCACAAACTCAAAGTATTCCATGTTGTCGGGGTGGAAGGCCACATGATATTTGATATCCTCGTTTGCCGCACCGTTCGCAAGTGCGATGAGGTAGTAGAGCTGCCCTTGCGTATGGTCAAGTGCGAGCTTGAGAAAGGCGATATCGGCTCCGGGGGACTCCTCGGGTGGAAGAGGAGCCTTGCCGCGCGGCACGTTCGGGCTTCCTAAAATGTACTCGGGGATCTGCTCCCATTCGGCGTCGAATCCATCCACTTCGAACGACACACCTTCTGGAATCTGCGGAACGGAGCTCAGCTCCTGCACGCTCCGGTCTCGATGCTCTGCATAGGCTTTCCTCTGAGCGGCACGAAGTCTGGTAAATCTCTCCTTGAGATGTTCGAGGTTTCGGTCTCTTTTTGCTTCGAGAAATGAGAAAACCTCGGTATAGCGGGCCCCGAGCTTCTGCGAGTCGGGATCCGAGCTCCAGGACCTCTTTATTGCCGCATCCGTCTCTTCGATGAGTCTGCGTTCCTGTGGATACAGGTAGGGTATGCGAAAGGGAATCTCGGTGACTTCGTTCGCCTCGAGCTCGATGGTTTCGTTAAACACGCTGCGGGAGGCGGCTGTATCCTCGATACGGAGTTCGTAGGAGTCGGCGATTATTTTGTCGATCCTCCGGAGATTTCTCCCCATTTCGTTTCCGTCTATAAAGACCATGTATTCTCTCTCGATTCCCCGTGGAGCAAAAGCGAGAGAGGCGAAGGAGACCGGCTCGTCGGTAAAACCCTTCAGTAGCTCGAGTACCAGCGAATCGGTCAGTTCAAATATGTCGAAATAACTCGTGGCGCTGCCGTCTATGTTTACGGTCTGCGCCTCCTCCGCACTGTTATAGACCCAGAGAGAAAGGCGAATATGTCCTTCCTCCTCTTCGATTCGCCCGCCTATCAAATTGTCGACGGAAGGGCCTTGTGTGGGTTTCACACTGCTCTCCGTCTCCTCGTCCGCCTCCTTCGGCAGCGGAGTAAAGCGATAGCTCTTCATGAGGGTGAGGGTGGTTGTGAGAATGTCTTCGACGGTGGAGGCGAGCTGCTGTGCCTGGGGGTAATCTTCGTGGACAACAGGTTTGAGTCCCACGCTCGGTCGATCTTGTGCCTCGAGCTTAACCGGTGAAATAAGCAGGATGAGAGAGATAGTGAGGAGGATGGAGCACGGCGCGGGGAATCGATAATGAAAATGTGCTGCATACATCGTCTACTCCTCCTCGGTAAGTACAAGCTGGGGTTTTTGACCGGGGATCTCTTCTGAAACGATTGCCGAGTATGGAGCCCCGAAGTGAATGCAGCTCGAGAACAGTTTCGTGTAGCGTTCGGTAGCGAGCAAGTCCTCTACCTCGAGCTCGAAGCCATTTTGTTGAATCAGTGCATAGTGACTCGTATCGGCCATCTCTATGCGGAGAGCGATGTGCCGGCTTTCCCCTTCGACAAAGCTCCTGTAAACGATCTCGGCCGGATAGCTGTCTACCAGCTTTCGTATGCGCCCTTCGCTGCTTTCCGCCGTTTCTTCTGAAAAGAATTTCGAGTACCGCGAGGGAGCTTCGTCTCCGAAGAGGGCAGACAGCTCCCCTCTCTTCTCTATGCCGAGAACGAAACCACCCTCGGTGTCGCCGAACCAGAGCCAGGGGCTGTCGAGAGAGTGGAAGGAATAGGAGCTTCGCGTCCGTATCTCCTGCGACACCTCTCCTATCTTCAGGTATGGGAGGATTCCGCCGGCGCCCTTTGCGGATAGCGAAACTAAAAGAGAGTCGATTAGGTCTACTGCAAGGATGGACCTTCCGTCTTCTAAAGAGAGGTAGACCGCCTCGTAGCCTGAGCAGCGACCTCGGAATCTTTCTCCTATTGGGGAGTCGAGGGAGCGGGCAAGGTATTCGCCTGCGGTAGAGGCATTCACGCCCTGCCGAGACTCTATCGAGTAGATCTCGAGCATGTGTCTGCCGGAACTATCATCTATGATAAGGTTTCCCTCTTCAATTTTTCTTCTCACCACCCAGTCGGGAGGAATGAGCATGGAGAGATTCCCCGACTGAAATCGTGCCGCAGAATGGGGTAAGGCTCCGAATATCCTCTCTGCCGTCTCTGCCGGTGTTTCCTCGGCTCTCTTCGAGGAGGCCGGGGAGAGGCAGGATGCAAGGAGAAAGGCGAGTGCGATGAGTATTCCCAACTCGGCCGAAAGGCGTAGTAGAGCTGTATGGCTTTTCATATAGTATAGTCTAATCGCGGGTGTTTCACTATGTAAAGCGATTTTTTCAAGCTGCCCAGGTCGTCCGCTTGCCCCCCCCCACAAATCCCACACGCCTCACCAACTTTCTCATCGGTATAATACCTATCCTTTGTATTACCATAGTACCGGCAGTCAGAATTATGCCGCTTATTCCCATTTATCCAATACCTTGCCGGAGCATCCTGTCTTTCTACACTCTGTTCCACTTCCTGCTTTTGTACCGAATAATCCTCTCCATCAAATCATAATGCACGGTTATACGAAGATTCAAGTCTCTCCATATCCCTCGATTAAAACCGGGTTTTTGTGGAGACATATTTGAAAAGTAGAAAGTATCACTCATTGCCTCCTCTGCCCATTTGAAATCACCCGCAGGTGCTAAGTGCTCTCTATCATACCCAGAGCCTCTATAATCTGATAGAGATGCTGATTCACTGTCTATAAGCGAATCGGCCCTAAAGTTATCTGTCCTTTCAACGGTTCCCCGGAGTTCCTCTACAGTAAGTTCATATGCTACCCATTCTGCATGTTCATGCTCTTCGCTGAAGGAGAGGGAGTAACCGGTGTGGTGGATAACCGTATCGGAAGAACTGTAGGCCGGGAGTTCAATGGGTTGTTGTGAGTAAGCAAATAGAGGTAGAGCAAGTAGGAGTACAGTTATAAGGAATCGTTTAAGGAGATTCATCGTCGTTTCCCCCTTTAAAATCATCGTTATTGAGTGTCTGCTGGCAATTGGGACACTTGGTAGGTTTGCTTGATATGTGCTCTAAGGGCCAACTGCAGTAGGGGCATCGTGGAAAAGTCTCGAACGTTAGTTGTTGTCCTAAAATTTTTGTAATCTGACATTTGCACTCAATAGTAACTAATCCCTATGCATCCGTAAAGCAAAATACCGCCTTGTACTCTCAAATTTGTAGCCAAATTTGTAGCCAACTCATTTTCGCTAACGGTTAAATTCACCGCCTAATCACAATTCTTTCACAATTCCTTCGCCGACATTTGACTTTTCATTTAAAGCAGTTTACACTAAACCAAGGTTTTAGAAGAGTTAATTAATTACCTTGCAATACTTTGTAGGGATAGGACAAGTTAGCCCCTCCCGCCCGTTGACACTTCAGCGGCATTATGCTACTTTTTTCTTCGCACATTATGCAACGGGCTGTAGCGCAGTGGTTTAGCGTACATGTCTGGGGGACATGGGGTCGGCGGTTCAAATCCGCCCAGCCCGAAAAAAGGCAGGTCGCCGACAGGCGGGCTGCCTTTTTCATACCTGGG
>CAZDFY010000059.1:0-21129 GCA_964504785.1 uncultured Sediminispirochaeta sp. | reverse complement strand
GTTTCTGAGTAGCATCGAACCGTTCATCCATCTGTTTTTGAGTAACATCGAACCGCTCATCCATCTGCTTTTGTACTGCATCGAACCGTTCATCCATCTGCTTTTGTACTGCATCGAACCGTTCATCCATCTGCTTTTGCATTGCATCGAACCGCTTATCCATCTGTATCTGAAAGGCTTCAAAACGCTGGTCCATTCGTATAAAACCTTGTTCAACAGCCTGAATTGTTGCTTTGATATCCTTTCTAAGTTCGCTGTACTGGTTTTCATATGTATTCTGATCAACATGCTGCTGCGTGAGCAGCACCACATAACGGTGAAGGGATTTTCTGTCTTTTACCTCAAAGGCTTCCGCCAGCTCTTCTTCCAAGAGTTCGGCCAAATTTTCCATATCCACACTCCTATTGTAATGGGTTTTTACCTATTAATACAGAAGAGAGTGCGCCTGTGCTTCAAAGTTTACAAGAATTTTTTTGTGTTTTACCATCGCTTTACCTTCGAGCCGTCGCCGAGAAAGGCCAGTGCACCGACTATACTTGATGTAATCGGAGTGGGGTGATGATAATGTCGGCTGTAATTTTTAGTTTTTTCAATTCTCTACTGAAAAGGGGTTTGATCAAGCGCGATCATGGGAGTAAAGTACAGATATGCTACTGCAGATTGCCGATCTCGGCCGGATAGACTACCAGAAAGGCCTCGACTTACAATACGCGCTGATTGAAAAGTGCAGCCGCGAAGAAATTCCGGATACGCTCCTGTTGTTGGAGCATCCCCATGTGGTGACTCTGGGCAAACGGGGGGAGAACTCCGATTTGCTGTTTTCCGAGGAAATCCTGAAGAGCAGGGGCATCTCTACTGCCTGGGTCGACCGGGGTGGTCAGGCCACCTATCATGGGCCGGGTCAGCTGGTCGGCTATCCGATCATCAATCTGCGGCATCACCAGCGAAAAATCAAACGTTTTGTGCACAATATCGAGACTTTTCTGATCGAGCTGCTGGGACGACACTATCACATTCAATGCCACACCGAGGATGAATATGTCGGGGTCTGGGTGGAGAACAGCAAAATTGCGGCCATCGGCATCTCTATTCACAAAGGCGTCAGTATGCACGGTTTCGCCCTGAATGTGTGTACAGACCTAAACTACTTTTCGTATATCATTCCGTGTGGAATCAGCGGCGGCGGCCGCGGGGTTACCTCTATTTCCAAGGAGCTGGGGAATGGGACCGGAGGACCCGCCGGCGTGGTCGAGGTAACAGTTGCAGCGGTTATGCAGAAGGCTGGTCCGCTGTTTGCCGAGATATTCGGCTATGAAAAGACTGCAAGCATTTCAAGAAGCTCTTTGGAGGAGCAGCTGCAGTGAAGAAAGCGAACCAGGATTCAAAGCCTACACCGAAAATGAGGCCGAAGCCCGAGTGGCTTCGAGTCCCGATCCGCAGCGGCGGAAATCTCGGCTCAGTCAAGCGCATGCTGAAAGAGCTGCACCTGAACACCGTGTGCGAGGCGGCCAACTGTCCGAACCGGATGGAGTGCTTCAGCAGCCGAACCGCAACCTTTATGATCCTTGGAAATATCTGTACCCGCAATTGCCGCTTTTGTGATGTGCCGGAGGGAAAGCCGCAAGCCGTACAGGCGGATGAAGCGGAGCGGCTGGCCGAGGCGGCGGCCCGCCTCGGCCTGGTCCACGTGGTGATAACTTCGGTAACCCGCGACGACCTGCCCGACGGCGGGGCGGGCCACTTTGCCGCTACGGTGGAAGCCCTTCGGAAAAAAACACCCGCAGTCACTATTGAACTGCTGATTCCCGACCTGCAGGGAGACCGGGCCTCCCTGAAAACAGTCATGGACTCCGGCCCGGATATTCTCAACCACAACCTCGAAACCATCCCGCGTCTTTACCAGCAGGTGCGTCCCCAGGCCGATTACCGGCAGTCTCTGGATGTATTGCAGAACGCCAAGCAGTTCAACCCGCATGTCTACACCAAATCGGGGCTCATGGTCGGCCTGGGCGAAACCGAAACCGAGATTCATGCTGTAATGGATGACCTGCGCAGTGTCGACTGCGATTTCCTGACCATTGGCCAGTACCTGCCCCCCAGCAAGAGCCATTTTCCGGTCGTAGAATATATCCATCCGAACACTTTTAAGTCCTATCAGCGAACCGGCTACAAAAAAGGCTTTGCCTTCGTGGCCGCCGCTCCGTTTGTACGCAGCTCCTACAAGGCCGAGGAGATGATCTCGGCTATGAATGAATCGACGGAAGGGCCGCTTATGCATGAGCTCGAAAAGCTGGATGAAGAAGCTGAAAAAAGCTATGCCGAAGAGGGTGTTGCAGCGGAGAATGAAGTATGGCCGGAATACTGAGAGGAGAAATCTACTGGGCCGATTTGAGTCCGATAGAAGGTTCCAAACAGGTCAGGCATCATCCTATTCTTGTAATTAGTCATGACATTTTCAATGCAAAGTCCGGTACTGTTATTGGGCACAATGAACTGGTCGGATAAGCCTGTCCACCCGAGGGTTACCCCCAAGAGTTGTGCCCTGATCTCAAAGCTGTTCCTACCGCCGTTTCGCGCTCGACCCGCTGCCGCCAAGGAAGGCTGATGCGCCAATCAGGAAGCCGAGGTTGTACCAGCCGCCGGTGTTCGGAAAGGCGTATATTTCGTAGTCGGAGAACAGGCTGCCGATAAAGCTGAACAGAATCAGAAACCCGTGCAGCAGGCCGTGAAAGAAGCCCGGCGGGTTTTCGATCGATCCGGTCTGCTGGGTGGCGCAGCTGCTTATTGTCAGCAGTGTGAACAGAGCAAGCAGAGTAAGCAGGGTACGCAGTATCGTTGAAGTTAGATGCCCTTTCATTTCAATCTCCTAATTGCTTATTGTACCGCCCGAATACGCTCTATGTATTCGGTAAGGTCTTTTCCGTGGCTGGTATACACCGGCTCCATTGCCTTTTGGAAGGGGGTGATGTCGATGTCGGTAATAATCTCACACCCGGCCTCACGGGCTTTTTGAATAGAGGCTTCTACTTTTTCCCGCCACAGTTTTCTCTGGTAGGGTACCGACTCTTGGGCTGCACGGCGGATCAGTTGCTGGTCCGCCTCCGATAGACGGTCCCAGGTTTTTTTGCTGAATAAAATTATCTCTGGAGTCCGGACATGGGCGTCCATGGTGTAGTATTTGGCCACCTCGTAGTGGCCCTTGGTAATCCAGGAGGGGTAGTTGTTCTCCGCTCCGTGAATTACTCCGGTCTGCAGGCCGGTATACACCTCTTCAAAGGCAAGTCGGATCGGTTCAGCGCCGACCGCCCGTACCAGGTCCTGCATGATCTCGGCCTTCTGTACCCGGATTTTCAGGCCCTCCAGGTCGGAGAGCGTGCGGATGGGGTGGACCGAGTTGTAAAAACTGCGCTGACCGGAGTCGTAATAACCAAGGCCGATTAAGTCCGAGGATTTCAATTTCTCCATCAGCTCACGGCCGATAGGACCGTCCACTACCTTGTGCATATGATCGGCATCCCGGAAAAGATAGGGCAGGGAGAATACCTTCAAACTTGGTTCGGTTTGGGTAAGGGGGTTAATATTGACCCGGTTGATATCGATCGCCCCCAGCTGGGTCTGTTCGATGGTCTCCTTCTCCGAGCCGAGCTGGGCCGAGGGATATACCTGTACGGTGATCCGTCCGCGGGTCCACTCTTTTAAGAGGTCTCCCATCTTGATAAGCCCCTGAGTTGTCGGGTAGGTCAGCTCGTGGTCGTCCGCCGCCTTCAGAACAATGTTTTCACCGGAAGAGTGCCCCGGAGAGACTAATGTGAGCCACAAAACCGCCGCCGCCAGAATAATGGTAATCGGAAGCAGCAGTATCAACGTTTTTCTGTTCATAGGAATCAAGTTTACCCTTTCAACATACCTTCACTCAAGCCTTCAATGAAAAAGTCACGAAAGATAAAAAAGAGAATCAGCACCGGCAGAATGGTCACAATTACCATTGCCCCGACTCGGCCCATGACGAGGGTCTGCAGTTCGTCCCGCAGCCATACAATACCCACCGGCAGGGTCTGCCACTCGTTCTTTGTCATGAGGGTACTGGCAAACATATACTCCTGCCAGGCAAATACAAAGGTGATGATGGTGGTAGCCGCCAGAGCGGGGCGATTGATCGGCACAAGGATCTTTCGCCACATCTGAATTTCAGTGCAGCCGTCGATAATGGCGGCATCCCGGATATCAAGGGGGATGGTGGAAAAGGCCCCCCGCATTATCAACAGGCCCCAGGGAAGATTCAGCGCTACGTAGGGAAATATAAGCCCCAGCCAGGTGTTCTGCAGGCCCACTTCATACTCCATCAGAAAAATGGGTATTAGATACATGATGTAGGGAATAGTGAGTACTCCCACTACCATCGTAAACATAATATTCTGTCCTCTGAACTTCCGCATGCCGAAGGCATACCCTCCCATGGCGCTGGAAACCAGCACAATCAGAACAGTTGATATGGTGACAACAAGACTATTTACCACGTACCTGACAAAACCTCCCATCTCGGTAAAGATATATACAAAGTTTTCAAAGGTAAGGGCATGGGGAATCAGTGTGGGGGGGTATTTGTACAGATCCTGGGTAGTACGAATCGAGGTAATGAACATCCACACTATCGGAAATAGAAAGAGAATCGCGAATACAACCACAAAGATAAATAGGATTTTTTCTCGTCTACGGACCATTTTCATACTATACTCCTATCCTTTTTGGGCCGTTTCAGGCTTAAAAATGAGGTTAAGAATCCATGTGAAAAACAATATGATAAAAGCCGTCAGATAGGCCACCTGGGAGGCTTCACCCATTTCCAGGCGTTCAAAGGCAAGTTTCCAGGAGTAAAGATACAAAGTCAGTGTTGCCGACCCGGGCCCTCCTTGGGTGATAACCTGGGGCAGTACAAAGACCTTCAGCGAATTGATAAGGATCCAGATACCCCCGATCAACATGTAGGGTTTGAGGTTAGGAAGTACTATAAACACAATCTCCTGAAAAAAGTTTGCCCCGTCCACCCGGGCCGACTCCTTCAGGGATTTCGAAATGCCCTGTAGTCCGGCTAAGAAAATAATAAGGGTAAAGCCGATCATCTTCCATGTACGGGCCAATACCAGACTGTTGAGGGCGGTACTCGGCTCACCGTACCAATCGTGGGTGATATGGCCTAAACCAAGGAGCCTCAGCATGTGGTTAAAAATTCCAAGGTCCGGTGAGAGAATCCAGGCAAAGGTGATGCCTACCAGGGACATCGGAACAATCATCGGCATATAGAAGATAACCTGAAAAACTTGAACCCCCCGCTGAAGTTCGTTGACAAAAATTGCCAAAACAAGGGATACCGCAAAGGCAATTAAAAAATAGGCTACCGCAAAGCGCATCTGATTATACAGGGCGGTGTGAAAAAAGATGTCGCTTTTCACCATATCGATATAACCCTTGAGGCCAATGAACTGCGGCGCCGGGTCCGAGGCGTAGTTGAACTCGGTCAAGCTCAAATACCCGGAAAAGATGACCGGGAACGCGATAAAAATAATTACAAATAACATGGTCGGAAAAAGAAAAAAAGCAAGATTTAGACGGTCCCGCAGACTGTTCTTTGTAAGCTGTTTCATGGTGCCACCTTGAGAGTAAAACAAGAATAAAATAGGCCGGGCAAGGGCGAATCACCACCCCCGCCGGCCTTTCTGCTACTGCCCGCCTTTACTGGGCGCGCAGGTCCGAAAAATCCAGGCCTTCGGATTCATCCTGGATGTTCTGTAGGGCTTTATCGACACTCATCCGTCCAAAGGCTGCTTCCGGCAGATACTTAAACAGTATGTCCAGATACTCCTGCAGGTCTGTAAACAGAGGAATCGGGCTGGATGCATCGGCTACCGAAAGAATGGTCGGCATCTGGTCCTGAAACCAGGTAATGCCCTCGCCATAGTAGTCCTTCATAACCGGCAGTTTTCCGTAGTTGTTAAAACTCCACTGCTGCATCTCTTTAGAAAAAACTACCTCGCGGATAAATGCCTTGGCCAGGTCCTTGTTCTTGGCAACCTTAGGTATCCACACCGAGTGGGTCCAGATGATGCTTCCGTTTTTGTCGGCATCCGGCCAGCCGAGGTAGGCAATGTCGGACTCGTTTTCGGTCACACTGACCAGTTCCATTATGTGGCCCTGGGCCGCGTAAAACGAACCGGTGGCGTTGGTTTTCCACTTCTGGTAGCCCTGATCGTCGGTGGTGGTGTAGGTTGCAACACCCTCATCGTGCATTTCCTGCAGATAGGTCAGCCAGCGCTTGGCGGCATCGCTGGTTACATCAAAGCCCTTGCCGTCCTCTTCCATAAAGGTGCCGGTCATGGCCTTGATCGGTCCGCAGTAGTTGTACTGCATAAACTCGCGGTCCCAAATCTGCACGTGAGCGCCCAGGTCCGAGGCATCGTTCAGCGCGCCGAACCAGTTGCGAAACTCTTCGGGTTCCCAGCCGGGAATCGGTTTGGGGCCTCCGCCTGCCCAGAGTCCGGCGTCCTTCATAATCGAGGTGTTTACGCCGATGATAGAGACTTCTCCGACAAAGGGAATACACGGATAATAGGTGCCGCCGCCCTCAGGCTTTTTGTAGTGTCCGGCAGAAAGAAAACCGCCCACAAACTCGTCCTTGGCCATATCGCCGGTGAACATAGAGTCCATCGGTTCAGTCCATCCTCCGGCAATGAGAGGCGCCAGCATCGAACCGCTTCCGCCGACAAACACGTCAAAGGGGGTGGTTCCCTGTTTCCATTCGGTGATGTAGGTGGGGCCTCCCCATTTGTCCGCCCTGATCAGCTCCAGTTTTACCTCCGGGTGAGCCGCATCAAACTCTTTGGCGTAGTTTTCCAAATCGAATTTCTTGTAAATCCAGGGCGGGGCCGCTACTCGCAGGGTCCGGACCTCCTGTTCCCCTTCCTGAGGTTCCGCTTCCTGCCGGCCTCCGGCAAACAGGGCCGTGGCAACACACAGGACCACTAGTACAGTAAGAAACCTTTTCATTAGAACACTCCTTTTAATATAGTTTCTTATGCTAATGCAATCTTTATGCCATCTGGCCTTTTCGGAAGCAGTTTTATGCTTTTATTTATAAGTCTTTTCAGTGGAATGAGAAGAACGTCCCCAAAGCGGTGGGCGCCCCCAAAGCGGTTCTGTTTTTGCCTGCTGTGCAACAGGAACACCCCCCAGGATAGGCAAAGCTTTCCTACCCCCGCGGCAATTTTTGCAGGGCACACTCCGCCCCAAAGGTTCCCTCTAAAAGTTTCTGCTCATTTTCTACAGGGGCAGGGTAATAAGGATCCGGGCGTGGTGTTCCGGGGAATTTTCCAGAATCAGCTTTCCCCCGTGGGCGGTTAAAATACGGTAGCTGATTGACAGGCCCAGGCCGGTTCCCTCCTCCTTGGTCGTAAAATAGGGGTCCAGGAGCTTGTCGATCTCCTCCTCCGGAAAGCCGGGGCCGGTGTCTTCCACCGCAATTATTATTTCACTGCCCCGGGTGTAGAGGGACACGGTAATGCGGCGTTCCCCCGCCTCCGCGTCCTCCAGCGCCTCAATCGAATTGACCAGCAGGTTTGAAATTGCCTCTTCCATCTTGATAATGTCCATATAGAAGGGGTGTATCTTCTCTTTTACCTCGAGGTTGAGCTCTATCCCCGCCCCTTCAGCCATCATCTGATATTTGCGGATAACCTTTTCCAACAGCGAATGCAGATCATAGCGGGTACTGTTAATGTGCTCAGGCCGGGCGAAGTTAAGAATTTCTCCTACAAAGCGGTCGGCATTTTCCACCTCATTTTCTATCATCCGCAGATGTTTCTCATGTTCGGAGGAATTTTCTTTTAGGGTCTGTACTACTAATTGAATGATGTGCAGTGGTTTTCGGACCTCGTGGGCTACCCGGGCAGAGACGTGGCCTAGAAATACAAAACGGTCATCGGTTCTCAGCCGTATAAGCCGGTCGCTCAGCCGGTTAAAGGCCTTAGCCAGTTCGTCCAGCTCATCCTGAGTGTGGAGTTCGATTCTCTGGCGGTAGTTTCCCTCCATTATTGACTCTACACGGCTGGTAAGCCGCCGGATCGGCAGGGCAACATGATAGGAAATAGCCAATGAGACCGAGCCAATAATGATCAGCAGCAGGACGAAAAATACCCCGGCTATCTGATTTATCTGAAACATCGGGGCCATCATCTTGTCACGGGGGACGAATCCGACCAGTTTCCAGGTGGTGCGGAGCACCGAAACGAAGACCATATCCTCCTGTCGGCGGGTGTCGGAGGAGAAGGTGATGCCGTATTCTCCGCGTTCGCTCTTGCCGATCATGCTGTGGTCGGAATGCACAATGATAATTGATCGGGGATTCACCAGCATAAAGCTGTCGAACTCTTCCATAGTAAAATACCCGACCACTCGCTGAAAAGTGGGAATAGGAATTGTGGCAGCTAAAATAGCGGTGCGTTTGTTTTCATTTTTAATCGGCACTCCGATGAGAATCGATTCGGAGAAAACGTCGTTGTCGAGAATCGGACCGTCGTAGTAAAACAAACGGTTCTCCTCGACTAGATTTCTGAACAGGGGCTGTCCCGTATCGAGGTTCCCCGAATTACCGGAGGTATCCCAATAGCTGCCCTCCGGGCTGATATAATACATGGTATCGTAGATAAAGGAGAGCCGTTTTTTCTCTTCCCCCAGAAACTTGCGAACCTCCGGTCCGTTCCCTTCATACATGAGGGGGGTACGGGAAAGCTGGATTAAATTGGATATTCGGGCTACCAGCCAGTTGTGGATTGCCCGGGAGGCTTTCGTCAGTTCGTTCGATTTTTGCTGGACCGCCTGCTGCTCGAAGGAGCGGTTTACGTACAGCAGGCCCCCGCCGATTACCAAAAAAAAGATAATCATTGTGGGAATGAGGATCTGGATAAACAGTCTATTGCGTATCTGCTTCATTATTCAATTTATACCGCAGGCCCCGTACCGAAACCCCCAGCTTTTCCGCCGCCCGGCTCTTGTTGCCCCCCAGCTCATGCACTACAAAACGGATATACTCTTCTTCCAGCCTTTTTAAAGGAATAATTCCCAAATCCTCAAAGCAGCAGCGACAGTGCTCCCGGCTTTCATTTTGGCTGCCTCCGCCTCCAGCCTCAGCATCGGCGCCGCTTCCAGGTAAAAACAAATCCGCCGCATCAAGGCACTCGGAATTACCAATTATCGATGCCCGCTCGATGCAGTTCCGAAGTTCTCGGATGTTCCCCGGCCAGTGGTAATTTTTCAGGGCTTTTTCTGCGGCTTTACTGAGACTGTGGACAGGCAGGTTGTATTCACGGCTGAACTTGTGCAGAAACCACTCCGCCAGGGGAAGGATATCCTCGGCCCTTCGGCGCAGGGGTGGCAGGGCCAGGGGAATTACGTTGATACGGTAATACAGGTCTTCCCGAAAGTTTCCCTGGCGGACCAGTTGCGTCAGCCCCTTGTTGGAGGCGGCGATAATCCGCACATCAACATGTACCTGGCGGGTGGAGCCGAGGGGGACCACCACCCGCTCCTGGATAAAGCGCAGCAGCGAAACCTGGGCCCTGCTCGGAAGCTCGTTTATTTCATCCAGAAACAGGGTGCCTCCGTCGGCAATTTCAAGTTTCCCCTTGGTACGCTGCTTCGCGTCGGTGAAGGCGCCCTTCTCATAGCCGAACAGCTCAGACTCAATCAGCTGCTCCGGTATGGCACCGCAGTTAATCGGCACAAAGCTTCCGGAAGAGCGGTTGCTGCTGCGGTGGATTAAACGGGCAACTACCTCCTTCCCGGTACCCGATTCCCCTGTGAGCAGGATGGTTGAGTTTATGTCGTGCAGGTTGTGGATAGTTTCGTACACCCGCCGGAGCTCGGGGCTGTGGGTTTCGTATAAAAGCTCATCACGCTTTTCAAGCTCCTGCTTCAGGAAGGTGTTTTGTGCCTTGAGTTTTTCGTGGGAAATGGCCTTATGAATGACCATCTCGAGTTCTTCAATCTGAATCGGTTTAGAGATGTAGTCGAAGGCCCCTTTTTTCAGGGCCTCGACTGCGCTGGGAACGGTGGCATGTCCGGTGAGTATGACCACCGGTATTTCGGAATAATGGGCCCTGCAGTAATCCAGCATATCCATGCCGCTTTTGCCGGGCATTTTTAAATCGCTCACTACCACCTGATAACTGTGGCGGCTTAGCTTCTCGATCCCCCGATCTACCGAATCGGCCAAATGGACCTGGATGCCCTTCGGCTCCAGCAGGTCCTTGATCAGCTCGAGGGCGGTAGTATCATCGTCTATCAGCAGGGCCCGTCTGTTTTCCGTCATTACCCCCTATTGTACGCGCTCTATGCCTAATCTCTCAAGATGTTTTGTAAAATGTTTTTCCAACAGCTCGTAGTGCAGCTCCTCATGCTTCGATAGGGCGGTGAAAAAGCGCTCCCGCACCTCGGGGTCGTTCAGTAAGCCTCCATAGGTAATATGCAGCATCTGCCGCGATTCGCTTATTTCGAGGTATGCGCCGAGCTCATCATCCGATGTCTTTTCGAGTTCCGGCAGTACCGAGATATCGGCGGTAATGTGGTAGCTTTTTAGGGCTTCGGGGAAGTAGTCCACCGATTTGCGGTGCATCAGACGGTAGAGGCTTGGGTCTGCCTGGGAAATAGTTCTCACCGCCTCCAGCCAGCTTGTACCGGCGGTCTTGAGGTGCAGCTTGCCGGCGGTATGTGTACCGATTGCCGGATACACAGAGAATTTATCACTCCCCGAATGGACCGAAATTTTGTAATCTCCGTGGGCCTTCGCAATATCCGTATGTATCCGAAACTGACGTTCAAATTCATCTATGTCGCCGATATAGTCCACCGCCTTCTGAAAATCGCCGATAAAGCGGGGTGCCAGGGAATTAACCGTAACCCCCCGGCGCTGCAGCTCCATAATAATAAATAAATGGTGCGAGGGCAGGGTGGGAGAACTGGTCTCATCGATACTTATTTCAAAGTCGTATTGATCTCCCCGATGGTCCCGCAAATGCCGGTCTACCTTGGCGGCAAACTCCAGGGCATCCCAGTACATCAAAGCACACTTTTTTGCTTCCTCCTCGCTAAGGGAGATAGTACCTTCGCCGATGTTGAAAATTCTTTTGCTGTAGTACTTCTCAATATAATCTCTGGTTTCCGTGGGAAGCCGGTCGAACTCCCTGTTCAGCTGTTCTACCGAATAATCAGCGGCTTCCGGATGCAGCACCTCCGTCAGATCAAGGGTGATCATAGGCATTTTAGCCTGCAGGGCAACATCGATATCGTCAATTGTTTTAAGATGGTCCCCGTCGGCCCCCCAGCCGTCTTCGTAGCCCTCCTGAAAGACCAGAAACGAGGCATCGGTCACTACCTCTTCGAAGTCCCGACCGGTAAAGTTAAGTTCGCGAATCGACTGCTGGGCGAGTACCGGAAAGGCCTTGAACTTACGTACCGCCCGCAGATGCGCGGCGGTTGCCAGTCCTAAACGGTCGCCGCATCCGACGGTGGTGCGTTTCTCCCGCAGCGACCTAGGTGCGGTGAAGGGGAAGATTTCGTGGAGTACCGAGGCGTTCTTCCTAGAGAGAGGCGCTTCAAGCACCTGCAGCCCTTCTATCTTTGCTTCCGTCCCCTCCAGCCCGTCGTGTACCGGTGCTGTGGAAATTCGGTACAGCTGCTTTTTCTTGTCGAGCATTGCTATACAGTACAGGGCCTCTCCCTGCCGGTAAAGTGAGCGTGGATAGAGACGCATTCCCTCTTTGCGAATCAGATTTTTCGGGTCCTGTTTAAGTGAATTTAGTTGGGTCTGGTCTTTATCCATCAGCCCCTGCTCTTGTATTAATTGGACTACTCTTTTCATTTATATACTCCTATATTTACTCCTGCTGCACGTAACTGTTGCCGGGAATATTGAAGTATTCCTCGGCGTTTTGATAGCTGATCCGCCTCACCATTTCACCAAGAAAGTTCATATCCCTCGGGGCCTCTCCCCGCTCAACCCATTCGCCGATCAAATTGCAGAGAATCCGCCGGAAATACTCATGCCGGGGGAAGCTGAGGAAACTTCGTGAATCCGTCAGCATACCTACAAAGCGATAGAGAATACCCATATTTGCCAGGGCTGTCATCTGTCGTTCCATTCCCTCTTTATGATCGTTGAACCACCAGCCGGAACCGAACTGAATTTTACCCGGTACGCTGCCGTCCTGAAAAGCGCCGATCAGGCTGGCTATCAAGTCGTTATCCCGCGGATTGAGTACGTACAGAAGGGTTTTCGGGAGGTGATTTTCGGAGTCGAGCATATCCAGCAGTCGTGACAGCGGGGCCGCCACCCTGCCGTCGGCCATAGAATCAAAACCGGTATCCGGCCCGAGGGATTTGAGCATCCGGCTGTTATTGTTACGCTGGGCACCTATGTGCAGCTGCATAGTCCAGCCGCGGCGGTAGTTCATCCGTCCTATTTCTCTCAGCACCGCCGTCTTGAACTGCAGTGTTTCAAGGTGGTCCACCTCGAGACCCTTTCGCACCTTTTCAAATATACGGGAAACCTCGGCCTCACTGCTCTCCTCGGCAAAGGGAAGCTCCATGGCGTGGTCGGATAGACGCCCGCCGATGCTGTGAAAGAAGGCGTGACGCGAGTCCAGCGCATCGATCAGATCTCTGTAGGATTTTATCTCAAGGTTTGCAGATTTTCCCAGATGTTCTAGGTACTGAAGATAGCTCTGCGGCTCTTCGATAGCCAGGGCTTTATCCGGACGAAAGGTAGGCACCACCGTCGTATCGAGGCGGCCTATCGCCTGGTGGTGTTCCAGAGAATCCGCCGGATCGTCGGTTGTACACACTGTCTTGACCTTCATCTTCTTCAGCAGCGGCCTTACTCTAAAATCCTCCTGCTGAAGCTGACGGTTGGCCTCCTCGTAGATCTGCGGGGCCGTCTCCGGCGTGAGCAGTTCGTCGATCCCGAAATAGCGCAGCAGCTCCAGGTGGGTCCAGTGGTACAGCGGGTTGCCCACCGCGTGCTGGATGGTCGATGCCCACGCCTTAAACTTCTCCCAGTCTTTCGCCCCTCCGGTGATCCGCTCTTCTTCAATACCCTCTGAGCGCATCGCCCGCCATTTGTAGTGGTCCCCCCCCAGCCAGACTTCGGTCAGAGAGCGGTACTTACTGTTTTCGGCAATTTCCTTCGGAGGCAAATGGCAGTGAAAGTCGAAAATCGGCATTTCCTTTGCATATGTATGATAGAGCTCACGGGCCGTCTCATTTTGCAACATAAAATTGTCTTGTATAAAGGTTTTCATACGCTCACCCGCCTATACGTTATGTACAAGATAACCGCCGTCGACGGGGATTGTGACGCCGGTAATAAAGCCTGAAGCCTTATCGCTGGCCAGAAAGACGGTGGTACCGGCCAAATCTTTCTGTTCTCCAAAACGCCCGTAGGGTGTGTGGTCGATAATTGCCTGCCCCCGGGGGGTGAGTTTCCCGCTTGCCTCGTCTTCAATCAGCAGCGCCTTATTCTGATGCCCGATAAAAAAACCTGGAGCGATTCCGTTGACCCTGATCTTATGGGGGGCAAACTCCTTTGCGGTAGCCATGGTTAAATTCATAACCGCCGATTTGGATGCTCCGTATGCCCATACCCCTGAAAGGGGAATGTAGGAGGCCATCGAAGCCATATTGATAATGGAAGCCGGCCGGGAGGCCTCAATCCACCTCTGGGCAAACACCTGTGTCGGTAGTACCAATCCGGCGAGAATATTCATCTTGAGTACTTTTTCAAAAGTGTCCAGGTCGGCCTCAATAAAAGAGCTTTTTCCAAGATTACCGCCTACCCCGTTTACCAGAATATCCGGCAAGCCGATCTCGGCTTCAGTCTGCTGAAGTGCCTTCTCTACTGCGGCTTTGTCGTTTGTATCAACGGTTACTCCGTGGACCTTCTCGGGCCGGCCGGTTGAATCGGCTGTCTCTTTTACAATATCCGAAACCGGAGCGCTTCGTCCCCGTCCCCACAGTGAAACCGTTGCCCCGGCGGCAATCAGGCTTTCAGCCATTACACCGGCCAGCACACCGCCGCCCCCGGTTATTACGGCTGTTTTTCCGCTGAGATCAAACATTTCCTTTACATCACACATACCTACTCCTCTTTCCTATAAATAATTTCTATAAAATAATCTCATCTGCAATGAGCACTTCGATGCCCAAATCACGCAGTTTTTCTAGTTCTTCTAAACTGTGGTCTATCACAAGAATATCGATATCTTCGGCCCGGCTGAACACTGAAAAAGTGGTTTTATCGTATTTTGTGTGGTCCGAGAGAATGATCCGGCGATTCGAAATTTTCAGTGCCTGACGTTTGAAGTGTGATTCAATTGTATTTTGAGAGGAGAAAATACCGCCTCCGGTAAAAGCCGGAGTTCCGATAAAACAGGTGTCGATGCGGTACTGTTGGAGGGATTCTTCTGCTGCCGGGCCGATAAAGGAGCCCGCATCCAGCCGATAACTTCCTCCTACCGAATGCAGTGAAATCGAGTGGGAATCCGCCAGTTCCACCATTACATCTAGGGAGTTCGTGATGACCCTTAAGTTCATATCCCGAACAGCATGGGCAAGGGCGGCGCAGGTACTTCCGGCGTCGATAAGAATTGTATCCCCCTCGTTAATCAATGAGGCGGCGGCGCGGGCAATTAAATGCTTCTCCTCCGCATGTACTTCACGCCTATCGGAGATTGTCTGAAGCCGTCCGAGGTCCTCGGCAAGACGGGCACCGCCATGGGTGCGAATCAGATACCCCTGCTCTTCCAGAAAACTGAGGTCCTTTCGAATCGTAACTTCGGACACCCCCAGGCGTTCCCGCAGTTCCTGTACCGACACCTGGCGCCGCCGGTTTACAATATTTATTATCTCGTCGTGTCGTGTAGGTTGTGCCATTGCTTCTTCGCTTTCGTTATTTTCATTTTTTCATAATATATCGAAAGTTTTTAGATGTCAAACTCCTCTTTTGCCTTGACCCCACCCATTTTTCATGGTAATAGTTTTCGTATAGTATGTAAAATCGAAAGGAATAGAAACTATGACTGACCCTGTTCAGCAGCTTAAAGCCCTTCAAAGGAACAATGATTTTCTCATTGGTATAGATTCGGACGGTTGTGCCTTTGATTCAATGGAAATAAAGCACAAAGAGTGCTTTTGTCCCAACTTTATTAGGTACTTCGGCCTGCAGGCGGTATCTAAATATGCCCGTGAAACATGGGAGTTTGTAAACCTCTATTCGAAAACCCGGGGATATAATCGTTTTAAGGCTGTTGTGGTTGCCCTGGACCTCCTCCGTGAACGGACTGTGGTGCAGGAACGGGGGGTAGAAATACCAAAAATGCAGGGACTGCGGGAGTGGATCCATCGAGAAACCAAGCTCGGTAATCCTGCTCTGGAGGCGGAACTTGCCCATAATCCCGATCCCGATCTTCAGCTGGCCTATGAGTGGTCGACAAGCGTCAACAAAAGTGTCGAGGATATTGTATTCAATCTTCCCCCCTTTCCCTACCTTAAAAAGAGCCTTCAGAAGATTCAGGGAAAAGCGGAGGTGATTGTGGTTTCCCAAACCCCCCTTGAGGCCCTGCAGCGGGAGTGGAAGGAACACGATATAGACGGGTATCTTGACCTTATTGCCGGGCAGGAGATGGGGACAAAAACCGAACACCTTGCTTTTGCGGCGGAGGGAAAGTATCCTTCCCAACATATACTCATGATAGGAGACGCTCCGGGGGATCTAAAAGCTGCGGAGGCCAACGGCGCACTGTTTTACCCCATTGTACCGGGAAAGGAAGAGCAGTCCTGGAGGCGTTTTTTTGAAGAAGGGCTGGAACGCTTCTTAAATGAAAGGTATGAAGGCGAGTATGCAAAAAAATTAGCGGTGGAGTTTGATGCTTCGCTGCCGGAAAAACCGGATTGGAGTTAATATGTTGTACTATGCGCGCGGAGGAAAAGATGAGAACCTCACCAACGACGATTTACGAGAGGGCTTGTATGAAGCTCTAAAGGCCCTGGACGGCCGGAGGAAAAGAAAAAAAGTAATTGCCGTTCCTCCCGATGTAAGCCGTATTCACTCTCGGGCCGGCTATCTTACAGAGCAGGTATGGCGTTATTACGGTGACACCCTCACCGATGTACTTCCGGCGGTGGGTACCCATGCCCCTATGACCGATGGGGAAATCGAAGAAATGTACGGCCAGACGCCGAAGGAGCTTTTTCGTGTACACGATTGGCGGGGCGGCTTGTCAACTCTGGGGACCGTACCCGCAGAGGTCATCCAAGAATTGTCCGAAGGAAAACTCGACTTTGAATGGCCGGCCCAGGTCAACGAGCGGGTGGGCGAGGGCGATTACGATCTCATCCTCTCAATTGGCCAGGTAGTACCCCACGAGGTAATCGGTCTGGCAAACTACAACAAGAACCTGTTTGTCGGAACCGGAGGAAAAGAGGGCATCAACAAGAGCCATTACCTTGGTGCGGTGTACGGCACCGAGCGGATCATGGGACGCATGAAAACACCTGTCCGTGAGCTTATGAACTATGCAAGTGAACATTTTGCCCAGGACCTGCCGGTAGTATATGTGCTCACAGTAGTGGCTGTAGAAGAGGACGGCTCCATCGCGACGAAGGGCCTTTTTATCGGCGACGACCATGAGTGTTATGAAAAAGCGGCGGCCCTTTCTCAGCAGGTCAACATAATCTACCTCGATAAGCCCCTCAAACGGGTAGTGGCGTATATGGACCCCAGTGAATTCCGAAGTACCTGGATAGGGAACAAGGCGGTGTACCGCTCCCGCATGGCCATTGAAGACGGGGGCGAGCTCATAGTGCTGGCCCCGGGGGTAAAAGAGTTCGGAGAAGACCCGGAGATCGACAAGCTCATCCGCCGTTACGGCTACTGCGGCACCCCGAAGGTACTGCAGCTTGTAGAGGACAATCCGGAGCTAAAGGAGGACCTCGGGGCTATGGCCCACCTGATCCACGGCAGCTCCGAAGGGCGCTTCAAAATTACCTACTGCCCCGGACATCTGAGCCGGGAAGAGATAGAGTCGGTCAACTTCGAGTACCGCGACCCGGAGGAGGCAATGGAGCGCTACAACCCGGACACACTCAAGGACGGCTACAACCGGCTGCCCGACGGCGAGGAGTTTTACTTTATCCGCAATCCCGCCCTGGGCCTCTGGACCGCCCGCGAGCTGGATTAGAACTTTTCGGGCGGCGGAGCCGGCCCCCAGTCCGGGCAAGGACTCCGGCACCACTCACGGGCGGCTTCACCCGCCCGCGAATTGAATTAAAGGTTCGGGCGGCGGCTTTGCCTGCATATGTGCGTCGGCACGCGCCGCCCCTAAAAACATAGAATAAATCGGAGGAACAAATGGCAAAAAAAGCCGACATAGGATTAATAGGATTGGCAGTCATGGGCCAGAACCTGGTCTTGAACATGAACGACAAGGGCTACACAGTGGCTGTTTTTAACCGAACGGTCTCCAAGGTGGACACCTTTATGGAGAAAGCCGCAAAGGGCCGGGATACCATCATTGGTACCCACAGCGTGGAAGAGTTCGTCGAATCCCTGGAGCGGCCCCGCAAAATCATTCTGCTGGTCAAGGCCGGCGATGTGGTTGACAAGTTTATCGAAATGGTCCTGCCCCATTTAGAAGAGGGCGACCTTATCATCGACGGCGGCAACAGCCACTTTCCCGACACCATCCGCCGCACCACATACCTGCAGGAAAAAGGCCTGCTGTACATCGGCACCGGCGTTTCCGGCGGTGAAGAGGGCGCCCGCCACGGCCCCTCCATGATGCCCGGGGGCGACCCCAAAGCCTGGCCCCTGGTCAAGGAGATCTTCCAGGCCATAGCCGCAAAAACCCCCGAGGGCGAGCCATGCTGCGACTGGGTAGGCTCCGACGGCGCCGGCCACTATGTAAAGATGGTCCACAACGGCATCGAGTACGGCGACATCCAGCTGATCTGCGAGGCCTACGACCTAATGAAAACCGGCCTCGGCCTAAGCCCCGACGAGATGAGCAAGGTTTTCGCCGACTGGAACACCGGCGAGCTGGACAGTTATCTCATTGAAATCACCGCCAACATCCTGGCCTTCAAAGATAAGGACGGCGAAGCGCTGGTTGAAAAAATCCTCGACACCGCCGGGCAGAAGGGCACCGGCAAATGGACCGCCGTCAATTCCCTGGAAATGGGCATGCCCGTTACCCTCATCGGCGAGGCGGTCTACTCCCGTTTCCTCTCCGCCCTCAAAGACGAGCGCGTCGAAGCCTCCAAAATCCTCAAAGGCCCGAAGCCCTCCTTCGACGGAGACCGCAGTGCTTTCATTGAAGACATCCGCCGGGCCCTGCTCGCCTCTAAAATCGTCTCCTACGCCCAGGGCTTTATGCTGATCCGCCAGGCCGCCCAGGATTACAATTGGGACCTCAACTACGGCGCCATCGCCCTCATGTGGCGTGCCGGCTGCATCATCCGCAGCGTCTTCCTCGGCAAAATTAAGGACGCCTTTCAACGCAAGCCCGACCTCTCAAACCTTCTGCTGGACGACTATTTTCACGGCCTCATCGACGACGCCCAGGCCTCCTGGCGCAGAGTTATCGCCCGGGCCGCCGAAATGGGCATTCCCGTCCCCGCTATGACCACCGCCCTTAACTTCTTCGACGGCTACCGCAGCGCCCGCCTGCCGGCCAACCTCCTGCAGGCCCAGCGCGACTACTTCGGGGCCCACACCTACGAGCGAGTGGATACCCCAAGGGGTGAGTTCTTTCATACCAATTGGACAGGTACGGGTATGGATGATGTAGCGTCAGGAACGTATAACGCGTAAAGATGCCCGCGGGGCACAGCATACAAGCCGCATCCTGTGATCAGCCCAGGGTGCGGCTTTGTTGCATATGCAAAGAGACTGCGTATCCCCTAGTGTGCTTCATGTTCTTCAGCGAGGTAGCGCTGGTAGCTGCGCAAAAACAGAATCTGTTTCAGCACATCCATGCTGCCCGGCCGCACTTCCCGTACCCTTTCAACCGCCCCGGTAGCCGAGCTGCCGCGTTTTACCAGTACTCCCGCCGCGACCATTCCAGTGCGTCCGCAGCCGGCCATGCAGTGTATCAGAATACTGCGGGCCCCCAGTATTGCAGCCAGGCGGCTGATCAACTGGTCGAAGAGTTCGATCTTGTCGGGCACGCTGAAGTTCTCCAGCGGAAAATGGATCACCTCCAGCTGGTGCTCTGCGTATTCGGCCAGCAGATCCACATCGCCGTACAGGTCGTGAATTTCGTGGGAGGGGAGCAGCACGACAATTGTGCCGACCCCAAGCTGCTTTATCTCGTTGATAAACTCATCGACCCGGGTGTGTGGGGGTTTTTTATCGCGGATTTGTTCCAAGGGATGGGAAGAAAGAAATAAATCGTGAAGCCCTTCAATTTCCAGCCGGTTGATCTTTGCCATGGACTGCTCCTCCGACTCTAGTGTTACCTCCAGAGTCGGAAAAGGCAAGCCATAAATTGAAAAATGTCTCCGCGCTTTACCGCTTTACCCGGGCGCTGCCGCCCTTCACCAGGTGCTCCACCTCGCCCAGGCCGGCCATGCTGGTGTCGCCGGGGGTGGTCATGGCCAGGGCCCCGTGGGCGGCCCCGTACTCCACCGCCTTGGCGGCGTCGTTGAACGTCAAAAATCCGTAGATCAGCCCGGAGGCGAAGCTGTCGCCCCCGCCGACCCGGTCGAGTATCTCGAGGTTTTCGCGGTGCACCGCTTCGTGAAACTGGCCGTCGTGCCAGCAGATGGCCCCCCAGTCGTTGATCGAGGCGGTTTTTACTGTCCGCAGGGTGGTAGCTATCACTTTAAAATTGGGAAATTTCTGTACGGCGTAATCGATCATCTGTTGGTAGCCTTCGATCTGGATGGTGCTGATGTTCGCATCCATCCCCTCTACCTCGAAGCCCAGGGCGGCGGTAAAGTCCTCCTCGTTGCCGATCATCACATCGATGTAGGGGGCCAGGCGCCGGTTGACCTCGATGGCTTTCTCCTTTCCGCCGATGCTCTTCCACAGCGAAGCGCGGTAGTTGAGGTCGTAGCTGACGATAGTACCGTGCTTTTTGGCCGCTTTTACCGCATCTTCGATGACCTCCGGAGTCGTTTCGGACAGCGCTGCAAAAATACCGCCGGTGTGCAGCCAGCGCACGCCGTGTTTGCCGAAGATATCCTCCCAGTCGATGTCCCCGCGCTTCAACTGGCCGGCGGCCGAGTTGCCCCGGTCGGAGGTGCCCTTGGCCGCCCGCAGCCCAAAGCCCCGCTCGGTAAAGTTGAGGCCGTTGCGCACCGTGCGGCCCACCCCGTCGTAGGGCAGCCATTTGATAAAACGGGTATCCACGCCGCCCTGCAGGATAAAGTCCTCCGCCAGGCGGCCGATGTCGTTGTCGGCAAAGGCGGTGACAGTGGCGGTTCTGAGGCCGAAACACCGGCGCAAAGCCCGGGTCACGTTGTACTCGCCCCCGCCCTCCCAGACGGTGAAGCTGCGGGCGTTCTTTACCCGTCCCTCGCCGGGATCGAAGCGCAGCATGATTTCTCCCAGAGATATGCAGTCATAGGCGCACTCTTCGCGCGGTGTGAGTTCTAAAGCCATCTTTTCCCCCTAGTAGGTTGATATATCACTTTTAAGTGTACCAGAGGCTGCGCGCGCTTGTCCAGCTTGAAATCGGGAATGAATGAGACAGATATATCACTTTTTGGCTTTTTTCGGGCGGTAGTTGGTCAAAAGCAAGCCGCAGATAACCAGCACCGCCCCGATCAGCACCGGCAGCGTCACCCGCTCGCCCAGAATCACTATGCCGAGGACCATAGCGGCCACCGGTTCCAGGTTCAGGAAAATAGTCGCCCGCGGGGCTCCCACCGCCTTAATGCCCTCGTAGTACCACAGGTAAGCAATACCGGCGGCGCCGATGCTCAGATACAGCAGCCCGAACCAGACCTCCGGCGGCTGAGTGTGCAGCGAAAAAATGGCCCCTTCCCACAGCACAAACGGAACCATCAGCAGTGAACCCAGCA